>NZ_CP150277.1:2094012-2407017 GCF_037977385.1 Terribacillus sp. FSL K6-0262 | reverse complement strand
CTTAACGTCAATGAAGGGTAAGTCATTTCTTACCACTCCTTTCCTGTCTGGGCAGATGCTGTTACTTATTATGTACCCTCCCAGCTGAAAATCAAACGACTTATCCACAGGCTTTCTGAAACTTTAGCACCAGAGCAAAAGTGCTTTACATCAGGGGGTATGTTACACTAGTTGCTGTGATTTCACTTTTTTTTGACAACAGGAGGAGGACAGATGTATCCTACGAACACGTTACGCGAAAAAGCGTCTTTATTCTTTCACATATTATGGCCTATCCTGGTGACGCAGATCAGCTACAATGCCATGACGGTGCTGGATACGATGATGTCGGGCCGGGCAGGGACGGATGATTTGGCTGGTGTGGCTGTCGGGTCGAGCCTTTGGATGCCCGTTTATACGGGATTGACCGGCATCATGCTGGCCATCACGCCGATGGTCGGGCAGCTGATCGGCAACAACCGCCGCAGCGATGTCGGACGGACAGTCATGCAAGGATTTTATTTGGCAATCTTGATTTCGTTGGTTGTGCTGTTCGTCGGGGCATTTGCACTCCAGCCAGTGCTCGGGATCATGGATTTGAGTGCGGATGTACATACTGTGGCAACGGATTATCTGCATGGACTCGCAATCGGGATCATTCCGCTGTTTGCCAGTGCCGTTTTGCGTAATTTCTTTGATGCCCAGGGCTACACAAGAGTATCGATGACGGTTTTGCTGATGGCCTTGCCCATCAATGCGCTGCTGAATTATCTGCTTATTTTCGGGAACTTCGGCTTCCCCGAGCTAGGCGGGGCAGGGGCTGGCTATGCTACAGCCTTCACCTATTGGTTCATCTTCGGTACCAGTGTATTCCTGACATTCAAGCTGAAGGAAATGCGCACGCATCATTTGTTCGTCCGCTGGTATAAGATTTCCTTCCAGGCTTGGAAGGAACAATTGAAAATCGGCGTGCCGATGGGGCTCAGTACGTTTTTTGAAGCAAGTATCTTCAGTGTCGTCACCTTGCTGATGGGTTCGTTATTCGATACGACAGTCATCGCCGCCCATCAGACAGCGCTGAACTTCACGACATTGATGTTCATGGTGCCGCTCAGCATCTCGATCGGCATGACGATCGTCATCTCCTATGAAGTCGGAGCCCGCCGGATGGACCATGCAAAACAATACGCTATCCTTGGTGTTGGTTCCGCTCTTGTCATCATCGGTATCTTGAGCTTGCTATTGTTCCTTTTCCGGGAACAAATCAGCTACTTCTATACCTCTGATCGCACTGTCGTCCTGCTTGCCATGCAGTTCATGCTGTTTGCGATCATGTACCAGTTTTCCGACGCAGCCCAGGCCTCCCTTCAAGGTGTGCTGCGCGGCTATAAGGATGTGACCATCCCGTTCATCATTGCTTTCATTTCCTATTGGATCGTCGGTCTGCCGAGCGGCTATCTGCTGTCCCGCTTCACGACATTGGAACCATTCGGCTTCTGGGTCGGCATCACACTCGGACTGACCTGTGCTGCGATCGGCTTCTTCTTGCGGCTGCGGTTCATCCAGCGCAAAGAGACACAGCACCTTGCATGAAGCACCATATGGAACGAAAATCACATGTACTGTATACTTTATGTAAAAGTCCATAGGGAGCCTTAAATCGATGAGCAATCGCGAAAATTGGATTGATATTGCAAAAGGATTGAGCATCATCTTGGTTGTGATCGGGCATTCCGGGCACTTGGAAGTAAACCACTTTCTAGCCTGGTTCCGTATGCCCTTTTTCTTTTTTGTAAGCGGACTCATCTTCAAATACGCAGGGGATTTCAACTATAAAGCATGGAGCAGGATACAAATGCAGAAACTGCTCATCCCTTATGCCTCATACGGTATCTTGTTCATTTTATCATTCCTTGTTTTTCATCCATCCATTGACTACCTGTTACACACGTCCATCCAATTCCTTTATGGGGGAAAGATCCTGGAAGGCGCACATCTTGTCTTCTGGTTCATCACCTGCCTATTACTGACTCGGCTGTTCTTCGGATATGTGCTCCGCTATACGCTTGCAATCCAAGTAAGCTGTATTGGAGGCGGCTATGTATTGGCACATCTTTTGGCAGCCTGTTTCCCGGACATGGCCTTCCCCCTTAATATGGATGTCGCGCTTGTAACTGCAGCATATTTTGCAGCAGGTTATTACTGCAAGACATGGATCAAAAAATGGATGGCGGATTGGAAAGTGCTGCTTGTCTGCTTCCTTATTTCCAGTACATTCCTTGCACTGGATTATTTCGGGGTATTTATATTTCAGCTCGACCTGAAGTATAGGATCTTCCACCATATATTTTTGGATCTGATCATCCCCCTATCATTTGTCCTTTTGCTTTTGTCTGTATGCGTCCGGATTGCAAGCCATGGACTGTTTGGCTGGATCAGCAGATTGGGCGTCCGCACTGTCACCATCATGTATCTCCATGTTCCAGTGAATATGTTCATCGCGATGCTATTTGATCTTCGATACGGGGTCATACCGTACACCATCATCGGTATAGGCATCCCTTTACTAATCGGCGTCCTATTCCAAAAGTCTTCCATTCTCTCCTTCCTATTCCTGGCCCGGCTTACAAAATCACAGGCTGTAAGAAAGAAGGAGCCTTTCGTTTCTTAAAATCCATCAGCTTCCGTTTCCAATGGACGGAGGCCTTTTTATGTCTAGCAGATTATAGCTCAGCTTTCCTGAGGAAGTATATCCATGACGGAAAACAGCTTATTAATGTCGCAAAATTCGACCTACTTTCCCAATAAAAATCCGCCAGGAAACATGCTATGCTTGTAATAGGCAAAAACTTACAGACTAGGGAGTGTAACTGATGCGTTCTGACGTCACATTCAACTCAGAAGAGCTAAGGGAACTGCTCAATTTGTGGTATATGAACATCAAATTGAAAAAAGTCCAAGCAGCGGAAAAGCTGAAAGCGGAAGTATCCGAACAGCTCGCGAAAGGGGAAGCGAATGACGACGTCGTCAAGCTGGCACTTCTGATCCATAGCCGCCATCATATTCTCTGCAAGAATCACGCGGAAGCCGAAAAACTCATCAGCCAAGTAGAAGGATTCTCCCCCTACCTCAAAGAAGAACATCTCTATTACCTGCACCTATTCAAAGGCATGTATCTCTATTCGACAAAAGACTATTACAATGCCATCGAAGAATATGGACAAGTCGAATCCTATCTCGGCTATATCCACGATGAAATAGAAAAAGCGGAATTCTTCGATCTGTTTGCTTCTGCGCTTTATTATCTGGATTATACGAATCGATCCGCTATCTACGCGGAGAAGGCGATTTATATCTATCAGCTGTATCCAGCTTATGAGAAGAAGCTGACACGGATGAAGAATCTCATCGCTCTTAATTATATCGATATGGGTGAATATGATTTAGCGGAAGAATACCTGCATTCCGCATTACAGGATACCAATACAAAACAGAATATAATGGTTCAGATGAGTATTTATCATAACCTTGGTTTGCTCTATGAAAATAAAGGTCTTTACTCAGCCGCCAAGCGTTATTTGGAAAAAACGCTGACACATGAGAATTTTGACGATTATATATCCAGTGTATACCTCCTGGCGAAAATTGCATTTGCCGAAGGAAAAAACGAAAAAGGTGCAGAACTTTGCGAGATAGGATTGAAGCGAGTCGGTAAGGAGAATGACCAAGATTACTACTGGCATTTCCAAATACTCTATGCTGCTAACTTTAATCCAAACAGCTACATCTCTACCTTAAAAAGCGCAATAGAGTATTTCAAAGAACATAACCGTATGTATGAATTGCAAAAATACGCTGATGAAATCGCAACATATTACAGTAATGAAAAGAACTTTGAAAAAGCTAATTACTATTACCGATTAGCTTTGGGGTATCAGAATAATATCGTCATGTTCCATTCAAGGAGGTGATAATAATGACAAAGAAACGCATCGCCGCATTTCTAGTACTTGCTGCCCTAGTTAGCTCAGTAGCAGGTTATTCATTCTCTGATCAAGCTGTAAAAGGCTCTTTACCTAATGCTCCTGCGCTTACGGACTTCTAATACCAAAAACAAAGAACCGGCATCCGCCGGTTCTTTTATTTTCCGAATCGATAGTTGGGTGCTCCGACAACATCGGTCTCGTATACGAATATGCCGCCAGCAAGGGGCTGCTTTTCCAAGTCCTCTTCGGTCAGGTTCTGTCTTGCTGTCGTGATATATAATGTCTTCCGTTCCGGGCCGCCGAAGGTGCAGCTTGTCACTTGGGTGACCGGCAGATGGATATCTTCCAGCCGCTCGCCTGTTTCCGGATTCCAGCGCGAGACCTTGGAGCCGCCGTAATGGGCAATCCATAGCTTGCCTTCTTCATCGATCGTCATGCCGTCCGGTTTTCCATCCTGGAATGAAACAGCTGTGCGCGGATTGCTGATTTCCCCCTTCTCTCCGTCGTAATCGAAGCATTGCACCTCGCCTGTCGGTGTATCGATGTAATAAAAATACTTGTGATCCGGGCTCCAGGCAAGCCCATTGGAATTCCCGATGCCATCAATGATGCGGGTCAGCGTCTGATCCAGCTCCATCCGATAAAAAGCCCCTTTATAACCGCTTCCTTTTTCCGGCATCGTTCCTGCCCAAAGTCTGCCGTATGGATCGGCCTTGCCATCGTTGAAGCGGTTGGAGGGTCTGTCAGTCTCCGGGCTATGAAGCAGCACTTTTGCTTTCAGTTCGCTATCCGTTTCATAAATCCCGTTTTCCATTGCCAGGATCATGCCGCCATCCTTCTTGAGTATAGCCGCGCCAACTTTCTGATCGACCGGGATTTCCCGATGCTCCTTCGTCTTCGTATTGTAAGCATGGATGGCCTTGCCGTTGATATCGACCCAATACAGTTCCTCTGTCTCTTCCCGCCAAAAAGGTCCTTCTGCCAGACTTTGCTTCGCATCGATCAATAATGTCGCTTCTGCCACTTTCCTCACTCCTTTTTTATGTATGAACTGCTATAGTTATCATATCACTATATTACCTATTACCTGAATCGATGTTTTCTAAGCATGAAACGACGAAAAGGAGGCTGAAATATGCATGAAACCGAACGACTGCTCATCCGTCCTTATACCTCGGACGATATGACTTTCCTGGAAAGCTTGGTGGGCGACCCGAGGGTTGTCCGTTATATCGGAAATGGAAGACCAAGGACCAAGGAAGGCGCCCGCTTGTTTTTCAACTGGAATTTATCCCACACAAAAGGGGATGATCGCTTGGGTCTGCAGGTTTTGATCGAGAAAGACACAGGTGAGAAAATCGGCCATGCAGGATTGGTCCCGCAGGAAATCGATGGTGTGATGGAGCTGGAAGTCGGGTATTGGATCGCTCCGGATCATTGGGGAAAGGGGTTTGCCACCGAGGCTGCTGCAGCGTTTAAGGATACAGCCATTCATCAATTGGATAAAGCGCGTGTGATTGCATTGATTTTCCCTGATAATATGGCGTCCCGCCGGGTTGCGGAGAAAATAGGGATGGTGGTGTGGAAAACGATGACACGCTATGGTAAAGATGTGTTGGTTTACCGTTATACACGGTAAGGAGAGAGGGGAAGTCGAATGCTATCCAATCTCAATCTCTAAATCACCATTCTCCTGATTCACAATGGAGTGCTGTATATCATTGCTTATATCGCTTTCTCCAGGCCATGGCACAGTTATATAATCTGATTTCCCATGTATATAGTCAATTTGGATATGGGTTATATCTTCATACTTTCTTATTCTGTCAAAAGGCATCATAACCTTGCTCCCTTGGATGATCGTCGGGACATTGACTGCACTGCTCAATCCCAATACCACACCATCTGCACGCCAGCCTAATACTTTATCGCCATGGTCATTGCTTGGATGACGCTCTTTGTGGCTCAGCTGCAATGTTGTTATGCATGCAGAAGGTATGATGAAACTTGTGAAATCCTCCAAAATGAGTTCGATTGTTGTAATGTCATGCATATTATATCCCCTTTTTCCATAAAGTCACTGCCGATGGACTCCGTGCAAGACAAAGAACTGCCGAAATCATTCGGCAGTTCTTTGCTGTGTCATTTTATGCATCATAACCATTCGGCCGGTTCTGATGCCATCTCCAGGCATCACCGATGATGTCCTTCATATCCGTGCGCGTTGGATTCCAGCCCAGTATTTCCTTCGCCTTATCAGAGCTGGCAATCAGGACTGCCGGATCGCCAGCTCGGCGCGGACCGACTTTGGCCGGGATTTCTTTGCCCGTGACGGTGCGGGCAACGTCGATCATCTCTTTGACAGAGAAGCCTTGGCTGGAGCCGAGGTTGAAGATATCACTCTTGCCGCCATCATCCAGATATTCAAGAGCAAGCAGATGGGCATCGATCAAGTCGATGACATGGATGTAGTCGCGGATGCATGTTCCATCCTCTGTCGGATAATCGTCGCCGAAGATGGTGATATATTCCCGCTGTCCGAGTGCTGTTTGCAGGATGATCGGAATCAAATGTGTTTCCGGGCTGTGATCTTCCCCGATCTTTCCGTCCGGATGTGCTCCGCCGACATTGAAGTAGCGCAGGGAGACGAATTTGATACCGTAAGCTTTGTCGCACCATTTCATCATTTTTTCCATCATCAGCTTGGACTCGCCATAAGGACTCTCCGGGTTCGTATCCAAATCCTCCGTCAATGGAACGACATTCGTATCTCCATATGTAGCAGCTGTGGAAGAGAAGACGATTTTTTTGACGTCATGCCTGCGCATTGCTTCCAGCAGGACCTGCATACCATAGACGTTATTGCCGAAGTACTTCAGCGGCTCCTCGACTGATTCCCCGACAAGGGAGCTGGCAGCGAAGTGGACGACTGCATCGACTTTTTCCTTCGCAAATACATCATCCAAAAATGCTGCATCGCGAAGATCCCCTTCATAAAAGACCGCATTCTTGTTGACTGCTGCCAAATGGCCGGTCATCACATTATCGATGATTACAGGCTCATGTCCTTTTTCCAGGAGTCTGGCCACCGCGTGGGAGCCGATATAGCCGGCACCGCCAGTAACTAGCACTTTCATAGCATATCCCTCGATTCTCCTAAATTATCAATTAAATTATAGCATGCTTTCACTTACAGAAATGGTAAAGTTTAGACCTTATTCCATTCATGCAGCTCCAAGCTGCGGACGCCATTGATCAAATATGGATCCTGCTCAGCCAATCGCTTCGCTTCGGCCTCATCCGCTGCTTGATAGATAACCAGACCGCCTGCGCCGTCAGCAAATGCCCCTCTGGCGAAGATATACCCCTTCTCATCCATATCGGCCAGGAAATCCAAATGCGCCTGGCGGTATTGCTGGTTCAATTCCGGCTTCTCCATTTTCAGAAATGCTGCGAAGTACTTCATCCTGATCCCTCTATTCGTTGAGCATCTTTTGCCAGCATGAGTGCTCCGACGATACCTGCGTCATCCTTTAATCCAGGCGGGACGAGGTAATTTTCCGGAAGCGGGACATATTGATGCATAAGCTGCTCCAGCTCCTGCTGGATCATCTCATGCAGCCCGTCCTTCTTCATGACGCCGCCGCCCATGATGATTTTTTCCGGGCTTAGCACCAAGGTGTAGTTCATGATTGCCTGCGCCAAATAAAAGGCTTCCATCTGCCAGACTTCCTCCTGGTGATAGAGCTTCTGCGCCTTCTCCCCCCAGCGGGCCTCGATGGCAGGGCCTGCGGCGAGGCCTTCCAAGCAATCACGATGATACGGACATTTCCCCGGGTAGGCGTCATGCGGACTCCGTCTGATCAGCATATGACCCATTTCCGGATGCGAAAAGCCCCGCAACGTTTCCCCGTTGACGATGGCTCCGGCCCCGATGCCTGTCCCGACTGTGATATACAAGCAGCTTCCGGCATCTTTTGCCGCCCCGTGCATATACTCCCCTAAAGCAGCTGCATTCACATCGGTATCCAGCTTGACCGGCACGCCCAGCCTGCTTTTGAGCTCAGACAGCAGCGGATAATCTTTCCACTCCAGCTTCGGTGTGTTGCCGATCATACCATAGCCAGGACTGTCTTCCTTCACATCGACCGGTCCAAAAGCACCGACACCCAGCGCTTTGATTTGTTTATCACGGAAGAAGCCGAGCACCTGCTGGACTGTTTCTTCCGGTTTTGCTGTAGGGAAGGAGACTCGTTCCTCCACATTCCCATGCTCATCTCCGACAGCACAAACAAATTTTGTACCGCCAGCTTCAATAGCTCCATATCGCAAAACTATCACCTCATTCGTCTCTCTTATTCTACTATGGAAGTTTTCTCCTTCTGCGTCAACAGATAGCGCAGACTGTACAATTACGAAAATTATTATAAAATAGAAATATTAATAATCTTAAAATCCAGATTAGTTTGTCAGAAATGGGGGATGCATGATGACTGCTTTGCAAGCAGTAACTGCATTTGCACATGAACAGAATTTACGTAAAAGTTTTAATAAATTAGCCAGAAAAACTTTCGGCTTCGATTTTGAATTATTATATGAAAGCGGTCTGTGGAATGAGCGCTATCATACACATGCCTTCGCAGACGATGCACAGATCGTTGCAAATGTTTCTGTAAGCGCGCTCACAGTACATATCCACAAACAGAAAAGGAAGGCAATCCAGATCGGCACTGTCATGACAGACCCTGGCTATCAGAATCAAGGCCTGGCTACCAAGCTGCTGCAGCGTGTCATCCAGCAATATGAGGATGAGACCGATTTGATTTATTTGTTTTCCCGGCCAGGGATGGAAGGATTCTATGGGAAGCTTGGCTTCACTGCTGTCGAGGAATATTTGTTTTCCATTCCAGTGTCCCCTGAGCTCCGTCCTGTTCCGGATTATCGCAAGCTTCAGCCTGCTGCCAATCCCCAGGACATGGTCGTGCTGCTTGACCGCTATGGCAAACGCTGCCCGCAGTCGGATATTCTCGACATATCGGATGCCCAGCATCTCCTCGGCTTCCACACATTGTATGATCCGGAAATCGAGATCATCGAGCTGTTGGAGCCGGCCGCCCTGCTGATTTATAAAAAGATCGGGCAGACGATGCACTTATACGAAGTGATCAGCCAGACCCGGCTTGTCTGGAAGCAAATAGAAGATTACGTCGCCCAGGACGGCATTACCGAGGTCATTTTCCATTTCACGCCGACCTTCCCGGATTTGGAGCCTATCAGCCACAAGCATACCGAACGTGATACTTTGTTTGTGAATAAACCAGAGCTGCTCCCTGCTGTATTCCAGTTTCCCGAAATATCCCATGCATAATATAATAGGGTGAAAGCTGTAATAGAAAGGAACGAAATCATGCTAGATTTGGAAATGCTGAAAGACAAAGTCGAGTTCTTCGAAGCAAATGACTTGGCCACCTTGGAAAAGAAAATCAACGAACAGATCCAGCACAACAAAGCAATCCTGCTGGAGCTCCATCACGTCTCTCACAATATGCATATAGACGAAAACGGCCGCCGCTTTTATAGCGCTGTGGCACATTTTAAAGCGAAATAAAGAAAACTTGCCGACTGACAAGCCGCAGGCGCAGGCAGAGGCTTAGTTGCACTTATACTTTCTTCCTTAAAACTTTACCTGCATCGAATCTGCTTTCTGTTAAAGTTTTATCCCTGGAAAGTATAAAGAAAACTGGCCGACTGGCAAGCCGCAGGCGCAGACAGAGGCCTAGTTGCACTTATACTTTCTTCCTAAAAGCTCTGACTACGTGGTATTTGCTTTCAGTTAAAATACCCTGGAAAGTATAAAGAAAACTTGCCGACTGACAAGCCGCAGGCGCAGGCAGAGGCCTAGTTACACTTATACTTTCTTCCTTAAAACTTTACCTACGTCGAATCTGCTCTCAGTTAAAGTTTTATCCCTGGAAAGTATAAAGAAAACTGGCCGACTGACAAGCCGCAGGCGCAGACAGAGGTCTAGTTGTTCTTATACTTTCTTCCTAAAAACTTTACCTGCATCGAATCTGCTTTCTGTTAAAGTTTTATGCCCCGAAAGTATAAAGAAAACTGGCCGATTGCCAAGCCGCAGGCGCAGACAGAGGCCTAGTTGCACTTATACTTTCTTCCTAAAAACTTTACCTGCGTCGAATCTGCTTTCTGTTAAAGTTTTATGCCCCGAAAGTATAAAGAAAACTGGCCGACTGCCAAGCCGCAGGCGCAGGCAGAGGCCTAGTTGCACTTATACTTTCTTCCTAAAAACTTTACCTGCGTCGAATCTGCTTTCTGTTAAAGTTTTATCCCTGAAAGTATAAAGAAAACTGGCCGATTGACAAGCCGCAGGCGCAGGCAGAGGCCCGGCAAAAGCTTCTCACTAAAATACCGTCCATTCCGGACGGTATTTTTATATTTCCTAGAATATTATCCCCGTTACGATAGCCACCGCAATAACGGCAAATGCAGTTCCTGTCGCCCACAGGATCGTGAATCGCTGGAATTCCCCGAAGTCGACCTTCGACATCCCGACCAGCAAATAGGTTGCTGGTACAAGCGGGCTGAGCAAGTGGACAGGCTGCCCAAGCAGGGATGCCCTCGCGATTTCAGCTGCCGAGAAGCCATAGTTGGCAGCGGCTTCTGCAAGAATCGGTACAACCCCGAAATAGTACGCATCATTGGACATGAAGAACGTAAAGGGAATACTTGTGACTGCTACGATGATGCTGAATGCTGGTCCCCATGAATCCGGAATGATGGAAATGAGGCTGGATGCCATTGCATCCACCATCTCGGTGCCGGATAGGATACCCGTGAAAATACCGGCAGCGAATACGAGGGAAACGACGGCGAGTACGTTGCCGGCATGATCGGCGATACGTTCCTTCTGCTGCTTCAGGTTCGGATAGTTGATTGTGATGGCAACGGCAAATGCTAGCATGAACAATACCGGCAGCGGCATGATGCCCTTGATTAGACCGAACATTAAGACAACTGTCAGTGCAAAGTTGACCCATAGAAGCTTCGGCCGCTTCAGCGAAGCATCGACCGTGGCAGCCTGCTGCTGCAAAGTGCGCCGTTCTGCATCATCGAATGTAACGACACCAAGACGTTTCTTTTCCCGGCGACCCAGGATGAATGCAGTGAAGAATATCCAGATTGCCCCGCCGATCATAGTCGGGATTAGCGGAACGAACACATCGCCTACATCCACATTCAAGGCAGCCGCAGCACGCGCAGTCGGTCCGCCCCATGGCACCATATTGGTCAAGCTCACACACATGACCGCAATTGCCGGCAGGATGAGCGGATTCATTTTCAGCCGCTGATACAGCGGGAAGAACGCAGAAACCGTTATCATATAACTTGTCGTCCCATCCCCATCCAAGGATACGACAAGTGCAAGCGCAGCCGTACCGATGACGATCTTCGTCGGATCCCCTTTGACCGCTTTCAAAATGCGGCCGACGACTGGATCGAATAAACCTGCATCAATCATGATTCCAAAATAAAGAATCGCGAATAATAGCATGATACCGGTTGGTGCCAAGTCTGTGATGCCTTGGAGTGACATCTCCCCTAATTCAGAGGCATGCCCTGTCAGTACAGCGAAAATCGCTGGAATGATCATCAGCGCAATTAACGCAGATAGCTTTTTTGTCATAATCAAATACATGAATAGAAAGACCATCAAGAAACCCATTATAGCTAACATGCTAAATCCCCCTCATCGTCTCCTGAAACAATTCCCCCAAATCCTAAGCAGCGTTGCATAATATATTACATCCATTGTATGCGCTTCCAAAAATGATTTCAATAGTTTTGTTACTTTTTTAAGTAAGAAAATACATTGGCAGCAGACAAAACAAGCCTGTCACAGCTTTTGCTGCCAAGATCCAGGCAGATCCCCTGTGTTTGCATCCTAATAAACGCCTCACACAGATTAAATAGTATAACCTATATTTCCGTTCTGAGTTATACTATTTATCGATCCCGAATTCCCATTTCTGTTAATCCTATTGTATCTTTCCTCCTAAAACTTTTATCTTCCGCTATCAAAATATCCTTATCCGAACAAGATTCCTGCCAGATATACAACAATGGTGACGGTTATGCTGCTCAGGATGGTCGTCATCAATACTGTCTGGGCAGCCAAATCCGGATTATTGTTATACTCCAAGGCAAAAATGGAGCTGTTCCGTGAAGTCGGGAACGAACTTGCGATGAACAGCGACTGCGCCACCGTACCATCCAATCCCAATAAGTAAATGATGCCCAGGGCTGCGGCAGGTCCGATCAGAAGCCGGGCTGCCGTACTCAAATAAAGTACAATATGCGGGCGCTGCAGTTTGATTTGTGCCACTTGTGCTCCGAGTGTGATCAAGGCGACAGCAAGGAAGGCGTCCGCGATCGACTGAATCGGGTTCCAAAGCACGATTGGAATGTCTATATGGAATGACGCACATAAGACCCCGAGGATGATGGCATAAATCATCGGCAGTCGGATGAGTTCCTTCAAAATGGCATTTCCCTGTGCTTTTACACTCACCATATTGTAAAGACCGTATGTAAAGGTGAGCAGGTTTTGATATACCATGACGATCAGCTGGATCGAGACCCCGAGCGGATTGTTCTGGAAAACGAGCTGACTGACAGGGATTCCGTAATTTCCGGAGTTCATCAGCACCACACTATTCTTATAGGTGGCTGCAACCCCGCGTTCAAGCTTGAACAGCCGGCTTGTGATCTCCGTGAAACCAATGGAAAACGTCGTGAACAACAGCAAAAAGAGAATGATTTGTCCGAACACAGCAAGCGGCATACTGCTTTGATACATATTGATAAAACCGTTCACAGGCAGGAAGCAATACGTCAGCAGCTTGGACAAGGTCCCCAGCTGTAATGAAAATTTTCGCTGCAGGATGATGCCGACTGCAAGGAGAATCAATAAAGGCGCAATTACTTCCAAGAAAATCAATGATAATACAGCCATGTGCTCCCTCCTTTGTAAGCGAATACATAGCCATTATACTGCTAACATTTTCAAAACACTATAGCTAAGAAACGAAAAAGCAGCCACCATTCGGTGACTGCTTTTCCTCATGTGCGCTTGCGCATCTTATTGATTCCAAAGAATATGACACCAGCAGCAGCGAGCGCTGCCCCGCCCAGCATCCAATTGAATGCATTGGTGCTGGTATTCGGTAATGGCTGACCTTTTTCATCATCCGTATCTGATTTCGCGGAAGCTGCTGTCTCCGCGCTTGCCTCTTCATCGGATGCCGGCTCTGTTGTCGTATTATCCGTTCCCGTAGCTGCCGGTTCTTCTGCTTTCTCTGCCTCCCGCTCAGACTCATCTTGCTCTTGCGGCATTTCTTCTTCATTTACCGGTGCATCCTCCTCTTCTGCGGGCTCTTCCGGTTCCGGCTCATTCGGTTCTGCTGCTGGTGGTGCAGTTTCCTCTTCCGGCACAGGCTCCGGCTGTTCCGCCGGCTTCTCCCCCAATGCATAAGCCGCAATCGTTCCGGACACCTCATGTGCCGCCAGCAGCAGCGTCTGGCCAGTCGGGCTGTCGGCAGCCGGGATATATGTCAGTCCTTCCGGCGCAACATCCCCGCTGCCACCATCCACGGGTGCTTCATCTCCTTGGAAATTCCGGCTCGTAAAGTATGTTGAAAACGCCGGACTGGCAGGATTGGTCACATCATAAGCCATGATACCGCCTGTCCGCTCCAGACCGATGAAGGCATATGTTTTCCCATCCACTTCCCCGGTGATGACTGTTTCCGGCTCTGGGCCTTTGTCGTCACTGCGATTATCAAGCTTGTCCTCATCGTTTGTCGTATTGAAATACTCCGGAATCGCTTCAGCCGTTATTTTTTCAAAATCAGCACCGCTATCGTACACCTGCTGTAAGGAGTCTGCATCCCAAATGGAAAAACTCCTTCCGCCGTAGCCGTATACAGCTTCATATTTTCCATCTGCATTTTTCGGTGCCGCGATGCTTGTCTTCAGACGGCCTAACTGCTCATCCTCGAACAATCCATTTTGCACTAGCTGATCGAGCTGCTCCTGTGTATATCCTTCATACAAATCTGCATTCAAGGCAAACGCGTCTTCTGCCGCCAAATCAGCTGCTCGGACTTCCTCCGAGAAGCCTTCCCAATCCTGGGCATCCCCTTCATTCGCGGTGATGATATATGTCTTCCCGCCTGATTCGAAGGCTGTCATCCCATCCGGCATATACATGCCGAGTACAGGCCAATTGTCGATTTGAATGCCATCATCCTTATTGGATGGGTCGAGCTCCATCCCTTCTTGGGAAAAATCTTTAAATACAAGACTCTTCACCGTCGTGAAACGATTCGACTGTAAATCCAGCTTTGCAATCGCGTTGCTTTCCTGGATGGCAACATACGCAAAACGATCATCCTTATCCACGGTTATGTATTCCGGCTCCAAGTTTTCCGCATATGAAGAGTTTTCCGGATCGGGATTTACTTTGCGTACATCCTCATCCACGATGTCATCAGTGAATTCTGCCGTTTCCGCTGTCAGGTTGTCCAATCCATCTGCAACATCGATGATGCTCACAGAACCCTCCGGATTGACAGTGTAATCATCCGAAGGCTCCCCTTCATTGGCAACGAGTACCTTCGTCCCATCATGCGTGAAGGTCACCATATCAGGTAAAGCCCCGACCTCGACACTGGCAAGTCTATTCCCATCGGTATCGAGCAATACGACATGACCCGGATCGGTCTTTGCCTCACTTGGGACAGCGACTGCGATATACTCCCCTTCCGGATGGATGGCGACACTCGTTACATCAGAAGCACTCACTCCGAATGATTCAAGCGGAACACGCTTAAGCAGCGGAATCTCTTCATTTCCTTCTTTCAATCCATTTAAATCCAAAATATCCAAAGCTCTCGCTGCCCCATTCACCGAGAAAGCGCGTTTTGTCTTACTATCATATGCAACAATCTCCGTACCGCCTTCTCCAATCCCGCTGCCGCTGTCATAGCGGCCAATCTGTTCTACTTGAAGTGCTTGTCCTCGATCTTGGCTGTAGGCTTTCAGGTCTTCTGCATGCCCTACGGCCGGTATCGTCAAACTTGCCGCCGCCAGCGACATGGCTGTCCATTTCTTCCAACGCTTCAATTTCTGCCACCTCGACCATCATTAGAATATGTATGATTGTCATCATAGCTTACAGCCGTGAAGCTGCTGTTAAATATACATGAAGATTTTGTAATGTTGCAGGGCAAAAAAAGGATGCCGATTCAATGGCATCCTTCGAACATTTTTTAATACGGTACCGCCCGCAGATAAGTCATTTCAGCACCTGATCGCTCTGCACAGACGATTATCTCGTGAACAGAAAATACATGGACAGCAGACCTGCATAAAACAGGCCCGAAACCAGAATGGCCTTCCACAAACCAACAAAGAAATCATTTTCCTTAAGGATCATTGGTCCTTCCTTTCCACAGCAACGGCAGGATTTTCTTACATCAATTATAGGCTTGGATCTGGATTCTCTTTAGTTATATTCATTTTTTACATTGTAGGGCCTATTTGCTTTCTTGCACAACATCCGTCAATCTTCCAGTGCAACTCGCTGCTTTCCAGAGGGATGTCAGTAAAGTCATTTGCGGTCCCGATATCATTAAACACAGTTCACTTCAGCTTCTCCGGCAGACTATGGATGGAAGCAATCAGCGTATTCAGTTTGGTTTCGATCCGGTGCATCAAATAGAAGGTCACAGCGGCCGGGAATCCGAATTCCTTTATGATTGCAAGCCATGGTTCCATCGGAACGCCTCCTTTCTCATAAAAAAGGAGTGCAGCTCCCTGAGCACGCACTCCTTATGGATCAGAATATTTCCTGTACGGTCCGATCGACGATGCGGGCTGCTTTTTTTGAGACAAGCGCTCCGCCGCTCGATGAGATGACATTCTGTGCGATGACAGTGTCCATTGCCTGATTGATCGCCGCCTCGTCGAATGGCTCGACTGGCTGCTCCAGGCTGATGGTCACTGTCTTGCCCTCTTCATTCAAAAACTGCAGATCCAGTTTCTTCATGCATCATTCCTCCTTTTTTTGTCGAATCACTCTTGACGCAGAATGGAGTGGTCGTTCTTTTCCACTGCGTAAAATTCCCGCTGCTGCAGCGGTACTAATGCATCCGCGAATGCATGCAGTTCATCCGGTGTCGCATCAAGCCTGATGTTGTTAAAAGATTTTGTTTTGTATTTGTCCTTGCCTGTCTCCGGATCGGTGCCATCGAAAAAAACAATGCTGAGGCGTGTATTATCATGTGTTGCGATGACTGCCATATTCCTCCCTCCTTTCACAGCTATAATCGGGATGCGCCCCAAAAAAGTGTGGAAAAAGTTTAGAAAAAAGGTCATCAGCCCCGCACTTTCCCAGCTGCAAGCGGGATGTCCTTGTAATATAATAGTAATTTTACGTTGTAACTGTTTCATAGTACAATTAAGGTTAGCATGTTCTGATTATAGGTAGACTTCACCAGCAATTCAATGAATAAACATTCAGATATATCAGTAAAAAAAGGAGTTTAATCATGTCGAGAAGGTCACCTTACCAACCGCAGCCTCCCAGGCGAATAGTGAAGAAAAAAGTAAATAAAAAACGAGTTTTGATGCTTCTGCTCATCCCGATCCTGATCCTTGGAGCCGGAGGCGCTGCATATGCTGCACATCTATGGACCTCTGCAGCCAATGCGATCCAGAATGCCCATGTCGACGATGCGCGGGATAAATCGGCATTGCGCGATGCAGCAGTCGATCCCGTCGAGGATAATGTATCGATTCTATTCATGGGGGTGGATGACAGCGATACACGTGATGAGTCGAATTCCCGCTCCGATGCGATGATCCTTGCCACTTTCAATAAGGAAGAGCACAGCGTCGATCTCCTGAGCATCCCGCGCGACTCATACGTTTATGTACCTGAAGTGAACCGCAAGACGAAAATCACCCATGCGCATGCATATGGCGGCGCCCAGGCCAGTGTGGAAACCGTCGAGAATTTCCTTAACGTCCCAGTGGATTATTATGCTGAAATCAACTTCAACGCCTTCATGGATATCATCGATACACTAGGCGGTATAGAAGTGGATGTTCCATACGAGCTGTATGAGCAGAACTCGAAGGACCAGAAAGATGCCATCCACCTGGAGGCTGGTCTGCAGGAACTCAATGGCGAAGAAGCATTGGCCCTTGCGCGCACCCGCCATTATGATAATGATATCGAACGCGGAAAGCGCCAGCAGGAGATCATCAAGGCCATGATAACGAAAGCATCATCTGCCGGCTCGGTATTCAAATATGACGATTTGATTCAGGATGTAGGGGACAACCTGAGCACAAGCCTGACATTCGACCAGATCAAGAGCTTCATCTCTTACGGCACAAGCAATGACCTGACGATCAACACCTTGAATCTGGACGGCACCGGCGGAAAACTATCCGATGGCATCTGGTACTACCAGGTCGACCCAACTTCCCTCGCAGATGTCCAGAAGCAGCTTCGGGAACATCTCGGATTGCCCGAGGAAGTGGACACCGATAGCGTGGAAACGGAAGATGGCAGCGGGGTTTATGATAGTACCGGAACAACGGATGGTACAACAGATCCTTCCACTGACAGTACCGGGACGACAAGCGACGGTACTACCGGAAGCACCGGATCAACCGACTACAGCACTGGCACGACCGGCAGCAGTTCTGATGCCGGGACGACTGACAGCACCACTGGAACGACTGGAAACACTGGATCTGCCGGAACGACCGGCACTGGTTCTGCTACAGATGGCAGCACAGAATCAAGCGGCACTTCGAGCTATGATACAGGTGCCTCCGACAGTACAACCAGCGGTTCCAGCGGTTCGACCTACGATGATTCGACAGGTACCGGCACAAATGACAGTACCTCAGTCGGTTCGACAGGAACTGCGACAACGCCATAACCAAAACAAGACTGCCACCCTTCTTACCGGGTGGCAGTTCCTTTTGATGCCTTACGCTCCATTGTAAAGCCAATGTAAATTAAAATTGTTTTCTAAGGTTGTTGCTAGTATAATTTAAGAGGTCTGAACAAAAGAACATCCTAGCAGGAAGGACTTTCTCATGAAATCAGCAATCACTGTTCTAAAAGAACAATTCAAGCATTTTCATCTCATTCGACGTATTTCGCTTTATGAACTTAGGAATAACAATAATGCCAACTATCTCGGATTGGCTTGGGAAATAATCAGCCCTGTTATTCAAATCGCCATCTACTGGCTTGTTTTCGGTTATTTGATCAGCGGTGGTGAAGGACGTAAGATCCCTAATCCTTCAGGCGGCTATTTCGACTTCTTCCCTTGGCTCGTTTCTGGTCTGATCATCTGGATGTTTTTCCAGCCGGCAGCAACCCAGGGTGCTAAATCAATCTATAGCAGACTGCGATTGTTATCAAAAATGAATTTTCCGATGAGCGTGATTCCAAATATCACGATTTTCTCTAAGTTCTATCCACATCTGATACTCGTAGTTTTGACAATAATCCTGATGCAAATCACTGGTTATCCAATCAGCATTTATATGCTGCAGTTACCATATTTCATGATTGCGACCTTTGCATTCACTTATGCATTCGTGCTGCTTATGACGACTCTTACAACCCTTATCCGGGATATCCAGCTGCTTCTGCAAGCTACTCTGAGAATGGTGTTATATCTGACGCCTATCCTTTGGGTCTCCCACAAGCTTCCTGATCCCTTGGTTATAGTGATGAAGCTTAATCCGCTTTATTATCTCGTCGAGGGCTACCGTGCGTCATTGATGGGGCAGAATGGCTGGTATTTCATTAATTCATGGGAATACACCATCTATTTCTGGGTAGTCACTGCAATCATCTTCATGATCGGTGCTGCCTTGCACGTCCGTTTCAGAAGACACTTTATCGACTTTCTCTAATTAGAAAGGGATTTTTATGGATAAATCAATCATCGTTGAAAATGTAAGCAAAAAATATAAGTTATATAGCAAAAGCTCGGATCGTATCAAGGATATCATTTTCCCCAAAGAATACGGGGAAGACTTCTACGCCTTGCGCAATGTCAGCTTTACAGCTGAAAAAGGCGATGTAGTTGGATTCATCGGCATCAATGGATCCGGTAAATCGACACTTTCCAATATCATTGCCGGCATCGTGCCGGAGACGACCGGCTCTGTCACCTTGAATGGGGAGGCGGCTTTGATTGCTGTTTCTGCAGGCTTGAAGGGTGATTTGACAGGCAGGCAGAACATCGAGCTGAAATGCTTGATGCTTGGTTTGACCAAAAAGGAAATTGCCGAGCTTGAACCGAAGATCATCGAATTTGCCGAGCTGGAGAAGTTTATCGACCAGCCGGTGAAAAACTATTCCAGCGGGATGAAATCACGTCTTGGTTTCTCCATCTCTGTCAATATCGACCCTGACATTCTGATCATCGATGAAGCTTTGTCCGTAGGAGATAAAGCCTTTGCCGAGAAGAGCCTTGCTAAAATGCATGAATTCAAGGACAGGGGCAAGACAATGATATTCGTCAGTCACTCGCTCGGACAGATGAAACAGTTCTGCGATAAAATCCTCTGGCTGGAATTCGGACAAGTCCGGGAATATGGCTCCATTGATGAAGTCATCCCCAGATACGATCAATTCCTCAACGAATATAAGAAGATGTCCAAGAAAGAAAAAGAAGCATATCGCGAGCGTGCCATCGCAGGCTCATCCAACTAAAAAAGACCGAAAGGCAATCATATGCCTTTCGGTCTTTTATTTGCGTATCAATACACGGAACATGAATTCGAATGCCTTAAGGATTCGTTTCCAGCGGAAAGGCTGCTTGATCAGACGGTATAGCCATTCCAAATTCAGTTTTATCCATGCTCGCGGTGCGCGTTTCATTTCACCGGCCAGTATATCGAATACACCGCCGACACCCATGAATACACCTTTTTCGAACAGATGCTGATTCGCTGCGATGAAGTTCTCTTGCCTTGGGAACCCCATTGCGACAAAAATCAAATCCGGTTTTGCAGCCGCCGCTTGCCCTGCCACCGATGCGTCTTCGTCCTCGCTGAAATAGCCATGGTGGCTTCCTGCGATGCGGATACCAGGATACTGGGAGCGTACCCGGTTTACGGCCCGCTCATTCACTTCCTGTTTGGCCCCAAGGAAATAACAGCTGAGGTTATGCTTTTCGGCATAACTGAGCAGCTTGAACATCAGGTCGAAGCCGGTGACGCGCTCTTCGATGGGGCTGCCGAGCATTTTGGAAGCAATGACGACCCCGGCTCCATCCGGAATGATATAATCAGCGCTTTTGACGCTTTTTTTATACGCTGCATCTTCCCTTGTCTGCATGACGATCTCTGGATTGGCAGTCACGATATACGTGCGTTCCCCGGAATCGATCCGCGGGTAGAGATGCTGCTGCAATAGCTCTTTTTGCGTTAATTTATTGAAAGGAATATCCATTATTTCTACGATTTCTTGATTTGACACACTTGTAACAACCTTTCAAGATCAAACCATCTGGTAGGAATCTTCGTATGATAGACCTACTCATTATGCCATGAAAACAGAAACTTTACAATTATTCACATAGAATTTACACAAATAGAAAACAGCCGGTAATATACCGGCTGTTTTCATTATTTACGGCCAAATCCAAAGAACGATCGTTTCTTCTCCGTCGGCTTGTCATCCTCTGTCGGCGTGTAGGTTTGACCGAACATTTCGACCCAATCCTTCTTGAAGCTCTCTTCACTGAATCGCTCGATGACTTCCGTCGCCCTGGCTGAAAGTCTGTCACGAAGATCGCGGTCCTTCATGATGGCCACCACTTTTTCGGCAAGCGCTTTTTGGTCGCCTTTTTTGACCAGATAACCGTCGATATCATTTCTTACGATATCTTTGGGTCCGTATTTGATATCATAAGCTACTGCAGGAGTACCAGCAGCCAGTGTCTCTGTCAGGACCATACCAAAACCTTCAAAATCGGACGTCAAAATGGTGCAGGCAGCGGACTGATAGGAAGCTGCCGGATCAGAGGAGAAGCCTAACAGCTTCACATTCCCCTCCAAGCCAAGACGCTTGATTTGAGCCTTCAGCTCTTCTTCCAGCGGTCCAAAGCCATAGATATGGTACTCCGCATCCGGAATCTCCTCCACGACATGCTTAAACGCTGCAATTCCCTCATCCAGCCGCTTCTGGCCTTCAAAACGAGCCAGCGTGACAGCCACCTTCGGCTGATATGCAAGCTTGGCAGCTGGTGTTGCAGGAGCTGCATGCGGAATGACATGCAGCTTCGTCGTGACATCATAGCGAGAGGTGATATCCTTCTCCTGCTCATGTGTCAGGAAGACCACATGATCGAAGGAATTGATGCCTTCCACGAAATGCTTCCAGGATTTCTTCGTTTTCGCACTTTCATCATAAGGCGGCTCAAAGTGGTTGTTATGCGCGACAGCGATTTTCTCCGCATCTGCGTTGACGAGCAGGACTGTTTCGTCCGTCTTCCTTGAATCGGACATGAGAACTGGCTCCTCATAGTCCCGTACCGCTTTATCGATCCAGGCAGCATATGCATGATGGATGGATTCATATTCGATATCTTCCTCACCGAAAACGATGACCCTGCCTTCGCTGCCGGATGGATTCACCCAAACGGTGATGCGGCATGTACCATCTTCCAGGAAATAACGGTGTAATTTAGGCTTATTCGTCAGCTTATCCATATGACTTGTCCGCACAAGGCGGCCATCACGTAAATACTCCTCCCGGCGCAATCGGGTGCGGCTTTCATCCATATAATCGATCAGCTTCAGCGTTCCGTCTCCATTGAAACGGCGATATTGCTTATAGATGCCGTCCTCATAATAACGAAAAGCAAGCTGCTTGCTATTTTTATCCTGTATCTTATGCATTTGCCCTACTTCAACGGATGCTTCCTTCGGGTCATCGACTTTGCTGATATGCAAGAGATCCGTATAATGGTTCCTTACTTCCACTCTTCTATCCAACTGTCCGGATTTATACAGCTTTTCGATGATATTCTTGTGGTCCTGCTGAAAAGCCAGTGTGAAGAAAACAACTTTCCCGTAATGGTCTGCGAGAATATTCGCCCGTTTCATCACTGCTTTCGTCAGGCCGCCTCGCTCCACATTCAGTGAATTGAACACGAATATAGGGGTCTTCATCATTTTTTCCTCCTACTGGTATGCTATGAAGCACCGTACCAAGCATTTTGTTGATATCCAATATGAAATGGATTATTTTTTCAAAAAACCGAATAGTGATCTCTTCTTACTATTCGACTCGGATGGCGAAGAAAATAGCTCTATCCAAGACTGTTCATAGTTTTCCTCACTGAAACGCCCTGTGATATCGACTGCTTTCTTTGCCATTTCACTGCGCAGTGCCGGATCCTCCATAATGGAAAGGATCCGGTCAGCAAGCTGCTGCTGATTGCCTTGTTCCACGATGAAGCCGTCCACTCCGTCGCGGATGATTTCCCGTGGTCCATATTTCATATCATAGGAAATAGCTGGTGTTCCCACCGCCATACTCTCTGTCAGTACCATCCCGAATCCTTCATAATTGGATGTCAGGATCGAGCAGGCTGCGGATTGATAGGCAGCTGCCGGATCGGTGGTGAAGCCCATCAGCTTCACATTATCCTGCAGTCCCAATTCGTCGATCAGTTTTTGCAGCTGTGACTCCAATGGTCCGAAGCCGTAAATGTGATAACGGGCATCCGGCAGCTTGTCAACCACATGACGGAAGGCACGGATGCCTTCATCGACAGCCTTCTCTTGCGAGTACCTGGACAGGGACACTGCTAGATGCGGATCCACACTCTCCCCTGAAGCAGGTACGGTCGGCGGGGCAGCATGCGGAATGACATGCAGTTTATTTGGATCCACTTCATACCTGGAAATAATATCCTTCTTCTGATGCTCCGTCAAGACAACCACTTTGTCGTAATCATCGATTCCCTCGAAGAAAGCATGCCATGTAATTTTCGTCTCGGAGTCATCTTTATACGGGGCAGCGATATGGGAACTATGCGCGACTCCGATTTTCTCGACATCGCTTTTCACCCGCAGAACCGTTTCGTCCGTTTTCCTGGAGTCCGACAATAGGACTGGCTCCTCATACTCTTTTACAGCCTCCTCGATCCAAAAGGCATAGGCATGCTGCACTTTGGCAAATTCCTTGTCATGGTCAAACAAGATCGTTTTGCCTTCCTCGCCAGATTCATCGATCCAAACGGCAACCTTGCAGGTACCGTCTGTATGGAAATATCTGTGCAGCTTAGGTTTATTGGTAGTCATGTCCATATGACTTGCCCTGATAAGGCGATTATTGCGAAGGTATTCTTCCCTTCGCTGTCTTGTACGGCTCTCATCCATATAATCAATCAGTTTAAGTGAACCATCTTTTTCAAATCGGCGGTATTGCTCATACAACCCATTATTATAATAGCGATAAGCAGGCAATTTACTCTTCTTATCGACAATATGACTGTATCCAGGAAGCTCCACCGGCATTTGCACAGGCGCTGTCACAAGCTCCACACCAAGCAGGTCGGTGTAGAAATTCCTCACCTTGATGCGCCTGTCCAGCTGTCCGGATTCATAAAGTTTTTCAATGATATTTTTATGATCCTGTTGATAAGCAAGTGTAAAGAAAACAACCTCAGCGTAATGGTCTGCCAAGAGGTTGGCACGTTTCAATACCGCTTTTGTCAACCCACCGCGTTTCACATTCAATGAGTTGAAGACGAAGATTGGTGTTTTCATTGCTGTGTCCTCCTAAGCGGAATTATTGTTCATCTAAGATAGCATAACACGGATGTTTTTTGAAACGATAACCCAGGTCAAGCCCTCAGCATCCGCTTGATTTTGTTGACGACACGCTGTTTTTTGCTTGGCTGTTTCGGTTTCTTTTTTGCCGTATCCTTCAGTTTGAAGGATAAGTTGCCGTGCTTCGTATCATAGGTCGTCACATTCAACAAATGATTTTTTTGCTTCGAGGATGTGAGCTTGGCAGTCGAATGCTGCGGTATTTCCCCAATGATCCGTGCGATGGCTGTATAGTTCTCGATTCTGCTGATAAGATGCAGATCGACGATGCCATTCTCGGCATCCAATCTTTCCAATGCCGATGATGGGATGACAACATGGAACAGGGAAATGATCTGTTCCTGCATCACTTCAGGATTCACAGGAATCGGGCTGTCTGTGTCATAGGCTCCTTTTTGAACCGCAAGTGACGTCACACGTTCACTATCCCTGTCACTTAGCTTCAGGAAAAGCTGCTCCTCTGAAGCATCGACAAGGGTATGATAACTGTACCCCTCTATCAGCAAGCCTTCTGCTTTTTTCTGTATACGTGTCACAGCAGCTGCAAGCTTGTTGGAACGATGGAAGGACAATGTTTCAGCCTTGGCTAATTCGTAAGCTTTCTCTGCCTTCGGATAAATCAAACCATGGAAGACTTGCATATTGCCTGGATGACGCTCCGCATACCAGAAATTGATGAGATCTTCAAGATCCCCTTGCTCTATGATCCGCAGCAGAAGCTTCTCCCTTGTATTGAAATTCGGATAAATCTCCAGGAAATTATGCTGCTTGATCAATGCTTTCAAGGAATCAAAGATGAATTGCTTATCTTCCATCTGAAATGACCGTGTAATCGTCGTCCGAAGCTCGATGTTCAACACACGAGTCAAATATTGATAGTAAGTGCGCAATTTTTTCTCTTTCGGAAGATTCAAGCTCGCGACTGCTGCAAGCGTCTCTTCGAATTGATGCATATAAATGCGTCCAGTAATCGGTTTTTTCGTCAACTGCTCCCGTCCAACAGTAAGATTATTCGTCAAATAATAGCACGGATAATCTTTCACAATGGATATGGAGTTGGAATATGCATAGGCTTGGATAATGAATGGCTGATCCTCCCCCAATGAATAATGCTCCGGGAATCGGATATTATGCTCCCGCAGCAGGCTTACACGAAATAGCTTCTGCACACTCACCGTATACATCGCATTGGAGCCATAGAAACTGAAATTATCGGGATTCCGGAAAATGGCTTGCGGAACCCCCCTGTTGATGCCGACATACTTTCCGATTACGATATCGCTATCGTATTGAAGGATTTTTTCCTCCATCCGCTCCAAAGCTTCTTCACCAAGATAATCATCACCATCTACAAAGAAAATGAAATCACCTGTTGCAAGTTCAATTGCTTTGTTTCGCGGGCCGCTCGGTGAACCACTGTTTTCTTGGTGCACCACACGCACAAAACTATATGTATTGCTATACTCTTCAAGGATAGCTGGACTTTGATCAGTAGAACCATCATTTACACAGATGATTTCCAATTTGTCATTATCGATAGTTTGGTTGATGATACTGTCCAGACATTCTCTGATTGTATTTTCATCATTATAAACGGGAATTGCGATTGTATACTTCAACTTCATTTTGTCCTCCGATATTTACACTTATTTAACACTCTCTTTATTTTACAACTAATTCCTGCATTTTGTAACAAAAAATCGCACCACGCTCACTGGCATGGTGCGATTTTTCATTTCAGATATGCTGAATGGATCCACACTTCTTTTCCTTCCAACAATCCTCTGTACCACATGTTGCTTCCGACCTTCTCTGTCAGATTGACCTTGAATTCCTTGCCGGCATGGTTCTTGAGATCATAAACAAAATCTTTTGATCCGCCCCAGGCTTTTGTATAGGCGCTGCCTGTCCCCCTGACTGCAAATGTTTTGCTTTCCTTATCGACAGTCACATGGGAATATACCTTCATTTGACTTGCTTCCACCCAGCCAATTGTTCCGCTTGTGCTGCTGGGCTCATGGCTGATCAAATAATATGTTTTCTTATCGAATACCGCTTGTTTCTTTATGTAATAAACTTGATTCGTATAGCCATCAGTGGCATCCTTTGCCCCCGCTGCAATACCAGGCGCAGTCAGGATGAGCGCTTTCGCCCTCAAATGACCAAGCCTGCTTATCTTGCTTTCTTCCTTGGCGGACACATAGGAACTATGCAGCCACATCTGCTTGCCATCCAGTGTGCCTCGGTACCAAATATTATTTCCGACCTTTTCTGTAAGGTTCACTTTGAAGGCTTTCCCTCTTGATGCAGATAAGTTGCTGTTAACGAGGTTCTTACTGCCTCCCCAGGCTTTATTGTATGATTTGCCGGCACCAGTCAAGTAGAGCGTCTGCGCTTGCTTACTCACACCTGTATGAGCATGTGTTTTGATCTGCTCTGCTTTGACCCAGCCAACCACGTCCTTCGTCCTGCTCGGAGCATAACTGATCAGATAGAACAGCTGACCATCTCTTTCGATCTGCTTTTTGATGTAATAAACCTGATTATAATCATCGCTTCCGGCATTTCGATATGCTGCCGATGTCTTGGCTTCCTCATAAATTTTGGCACCCGTCCGCAGATGGCCCAGCTTGCTTGTATTGCTTTCTTTTCTTTTATCTGTAACAAAGCTGGCATGCACCCATACTTCCTTGCCCTTGAGCATACCGCGTATCCAGGTATTATTTCCGACTTTCTCGGTGAGATTGGAAGTGAATACCTGTCCCTTCATCGATGCCAAGTCATATACTTTGTTCTTGGAGCCGCCCCACGCTTTGTCAAAGGCTTCCCCGACTCCTTTGATTGTGTACATGGATTTATCACGGTTGACACCTTTATGATCATGCACTTTTACATCTTTGGCTTTCATCCAGCCGATTGTTCCGGCAGAAACGCTTGGTTCC
This sequence comes from Terribacillus sp. FSL K6-0262, assembly GCF_037977385.1. Taxonomy (NCBI): domain Bacteria; kingdom Bacillati; phylum Bacillota; class Bacilli; order Caryophanales; family Bacillaceae; genus Terribacillus; species Terribacillus sp. FSL K6-0262. Next base: position 2,380,145 of record NZ_CP150277.1, on the reverse strand, counting down.
GTACTCATTAGATAATAAGTAGTTCCGTTGACACTTGCTTCTTTCTTGATGTAATAAACTTGATTTGTCTTACCGCTTCCTGCTTGGGTGCTGCTGGACAGATTCGACAGATTCGGATAGATTCTCGCACTTGCAGATCTGATATGACCCAGTTTGCTGGTTTTGCTGTATTTGATTGCTTTTTGATTATATTTCTCGGTCACAAGCTTGACGAAGTCATTCCAATTGTATCCGTATTGTGCAAAGTATCCATGCGGATCGACGTGGTTCGTACCGCCAAGGAACTTGCTGACCGCATTATGCGACCACAATGTACCTCTTCCATTCGCTTCCGCACTTGTCACACCAAGATCATATTTAGCCAAAACATACGCGATATAGTCTGCATAATTGTTGATTGATTCAGCAAAATCTTCAAAATTATTTTCCCGGACCAATTCAACATGGACAAAGCGCTGGTTTGCATAATAACCGGCTCCCCATGCACCTAGATCTGTCGGATGGATCTCAATGATATTGCCATGATCGACGAATGCATGAACAAAAGCATTATGATGGTTTTTCACCATATAATTCATTTCTGATCGGATGGAGGAATTCGGGTTGGCAGTTTCATGTGCTACGACACCTTCCACCGCTCCTCTCCCGTACCGATAATTGAATCTGGCGAACTGACTCTTATGTTCATATTCAATAGAGGCAGCGGCTGGCGAGTTCTTTTTGATCCAATCGTTTACATCCGGATAGCTTGCTCGTTTGGAGATCCTTGGCTCCGAAGTGGATTCCGCTTCGGTTTCATCGATGCCATCGCGCCAGTCTATTGGTATGTACTGCAGCTGCTCTGCCGATAGCTTACTGATATCCATCCCGTAAACCATCGTACCCTCTTTGATCCCGAGCTCGTTGTACTTCGGCTCTTCTTCCTTCTGCCCTGAAGCTTCCGGCTCTTTTGCTTCAGCCTGTTCTGTTACAGAGGTTCCGGTTTGTTTTCCTGACGGTTCTGCTGACTCGACCTTCACTTCCGCCTCTTCTGTCACTGGCTGATCCGATTGTTCCTGTCCGGCTGCTGCTTCATCCTGAGCCTCAGCTTCAGCTGACGAATCGCCCTCTTCTGATACATCCGTTTCAGCTTGATCCTCTCTCAGCGTATCCTCGGAGCTTTCTTCCCCTGTCACGCTGGTATCATTCGGATCACTCGCAACATCTTCTGTATTCTGAACATCATGCCCTTGTGCAAAAATCCCCGCCGGCATAATGCTAAAACATATTGCAAAGACAACCATCACGCTTATTATTTTTTTCATGTCTGCCCTCTGTTCCCGTATTTGAAAATGATCATAGCCATCAATTTCTCCGCCTGCCCCCTTTTTGGCCATTCTGGATTAGGAAGTAAAATGATGTAAAATTATTGCTAAAAACCTTTTCTCATAATATATCGACAAAAAATTTACAATTTGAAATATTAATTAACAAAAAAGCACATTATCCGCATTGGATAATGTGCTTTCCTGATTTAACGATAGTGTGGTATATCAAGATACAAGGTATAAATACCTAGATTTTGATACAGATTATACATGGTGGAAACTTGCTTGGATGCCCAGCCGATGTCAGTGGCATATTGCTTGCCGTAAGTACCGGTTTCAGCCATTGCTTCAGGATTCCAACGCATTTTGTACAATGTGTTTTGACCTGAATTGATGTAGCCATTCCCGATATACTGTGCTCCTCCGACAATGGCGAGATATGGGGATGTCCAACCCTCGTCATACGCCCGTTTGGCACCGCATTGAACGGGACAATCATCGTACGCACCAATGCCATACATGTTATAGACTGTTGTACCGTTATATTTCACTCCTTGAGCCAGTGTGGATGTACCATTGCCTGTCTCAAGAGTGGCATGGGACACCAAGTAGACATCATTGATGCCATATAGCTTGGCAGCATCGATGAATGCTTGTCCTTGTCCATCAAGCGTCCCTTTTCCAGCCAGATACTTATTCAGCGTAGCTGCATCCGCCCCACTTGATCTCGTCAGATCAAGGAACTGGAAACGCTGCTTTTCATCATTGATGAAGTTGTTCGGATCAAGATAATACTCGACATCGGAAGGGCTGGCATTCACCCATTGACGGGAATTGGTGAACTCGATTTGGTACCAGCTGCCAGTTTGTCCAATGATATTGACTTTCGCCCCTTTGGACAATGTCCCTACTACCCAATAACTTGTGCTCGGACCGCCGCGTACATTCAGGAGATCCGCTGTCACTTCATTATTGCTATTGATGTATTGAGCGGAGACATATGTTTTATATTCACTATCTGTCTGCGGAGATGCAGTTCTTTGAATGGCCACCGCTTCCTCCAGCGTCAAGTCATATTGCGTTTCTTTGTTATAGCTCTCGACTACATATGATTCATGCAGCCACATCGTCTTCCCATCCAGGACACCGCGGTACCAGATGTTGTTGCCGACTTTTTCCGTCAGGTTGACACGGAATGTGCTTCCTTCATATTTGGACATATCACTTACGACCAAATCCTTCGCTCCGCCCCATGCTTTTGCATAGGAGCTGCCTTTTCCATTCGCATAGAATGTCTTGGCAGTCTTATCGATGGTCGTATGTTCATGCGTCGACATCTCGGTGGATTTGACCCAGCCGACGACACCTTTTGTACTGCTTGGCTCTTTACTGATTTTGTAATAGGTTGTTCCGTTTACTTGCACTTGCGCTTTGATATAGTAAACAGCGTCAGTCAAGCCTGCTTCAACAGCATTTTTGCCGCTGGATGTATCTGCCCAGTTATCGTAAACGGTAGCATTTGATTTCAAGTGGCCAAGACGGCTTATTTTCGTCTCGCTCACCTCTTGGACATATGCACTGTGAATGAATACTTTTTTACCATCAAGCGTTCCGCGATACCACGTGTTGCTGCCAACGGTCTCTGTCAGATCCACTTGGAAAACTTCATTCTGATAGTCTGATAGATTATAGACTAGATCCTTCGATCCTCCCCAAGCTTTGGTAAACGCTTGACCAGAACCCTTTACCAGGAAGCCCTTCCGTTCTTTGCTGATTGTCGTATGATCATGTGTAGACATTTCTGACGCCCTCACCCATCCGACGACACCGTTGGTTGCACTTGGCTCCTTGCTGATCAAGTAATAAAGCTCACCAGCAAGGGACGCTTGCTTCTTGATGTAATACACAGCATCGGTGAAGCCGTCATCAACAGCTGAAAGTGTGGATGCAGGGTTCTTCAAGTCAGGATAAATCACTGCGTCAGCGTGGAGATGACCGAGCTTGCTTGTACGCTGTTCCGTAATTTCCGGATCATATGCAGTCACATATGCAGAATGAATGAACACTTGCTTCCCATTCAGCATACCACGGTACCACGTGTTGCTGCCGACAGTCTCCGTCAAATTCACATAGAAGGTTTCACCTTCTAAATCACTAAGGTTGTAGACTAGATCCTTCGATCCTCCCCAAGCCTTCGTGAATGCTTGCCCAGTTTCCTTGATAGTGAATGTCTTCTTGTTTTTGTCCACCGTCTTATGTGTATGCGTAGACATATCAGAAGCTTTTACCCAGCCGATGACGCCGTTGGTCGCACTTGGTTCTTTGCTGATCAAGTAGTACAGCTCGCCGTTTATCTTCGCCTGCTTCTTGATGTAGTAGACGGCACTAGTGTAACCTTCAGCTACAGCTTCGATTGCAGAGGAAGGATCATTGATATCAGGATAGATGACCGCTTTTGTCCTTAAATGACCAAGAAGACTGGTTTTCTGTTCCTCTTCTATCTTCACGGGCTCATATTCATCTACATATGCAGAATGAATATAGACAGTCTTGCCAGCAAGTGTCCCTTTGTACCAAGTGTTGCTGCCGACTTTTTCTTCAGCGCTTACATGGAGCTGCTGTCCTTTGTACTCGCTAAGCGTATAGACAAGATCCTTCGATCCTCCCCAAGGCTTGCTGTATGCATTTCCAGATCCATTTATCACAAATGTCTGCTTCTCGCTGTTCACGACAGCGTGAGTATGGGTACTCATCTCGGAGGCTTTTACCCACCCGATGACACCAGAAGTACTGCTTGGCTCTTTACTAATGAGATAGTACGTATCATCATTCCATTCAGCTTGTTTCTTGATGTAGTAAACAATGTCCGTATAACCGCCCGCGACAGCTCCTGTGGACTTACTCGTATCAGTAAGCTCAGGATAAATCACCGCATTGGAACGCAAATGCCCCATCAAATCAGCTGAGCTTTCCACAGGCTCAGCTTGATCAACAGCCGCAGCTCGCATTGTCTTCTCTTCACTTTGCGAATCTGCCTCTTCTTCTTGGGCTTTTGCGTCTTCCTCTTGGGCTTTTTCCTCTTCCTCAGCAGGCTGGGAATCTGCTTTTGCTTCTTCTTCCTGCTTCACATCTTCCTCAGTCTGCTGATCTCCATCGACCGTTCCGCTTTCCTCCGAAACGTCCCCCTCACTGTTTTCAGATCCTTCTTCAGCTGGGATGGCTTCCGAGTCATCAGCCGTCTCATCTACAGGTCCGGATTGTTCTTCCGGAGCATCGGTCACCGGTTCTTCTGTCTGTGACTCATCCGTTTGCTGGATAGCTTCTGTCTGCTGCTCGGAATTTAACGTCTCTTGTGCAGACACATACCTCGCTGGAGATACTAAGCCGAATAGAAGCAAAAAGATGAGTGCATACGTGAATTTCTTCATTTCACCCTCCTGAATATTCAATTTTCAATGTTCAAACGCCATTGCATCGCGGTTTATGTATCGTACGATTACCTCATCCACCACTCCTTCATTTTTACTAGGAATAGGTAACAATGGTATGTAATAGGTAACTAATTACCTATTTATCTATAATTCTACAAAACTAAACAAAACTTTACAATCTATTATTAAATTATCACTTTATTTACATTAAAAATGATTCCATTGATTCAACAATTTCCAATTTATTGAAATTGATTGACATCCCAAGAAAATTATTAAAAAACCACCGCCAGGAATTTGACGGTGGTTCATCTTATTTAATCACTTGTTTCACGACACGTTCGGAGGCTCTTCCATCCTCCAGGTAACAGAATCGGTTATAGAATGCTTCAAACCGCTCATCCGGCTGGTAGCCTTCCCTGTCGATCCGCTTCACTTCCTGGATGATCTGTTCTGTATGCTTAAACAAAGGTCCCGGTGCTTTCTCTTCGAAATCGAAGTAGAAGCCGCGGAGATTATCCCGATAATCATCCAGATCATATACGAAGAACATCATCGGACGACGCAGGTTGGCATAATCGAAGAATACGGAAGAATAATCCGTGATCAGCATATCTGCCATCAAGTAAAGCTCCCGGATATCCTCATGCTTGGAGAAGTCATACGCAAATCCTTCATAGCTGGAAAGATCCAGATTCTCTGCCACAAGATAATGCAGCCGCAGGACAACAATGTATTCATCACCCAATTCTTGGCGCATGCGCTCCAAGTCCAGCTCCAAATCGAATTTATACTTCCCTTTTTGATAAAACTGATTATCCCGCCACGTCGGTGCGTACAGGATGATCTTCTTATCCTCGGAAAGTCCGCAGCTCTTCTTCAGCGCAGCTATGTTCTCTGGCTTATTATGTGTATAAAGGAAATCGTTTCGCGGATATCCCGTTTCGAGCATCTCCTTGTCAAAGCCGAATGCCCGCGCAAAAATTTCACTGGAATAGGCATTCGGGGAAACAAGATAATCCCATTTAGATGCTTCGAATAAGAAATTCCGCTTGTATTTCTCTGTATTCGTTCCCGGCATATGAACCTCGTCCATATCCGCCGCAAGCCGTTTCAAAGGCGTACCGTGCCAAGTCTGCAAGTAAATCGTATGATTTGGTTTTGGAATCCATAATGGCAGCCGGCTGTTTGATACCCAATAACGAGCCCGCGTCATCAGGAATAACCAGCGAATCGAGAAGCGGCGTACATAGGGCACACCTTTTGTTTCAAAATAAGGAACCGCTCGACGATCGGAGCTCCAATACATTTTGTACTCCGGATGATTTTCACGCATGTACTCATAAATAGCCCTCGGGTTATCGCTGTACTGTTTTCCAAGGAAACTTTCGAAAACCATCAGCTTCTTATCAACCGGAAGGATGGCGCCGAATAGCTTGAATACCTGCTTATAGCTATTCTTGAGGAATTTCCCCCGGCGGATGTGGACCCATTTACGCTTTGCCCGCGATATACTCTCGCGAATAAAGAAATACTCAGACGTCTGGACGGAAAGATATTTTTTCTTCGTCAACCTTGCCGTCAATCGGAATTTCTTGCCATTCACCGTTGTTTTCACTGACACTGGCAATGTCCGGTCTTTCTTCAGGTGGCGCATCCGGATACTGCGGATGGTGCGTCTTTTTCCGTCTTTTGAATAAGTGAGTTCCACGTAAAATTTAAGGAACTTCCTCTCATCCATATCGACATGCGGAATTATATCGAATTCCCCTTCAAAACCGGAATGACGGAGCAATTCATTACCTGCGTATTTATCTGCCAAGTCTTCACGCTCCTGGAATTGAAGCGGGTATACCTGTTCTTCCTCTTCATTCAAATTGTTTGTCACGACCAGTTTGATATCTTCCAGCTTGTAACCATCCTCCTGATACAGCGGAGCATAGTTAAAGGAGCCAGAAAAATGAAGGACACCCTGTTTCTTCAAATGTACTTCTTCCAGATTGGCAAAGAACACATAGTCATTCATCCGGAAAGATACATTCCCTTTCCCGGTGCGATAAGGATAAAATACCTTGTCCGTTCCAGGTATGAAATAAGAATGATATTGCAGATGCTCCGGCGGATTGGAGATTCGCGCCCGCTTCGTCTCCCCTTCATTTTCCCGTTCCACATACAAATCCCACATAACTCCATCCTGCAGTATTTGGGAATGTTCAGCAGGGTCCAATGTCACTTTGCAAATCGTATATTCATCCACACTGTGATCTTCTTCAAAAGTCAGGTAAATTTCTTCATTTGTATAGCGATTCAGCAATAGGAATCGATAAGTTTCATAATCAGCGATATAGGAGGCTTTGATCGGAATCTCCATATAGAAAATCCCCGCATCGATCCGAACCGAGATGGCTCTCCTATTTCGAAGGCTGATGTTTTCCATGCAGTACTTCTCCTCTCAACTTGCAATCCAATCCTTATTATAAATTTCATATGTAGGTAATTCAACAATGCATTTGTAAAGTTCTTTACACATACTTCGTATTTTAAAAGGATTTTTTGCTCTTCCTTAGCATGTTTCATCCCTAGTCATTTATACATTTTCTTAACCAAATACAGGGAATCCAGGTAATTATGTATCCGTTTTCGACAATACTTGCATATATTTGCATTCTATTATCATAGCAGACTTGAAATTTAATTAAAATGTAAATATAATGTTAAATAGGTGTAAATGTTATGATTTATAATTGCACTGTGACAAAGAAGATGAAGACAACTTTTATATATGAAAACCAAAACTATAAAGGAAATGAGGCACAACAATGAAGAAAGTAATTACGTACGGTACATTTGATTTGTTGCACTGGGGCCATGTGAACTTACTTCGCCGCGCGAAGGAAATGGGCGATTATCTTATCGTGGCCATCTCCTCAGATGAATTCAATAAGCTGAAAGACAAGAAGTCTTACCATAGCTTTGAAAACCGCAAAATGATCCTGGAAGCGATTCGTTATGTGGATGAAGTCATCGCAGAGGAAAGCTGGGATCAAAAAGTCCGCGATGTCGTGGAACATGATATTGATGTATTCGTCATGGGCAGTGACTGGGAAGGCAAATTCGACTTCCTTAAAGAATATTGCGAAGTCGTTTACCTGCCGCGTACAGTCGGTATCTCCACTTCTAAGATCAAAGACGATCTTCTAGAAGTGAATAATGGTTAGAGAATTAGCTATTTCTCTCTATCTAGCGTTCTTCAAGACGCTATTCATATTTTTCAAGCTGTTTCCCCAAAAGAACAAAACCACCTTGGTTTCCTCTTTTGGGGATAATGTTTTGTATACGGCTAAATCGCTTGAAAAATGGAATGCGGGAGAAATAGTCATACTGAAGACTCCTTCCTGCCGGGAAGAATTCACTGATCTTGATGCGGAGATCATACCTTTTGCCATGGCGAATATGAGCGGCTTTATCAAAAGCATATACCATCTGGCCACTTCGCGCGTCGTGATGGTGGATAATTATTTCGGATTTCTGGCCGTAACCGACTTCAAGCCCAATGTCACATGCATCCAGCTATGGCATGCTGCAGGGGCAATGAAGAAATTCGGCTTGCAGGATCCTTCCGTCCAGACAAGGAGCCCGAAAGCCCAAGAACGATTCAAGCAAGTATACAGCCGATTTACGTATGTGACGGTAGGGTCCGAAAAGATGGCATCCATCTTCCAGGAGAGCTTCGGACTGTCGAATGCCAATATACTGCGAACTGGTATGCCGCGTACCGATTTCTTCTTCGATGACAGCAGGATTGCACAAATCGAAAAAGAACTTGCCGAGCAATACCCGATCATCAAGAAGCGAAAAGTCATCCTTTACGCTCCCACTTACCGGGATGATGAACTGGCCAAGCCTAAAATCGAGCTTGATATCGAGCAGCTTTACCGGGAGCTGGGACAGGAATATGTTTTGTTCCTGCGCCTTCACCCTGCTGTTACTTGGGATCTGGCAAACTACTATCCAAACTTTGTAATTGATGTCACACACTATAAGAATATCAATCCGCTGCTTTTAGTGACGGATATCTTGATCACCGACTATTCCTCGATACCTTTCGAGTATTCGCTGCTTCATCGCCCGATCATCTTCTTCACATATGATTTGGAGGATTATCAGAAAAAACGCGGCGTATCGGATGAATACCTCGAATCTTTACCGGGACCTATGGTCAGGGATACAAAATCGATAATTAAAGTGATTAAAAAGAACGCCTTCCAATTAGAGAAGGTGCACGCTTTCTCCAGACAATGGAATCAATATTCGAACGGGCATGCAAGTGAACAGCTGGTCCAAGCAATGTATATGTCCAATCCGGCCGTTGCAGCTACTGCCAACCCGTCCACACAAACTTCACGCTGATGTTTATCAGCGTGATTTTTTATGTAAAATGAAAGACCCCTTCTCCTTTTGGAGAAGGGGTCTTTCATTATTACTGATGCTGCTTGCGCTGCTGTTCTTCTTCCGTCACTTTTGGAAAACCTACCATGTTGAGGATCGGACGATAGCGGTCGCTGATCAATCCAGTGATCTCGACGATCAATTCGATCAGGATTGCCAAGGCAATGATCAGGATTGTCGAGCCCCACATGGTGACTTCTGTGTAAAGGACGCCTGTCATGCTGAAGATCCCGCTGATTGCATAGATGACGATAACAGTCTGGCGATGAGAGAATCCTAGATTCAAGAGACAATGGTGCAAATGCAGCTTATCCGGTGCTGACAGAGGCTTCTTCTGCACAATCCGGCGGATGATTGCAAATGTCGTATCCAAGATCGGTACACCGAGAATGATGATCGGCACGACCAAGGAGAACAAGGCAACGTTCTTGAACAGACCGCTTACCGATAATACGGCAATCATATAGCCGAGGAATAATGCTCCAGTATCCCCCATGAATATCTTAGCCGGGTGGAAGTTGAAGACAAGGAAGCCAAGTGTGCTGCCTAACAGGAGCACGCCCATCATTGCAGACAGCGGGTTTCCCATGCTGATCGCTATCATGGAAATCGTGAATAATGCGATGGCTGAAACTCCTGCTGCCAATCCATCCAAACCGTCAATCAAATTGATGGCGTTCGTTATACCGACAATCCACAAAATCGTAATCGGGATAGCCCAAGCACCGAATTCGATGCGGCCAGCGAATGGCAGTGTTACAAAGTCGATTTGAATACCGCCCAGCACCGTCACAGTTGCAGCTGCAATCTGTGCGATGAATTTAACTTTTGCCGATAGGATGAACTTATCATCCAAAGCACCGATCAGCGTAATCATCGTAGCTCCAATCAGTATCGGCGCCGTATTCGAATCATTCGGCATAAATATCAGGTAACCAATGACGAAACTGATGTAAATGGCCAATCCGCCTAATCGCGGCATGATTTTCTGATGTACTTTCCTGGCGTTTGGTTTATCCGTTGCTCCGATTGCGAATGCCAGCTTTTTCACCATAGGCGTCAGCGCGACCGAAAGGATGAAGCACGCTGCCAGCGCCATGATTAAAGGCGTTATGTGTACCATTCGTATCCTCCTAAATAGCTTGCAAATCGTTCCATAATTGTTATTATAATCCAAGTATCATAACTTACTAGATTTCGACAGTATTCTTAACATGCTCTGTACCATTATAAGGTTTCTGTTGACAAAACACAATTACACACAATGTAAATTTTACATGATGAACGGCTCCAGCGCTTTTACATTTCGTTTACATTTATCAAGCTTCTTTGATGAAATTGCTTAGGATGCTGAACATCCGCTCTTTCCCAGATTGAAACGGGACAGGCTCGAAGCTTTCCGTCTGCCGGATCACTTCGCCCAGATCTTCCCCTTCTCCCCAGCTCAGGATATGCCTTTGTTCCAGGAAAATGGATAATAGCTGCAGCTGGTGATCATCATTATGCTCCCCGTATTTTTTCAGCCTGGCTGCTGCAATGACCTTCTTGCCCTTTTTCAAAGCTGAAATGACCGAACCGGTACCAGCATGTGTGATGACCAATCGTGCATCCTCCATCAGCTGATCCATGACCTCATAATTGACAAATGGCTTGATTGTCAGCAAATCGCTTTCGAACTTCGTATGTCCTGCTTGGACGATGACTTCATCTGTGATGATCCCTTCCCGTTTCAGCCGCTCCACTTCCCTGAGAAGACGCGTGAAAGGAAGCTCATGTGTGCCTAAGACGACCAGTATCAATAGATGGACCCCCCATAGACCGCTTTTGGATAAATCTGTTTCATCGTTTCCCATTGGACGATGAACAAATCGGCGATCGGATAGATCAGCTTGCCTGATATGGTCGGGGAAGTGGACTTCGCAAAGCTCTCGATGAAGATGACGCGTTTCCCGAACAGTTTGGCGATGTAGCACATCGGCACGGATGTATGAGCCCCTGTGGAGATGACAACATCCGGACGATGCTTAAGGAATAGGAAAACGGATTTTATGATGTTGTAACTGAACTTGAATATATAGCGGAAAGGATAATTGCGAGCTCCGTAAACAAGAAAGCTCATCGGATGCTTGCCTTTCATTTGTTCCGTTATTTCGGATTTTTCTGTCACGATATGATAGTCATATTCCTTGAATAGCGGCTCCAGCTGCAATAGCTGTGTCAAATGTCCGCCGATAGACGAAATCAGAAGCAACTTTTTCTTTTTCATCACTGATTCGCTCCATTCCAGTTAAGGTGATATCTATTGAAAGAATTTCCCTGGTTTCTGCTTGAGCAAGCCATACAGGAACCCGAGGAACAATGCCAAATAAAATCCGGATGCCGGTGATGACAGGATGTGCCCGGCAATGAATGCTGCACCGAGACCGATACAAGCCCCGATTCCGCTGAACAATGCTGTCGCGTTCAACGTCCGGAATCGCTGCTTGAAGATGAAGACCAGGATGCTGCCGATGACAAACACCAATGGCAGTACCAAGATGAGTGTCCCGATAAATCCGAAGCCAAAGAACCAGTCCAGGATATCCATCTCGATTATCCTTGGTTCTTCCCCGGTATAGTTCCCGCCGATTCCCATACCGAATGCTTTCTGAATGACAGGTGCATGCTCGAAATAATAAAGCACGGTACCGAAGAATTCTTCCCGGCCATTCAGTGCCATGAGCTGCCAGGAACTCCACTGCCTGACACTTCCGGGAGGCGGAGCCTCTCCTTCTTCCCCTTCTGCCGGTATCGGAGGGGCCTCTGCCTCTTGCTGCTGGGCTGCTTTTTCATTTGCCATATCGACTGATAAGCCAAGGTTGTTTCCGATCGGCATCTCAGGCGAGACGAGGATTGTGACTGCCAGCAGGACAAGGACGACTCCGGCCTGGATGAAGTTCCTTCGTTCGATGATTGCCTGTACAAGAAGAACGATGAATGCAAGCCCGAGCACAAGCAAGGCTGCCCCGAAAGCGACCTTGGTGCCGATCGTGAGCATCGCCCATATCATGACCGCTATCAGAACTGTACATATAATTTGTGCAAAGCTGCTTTTCTTTATGAATAGATAGTAAATCATCGCACCGCAGAAACCCATGCCCAAGATGGCACTGATTTCATTGCCGGAAAAGAACCAGCCGGAATGCCCTTGCTTTTCCAAGTAATCATAGCTCCGTTTCCCGGTTCCTGTTATCTCGGCAAGGAGCATCACCAAACTGACGACACTCGTATTGATGAATAGATATTTCGGCACCATCACTTGCCATTCCCGATTCCCGCCGATATGCCGGAAAATCATCACATAAACAAGCAGTGCAGTGATGAAGAAGAACGTCTTCAGGATGAATGTCAGCTCGCCAACAGCTGAAACAGGATCCTTCCAGATCATACTGACGCCGAAATTGATGGCAAAGTATACGGCAAGCAAGGTCATATAGATGAGGGTATTCCTGCTCCAGCGCCGATTTGGATAACCAAGCATATACAGTGCCCCGATTGGTATGACGAGCAGCCGGACAGGATTGGATACTGGAATCCCGAAATACGACAGCAGGTCGAGAAACGGCTGAGCTAAGATGAAGAAAATGAACAGTTTTTCGAATGTATGATGATTGTCTTTGAGTTTTTCTGTCAGAGCTTGCAAAATGATTGTCCTCCTTCGTGCCACTCTTGCCAATTACTCAGCAGCGGAGCCGCCTCTTCCCAATAAGATATAGAATGATTTGATTTTCATCAGGAATACGCAGATCAGAAATACGATGACTCCTGCTGCTGCACAGATCAGAATCGTCAGGATTGGCTGTGCATCGCCCAACATGGCTTTGATCAGAAGGACAGCGCCCCCCATGATCAGCACCCCGGCAGTCGTCTTGGCGACATCCGTGAGCATCTCCCGTACAGGTATCCCGCCCGTGAGCTTCCGGAATAGGAGGAAGCAGGCAGTTGCATAAACCAAACCCGTCACCGATGTAGAAAGCGGTATACCGATAAAACCGAAGCTTTCCGTGAATAAGTAGTTGAGCAAGAACTTCAGGCCGATGGATAGGAACCCGAGCCGCATCATGTAATGACCTTTTTCCATCGTATAAAAACCATTGTTGATGATGATGACCAGGCTGTAGAACAATATCGTCCCGAAATAGTAGTAAGCTGCTGTGCTTGTCTCCCCAACATCGTGCGAGGTGAAATTCCCTCTTTCGAACAGGAGGGAGACAATCTCCGGCATCAAGAGCATCATGCCTGTCAGTACGGGCAGCAGAACGAAATACATAATCTGCAAACCGCGGGTGATGTTCGCCTTGAAGCCAGCCATATCTTGCTTGGCATATGCGGCGGCAAGCAGCGGGAATACGATTGTGCCGATGCTCACCCCGACGATATTCTGCGGGAATTGCGTCAGATTCTTAGCCGTATTCAAATATGTAACGAAACTGCTGCCAAGCATATTGGCAAATGAATTATCGATCAGCAGGGTGATCTGCCCAATCATCGCCGTGAGCGCTACCGGGATGAAAATGCGGTAAAACTGTTTGTTTTCCGCCCAATCAATCCTGCCCCTAAGCGAGAGCGTTCGTTTTGGCAGCAACAGCACCAGCTTGAAAAGCAAGCTCAGGATGACACCTGCCAAATTGCCGAAAGCAAAAGCATACGCTCCTATCTCATCCGCGAAGAGAAGAGCACTTCCGATGGTCCCCAAGAGGACGATCGCCTGTGCGAGTACCGATAAGTAATATCTGTTCTCCGCATCGAAGTATGCCTCCAGTACGGCATTGACGCCGACGAATGATAAAGATGAAAGGAAAATGATTGTCATGATCGTTGCCATCTGCGCGTTGTCGCCTGCCAAATTCGGATACAGCAGTCCGATATACAGCGGCGCTATGAAAATGAAAACGATCGATATCAGCAAACTGAACAGGAGCGTGCCTTTCCAGACATCCTGGAGATGCGCCAGCCCCCTGTCCTTTTCCTTGTATTTGATATAACTGGGAACAAATGCGCTCTTCATTCCTGTTGTCAGGAAAAGAATGAACATATTCGGTAATGCAAAGGCTGCATAATAAGCGTCCGCTTCGCTGCCGGCTCCGAAATAATTGGTTATCAGCATATCCCTGATCAACCCGGAAACCTTCAGCACGAGGGTCACGAACAGCAGCAGCAGGCTTGCCATGCGAAGTTTCGACTTCATGATAGGACCTCTCTCTATTTGCCCATGCAGCATGTAGCTCAATGGATGCGTATTGCTGGGTAAATTATAAGACTGAATAGAAAGCCGTTTCAAGGCAATTTACAGTAACTTAACGTAGACAGCAGGGGGTAACACAACTCCATCCCTTCCAGTTACTGGGCTCGGGCATAACTTTACAAAATATTCGTATATTCATACTATTTACAATTACTTCACCATTGATTAACAGTTGCATAATAATCCTTTGCTAGACTTGGTTCGACATATCCTAGAAAAGGAATGGAGTGTACGTAGTGAAAATAGCTGTATTGATTCCATGCTACAACGAAGAACAAACAATCGGCGATGTCATCGATGCCTTCCGTAATCAGCTGCCGAATGCGGACATCTATGTGTTCGACAACAATTCGAAGGACAAGACGAGTGAGATCGCCCGGCGGCATGGCGCCATAGTCCGCCATGAGTACCAGCAAGGAAAAGGGCATGTCGTCCGTTCGATGTTCCGGAATATCGAGGCAGACTGCTATGTGATGGTCGATGGGGATAATACATATCCTGCTGAATTCGTCCATGACCTGATTGCCCCGATTCAGGAAGGACGCGCCAATATGGTCATTGGCGATCGGCTGTCCAACGGCACCTACGTAAAAGAGAATAAACGCAAATTCCATAACCTCGGCAATACGATGGTGAAAAACTGTATCAACTTCCTATATAAAAAGAAGCTTTCCGATATCATGACCGGCTATCGTGCCTTCGATCGTCTTTTCGTGAAGACAATGCCGATCATGAGCCCGGGCTTCGAGATTGAGACAGAGATGACCATCCATGCCCTTGATAAGCGGCTGTCGATCGTCGAGGTGCCGATCATTTATCGGGACCGCCCGGAAGGAAGCTATTCAAAATTGAACACATTGGCTGACGGCCGCAAGGTGCTGTATAAAATCTTCTCGCTGTTCAAGGAATACAAGCCGATGCTCTTCTTCACAGCCTGGTCCGCCCTGTTTCTCTTACTCGGATTAGCTGTCGGCGTCCCGGTGATTGCAGAATATTTTGCCACACAGTACATCACCCGGGTACCTTCCGCCATCCTCGCTGTCGGTTTGGTCGTCCTGTCGGTGCTGAGTTTTGCTTGCGGTGCCATATTGGATACGGTGGCATCCAATCATCGCAAACAATATGAATTGGAAATGAACCGGATCCAGGCAGAAAGCAAACCAAAACCTGTCCAAGGTATGACGAGAACTGGGGGCTCCATGTAATGACGCGCGTTCCAAACCTTTTGATCAGTGTGGCTGCAGGTCTTGCAGCCACTATTTCTGTATTAGCCATCATGCAGGCCAGACAGGATACATCCCTTTTGAAGTATGTCGTCCTTTCCATTGTCGGCATAGGTTTCTTTTATGCATTTCTCCGGTATCGCAAGCAGATCATCCAGTCTGTCATGGAAAAACGCTATATAACGGCAGGCATCGCTTTACTCTCTCTCTATACGCTGATCAGCCTGATGGACTGGCCGCTGTTCGTCAATCGGCCTTGGTATGAGACAGTCATCATCGACCTCATTTCACTTGCGGCCATCTTCTGTTTCTTCTCGTTCATCGCCTTCCTCTTGCTGAAAGGGGGCAGCAGATGGCAGCGGACAGACGTAAGCAAGTGGCAGATCCTATGGTATATGCTGCCGATGATCTTCGTTTGGATGTTTTACTTGCTTGCCTTCTTCCCTGGAAATATGAGTCCGGATTCACTGAACCATTGGCGGCAAGTGGAGAATATGGAGTTTAACAACTGGCATCCATTCGCATATACGATGGTGATTTTGGTGCTGACGCAGATTTGGGATTCGCCGGCTGTCATCGTCATATTCCAAATCCTTCTCATGTCGTTTGTGTATGCTTATGGGATTTATTCCTTCCGTCAATACGGACTTGGAAAGAGAATCGCCTGGGTTGCGGCTCTTCTATGGGCTGTATTGCCGATCAATGGCATCTTCTCCACCATTCTATGGAAGGACGTCGTCTATAGCATCTTCATCGTCTTTCTGACTATCTTTGTCATGAAGACGATATTGCAGGAAGGGGAAAATTTGCGGACGTGGAGCGGGATAGCAATATTCACTGTCGCATTGCTAGGCATTGCCTTCTTCCGTAATAACGGCCTGCCGATCGCCGTCCTAACTGCCATTGGGATGCTCCTCGTTTACCGGCGCAGCTGGAAGCAGCTGCTGACACCGCTTGTGCTTGTCTCGGCACTTTATATAGTTGTCACCGGACCGGTATTTACGGCTTATGATATCCAATCTGCCAATCCTAATGAATCCATGAGCATCCCGACTCAGCAAATTGCTGCGGTGGTCTCCCAGGATGGAGAGCTGACTGAAGAGCAGCTTGCCTATTTGGATACGATCCTGCCCATTGAGGATTGGGATGCGTATAATCCCTATCTGACGGATCGGATCAAATTCCATGACAACTTCAAGGATGATGTCATCGTGGCAGATATGGGCAAGTACTTATCGGTTTGGTTCGATATCGTCAAGCAGAATCCTGCCATCGTCATCGAGGCCTATCTCAAGCAAACTTCCCTGGTATGGCAAATCAATAAACCGATTGATGGCTACACCAATCCGTACACGATCGATGTTGATCCGAATGAAATGGGACTGGAAACAAAACCGGTGAGCCAGACATTATATGATGTATTGGAATACGGATTGGAAACATCCCGCTACCATACGGAAGAGCTTTTCTGGCGCCCGGCGGTATTCAGCATCCTCATCATCCTGTTCAGCTTGATTGCATCCCGCAAGCTCGGGGCGATTGCTTGGCTGCCGATTTTGCCTGTCCTGTTCAACACTGCTACAATCCTTGTCGGTTTGCCGGCACAGGACTATCGCTATCAAGTCAGCAATGCAATGGTGAGCATCTTTTTCCTCCTGTTTGCCTGTCTGTATAAAAAGGGAAAGGAGCCCGGCGATGGAGAACGCACAGCCCGGACACGACAGCCCTGACAAGCAGAAACTGGGTATCGCCCTGATTCTTTTGTCGGCCGTCTTTACAAGTGTCGGTCAGTTATTATGGAAAATCGCAGATGGAAATATCAACATCCCGCTCCTGATTGGCTGTATCTGCTATGGGGCAGGAGCGGTGACAATGATGATCGCCTTCCGTTTTGGCAAGCTTAGCGTGCTGCACCCGCTGTTGAGCCTTGGTTATGTATTTGCATTGATAATGGGCGCGATTCTATTGGATGAACATATATCAGCCACGCATATACTCGGAACAGCATTGATCATTGTCGGGGCAATCTTGATCGGGGGTGGGGAAAATTAGCTGGGTCTTGCTGCTCTCCTGTACCATACTCGGAGCTGGCGGAGGATTTTTCTTCAAACGGGCAAGCGACCCGTCCGTACCTACGTATCGGACATTGCTGGCCGGACTGACGTGTTACGGTTCTGCTGCCTTGATCAATATATATGTGCTTACGATGCTGCCTTATTCCATCGTCTTTCCGCTGACAAGCATAACCTATGTATGGACGCTATTGCTGTCGTATTATCTTTTGAAAGAGCATATCAAATTAAAGCAAATAGCCGGTGTCGGCCTGCTTGTCGCCGGCGCTGCCTGCCTTGTCATATAAGAAGACGGCTCCCGCCTTATGTTTGGGAGCCGTCTTCTTTTTCTATCGTTGTATTGACTAATCGGTAGGGGCGGACCCGCACCAATTCCGTAAATTGTTCCGAAACATGCAAGGTGGAAAATTTGAAGTCCGTATCTGCCCAGCGCATGATGAAGCCGACAGTGGCAGCCATCTGGAAGTGGATCATCAAGTCATAATCAACCGGGATCCGCGGACTTTCCGTTTCCAGATAAAACGCACCGGATAAGCATCGGACAAAGACGTCCAGCATCTTTTCCCCCATATCGGGATAAAGGATCCGCAATGCCTTCAAGACATTTCTTTCTTCATAGATATGGGTGAATATACGCATCGTCGAAGGAGCCTGCTCCTGCAGGTCGACATAAGCCCTGTCTTTATACGGCTCCAGCAATGCAACGGCTATGCCATCCAGGAAATCGTTAAGGATCCTTTCCTTCAGACACTCCTTATCAGTGAAATGCTTATAAAAGGTGCCGCGATTATAGTCAGCTCGATCCGCAATCTGCTGAATGCTGATCCGTTTATCCTCCTGGGTCAGAATCAAATCCACATACGCCTTTTTAAGCGCCTTCACACTTCTTCTGCTGCGTCGGTCAGTCTTCACTTTCATTAACAAAACCGCCTTCGTTGTTTATTAATTATCTCTTTGTTATATGTAATAAGTCTCTTTGTTGATTAGGTTACAATACCTAGATTATTGAGCATTGTTACCTAGCTGTCAATGCGCTAAGATTACTATGATAATGGATTGTTGAAAATTTCAGTCAGTTACTTCCATATAAAAAGCAAAGGGGGCTCTCACAGTGAAGGAATTCAAAGGACAGGTTGTATTGATCACTGGTGCTGCCGGCGCTATTGGATCATCGGTCGCGAGAGCTTTTGCGGAAGCAGGCGCGAAGCTTGCGCTGCTCGATCTTTCAGAGGAGGCATTGGAAGCAGCCACTGCAACCATCGAAGCAGACAAACTTTTGCTCCCTGCAGACGTTACCATAGAGACAGATATCGAGAATGCTGTCAAGGCGACATGCCGCCGGTTCGGACGAATTGATGTATTTATCAACCATGCCGGCATCAGCGGCGATTTCGTCCATATAACGGAACAAACGGTAGAAAGTATGGAGGAAGTGCTCCAGGTGAATGTAGTCGGCGCCTTCCTCGGATTGAAACATGTATTGCGTGTCATGACAAAACAGGAAAGCGGCGTGGTAGTCAATACAGGATGCAGCGGCAGTCTGCTTGGCGGTCCCGGCATGAGCACCTATGTAGCCTCGAAGCATGCCATACTCGGACTGAATAAGACTGCAGCATTGGAGGTCGCAGAGTATGGTATCCGTGTCAATGCCGTTTGTCCTTCCTCTATCGATACGGAATGGATGTCTGCCATCGAGACAAAGGCAGCCAAAGGAAATGAGAAAGCGGCACGCCGCGGTTTTGAAGCGAGTGTGCCGATGAAACGATATGGGGAAGTCGATGAGGTGACCGGATTGATACTATTCCTTGCCTCTGCCCGGTCCAGCTTCATCACCGGCTCTTATTTCAGGATCGATGGCGGCCAAGGTACAACTTCCGTCTAAAAAAGAAAGACGAGCGGCAGAATACTGTCCGCTTCGTCTTTTTTAATTGGACTCAAATTCTTCTTTAAGTTTTTCATAGAGGATACGGGCACCTTCCGGACTTAAATACAGATTATCTGCATATTGCTTGTTTTCCGGTGTTATTTCTCCCGTTACGGCACAAGTAAAACCAGGCTGATATTTTCGGAAGATGATCTTGTCGCCTTCGACAAAAATTTCAACAGGATCTTTCTCTTCTATGCCGAACTCTCTTCTGATTTCTTTCGGCACGACGACACGGCCTAGATGATCGACCCGTCTCGTAATCCCAGTACTCTTCATGAAAATGCCTCCTTTACTGTGATACTCTCACTATACTATATTTTTCTAATTATTGAAATTATTATTATCACAAAAAGGGCGCAAACACTGCTAATGTTCGCGCCTTTTTCCTACCGCAATATTCCTTCCAGTTCCTTGCGTGTATTGTCTGTTATCGCGGCATCAGAGCCGAGATAGAAGATTTCCGGCTGATCGCCGATCTTATTGAGGAAGGCCCTTGTCGGCTTGGTTACAGCATCCGGTCTTGTCAGGACAATCGGGGCATCATACTTGGCTGCCAGCGGGGCACCTGACAGACTATCCACTGTCGTCTGCCCGTTAGCGAAGAATACTTGATCCGGATTGGTTCCATGATACTTCGTGATCACCGCTGCATTTGTCGAATAACGATCAGGGCCATATACACGCCCGACCGATGCACCAAGCTGCTTGATTTGATCGGATACACGTTTTGAAACGACGGTCTCGCTGCCGATGATCGTCACTTTTTTGATACCATTACGTTTGATATAGTTCTTAACCTCATCATGCAGCTGATCCGTTCTTGTAAGCAGGATAGGGATTCCTTCGCTTCCTGCATGCGGCCCGATTGTCAGGGCATCAGGGGATTTCTCATCTCCGACGGCCAGGAAGATTTCCGATGGCTTACTTGAAACCGACGCTACTTCTTCTGCCACTTTTACAGCTGTCGCATATCGATGGGAACCAGCTACACGCTCGATCCTGCTATCAGGGAAATTCTGACGCAGGCTGCTCTCGACACTTTTCGAAATGGCTGGTTCTGCGCCTACGATATAGATCGTGGAAGGATCCAGACGCTCTATTTCGGTAATGGTCACTTGTTCGAGCTTGTCCTGGTCAGTCAAAAGAAGCGGTGAATCCAGCTGTGCTGCCAGCACGCTTCCGGTAAAGGCATCGATTGGCAGGTCACTGCGGCCAAGCACGACTGCTTCTGGAGATTCCAAGTGCCAGCCAAAGTTGGAGATGCTTGCGCTTGTAGCATTGCGGCGGGCACCTTCCAGATTGTGTACGACTACTGGATCCTTGCTCAGATAACCGCTTGCTACATATCCCGTTTTCCCGCTGCTGGTGCGTACAGGGTACCAGACATAATGATTTACACTGGAATCATTGGCAGTATAGCCTCCAGTGATTGTCAGCTTCTCACCGCGAGGCAAGGTGCCGATGGCTGACCCATTCGGGCTGCTGCGCAATGTAAGCTTATCCGCAGTCACGTAAACCGTGCTTCCATTCCCATAATTCTGGGTGCTTTCATGCAATGGGCCGGGAGTGGATACTTGATTTGTCTGGAAGGAGAAATAGGAACCAAGCTTCCCGCTGATCCTGCCCGGTGTTAAAAGGTGGGTCGGGAATGGCGTCGTTGCAACCAATGAGTTATTTTCCATTTCCTTATAAATAAGCTCCTGGTAAGCAGTCTGCGGATTGGCTATCGGATCATTCCGCTCCAGGCGGCCATTATATGCCAGAATGGCAAAGTACCAGTTTTCCAGCTTATCAGGATTCCCGTCATTGACTTTCGGTATCAGATTATAGGCTAGAGTGGATTCGGCTTTTGCATTGGCTTCATTCCATTTATCTTTCAAAATTTGCATACCGCGATCGATATTATAATCGATATCGTGCATCAGCTTTTGGATTTCCTGCTTGTCGCTTCGATCATAGTCAGAGACCTGCATGATCCCGATACCGATGCAGTCGTAGCCGATCACTACATTCGATCCATCCGAAACGCTGCAGGAATCCTGATACGCAGGCGTGGTGCCAGTCCAATACTGCTTCCATCCGCTTTCACGGAAAGCGATGGATTTGACGATTTCCGGCGGCACATCATATTTGACGGCTGCCGCTGTCAGCTTACGGCTGATCGTGTCATAGCTTGGGTTCGTATATCCGGCTGCACTTGCACGGAATGTACGTGCCTTTGTACTGCTTTCTGCCGGTTCCGTTCTCTTATCTTCTTTCGTCACTTGCTCCTGTGCTACCGTGAATGCCTCGATATATACTTCCTTTGGCTCGGCAAGCGGCACATCCTGTTCGATTTTCGGATAGCTGACTTCAAGCTCGGAACGGTCCTTCGCAACAGTGAGCCTTGCCCCTTCATATAAATCAGATTGATAAATGCGTTCCAGCTTTTCGCTTGTCACATGCAACACATCGAATTGCAAGGCTTGGGCAGTACCATGCGTACGATATTCAACAATCAAATAGGAATCGTCAGCCATCTCGGCTTCCTGGATGGAAGCTATATCGGCATCTGGAATCGTGGAATCATAAAGTGTCCCGGCATCCCCCATGATTCGGAGCGTACCATTTTTATCATTCGTAACTTCGACTGTTTTCCCATCCGGCAATTGTACCGTCGCAGTGCCAGTTGAAAAAGTATGGCTGGACGATTCTGCCTGCACATCAGCCGGCAGGATCCATGCCATACATGTGAGAAATAGACCAGCACAAAAGACAATGAGATACGTCGCTCTGTTTCTTTCCACCTGTTACCCTCTTTCTTTGCTAGATTCGCAGTACAATACGCTTATGTCGATTTTTGTAATGCTTCTTTTAAACTATAAAAAGAGCAGGCGGAATTTACTAGATGCTCAGAACAAACTTAACAATGCCAAGCCTGATTTTACAATCACTTAATAAAAAAGCCCAACCACAGTTGGACTTCATACAGAAAAAATTTCCGTCAAACGAGGCTTGATCGCCTCGACTTCATAAGCGGCAGCTGTTTGCTTTGCAGCTTCCCGCATGGATTGCTTTGCCTCTTCCGGCAATTCCATATAAGTATCAATGCTTGCCGCAAGCCCCTCTGCCGAACCCGGCTCAAACAGAAAGCCGTTGCGGCCATTTTCCATATAGTCCAGCAGACCAGCCATGCTGCTGCCAATCACAGGCGTACCGCAAGCCATCGCTTCCAGACCGACTAGACCGAGGCTTTCCCCTTCCCGCATCGTCGGGAAACAGAACACAGTCATGCTGTTGTATACACTGTTCAGCTTTTGCTGGGACAAAAGCGGGAAATGGACAAGATGATCCCGCAAGCCATAGCTGTCCACCATTGTTTCGAAGCTTTCTTTTTCCAGGCCATCACCGATGAACAATAACTTGCAGTTCCCTAGCTTCCCCTGCTCCTTCAGCAGCTTGGCTGCCTTCAAATAGACATCCCAGCCTTTTCCGCGATCGATCCGGCCGACGAATCCGATATAGCTGTAAGCAGGATCTATTTCCAGTTCTCGGCACGCAAGCTTTGTTTCCTTTTCAAAGAAGGTCTGCTTGTCGATACCGCCGGAAGGAAATATTTCAATTCGATTCGTCAACCCATACTTCTGCTGCACAAGCTCCTTATAATAAGCACTCGGTGTGATGACAGTGTCCGACTCTTCCAGCAGCCGCTTCACATAGGGCTGATATTTTTGCCGTTTCTTAAACTCCGGCACTACATCGCTGCCATGCACATTCGTATAGATGACCATCTTCTTATTCAATTTCTTGGCAATCAATACTGGTATGGAATTATGTGTTGCATAGTGCACATAAGTGACATCATATTTCCGGAATAACGATTTGCCGATCACTTTAAAGAAGTGGCTTCCATAAGCGATCAATTTTCCGATCGAACCGGCCTGTTTGGTAACGACGGTGCGGTCGAAAGCCACCCCCGATCGGGCAAGGATCTTCTCTGTATTTTCGACGAAAACCCCATAATTGGGGTGCTGCTTGCTCGGATACATATTTGCGATCAAATGAACTTTCATACAATGTGCCCCTTACGTACGTGATTGTAAACAAATTGTACGCTTATTCGACAAAGCTTGCAGTAGAATCAACCACTTCTTTAAAAACAATTTACAATCAATGATCAAGCAAACCAAGCAGGAATTCATAGCCTGTAAATGAATCCTTCCAAGTCGACCAAGCCATCTGATGCGGTTTCCAAGGTGTAACGAAGGGCTCGTTCTGATAGTGATCTCCCTGCTTGGCCGGAATGAATGCCCCCGCTTCGAGACCGGAGGTGACAGCAGCCTGCTTGTCATTCTGTGCCCCTATTTCCACCTTTGCCGTAAATAGCTGACCATTTGCCATTTTCCAGATTCGATCGTCTTTCACTTGGCTTGGCTTGACTGCCGGAGCCTGACGGGCAAAATCAAGCAAGATATCGGTATCCAAATGATAGCCAGCCACAAGCTGATCAGTTTGTTCCTCTTCGGAAGCGTAGAATGCTTCGAATCTATAAGTGCTTTCTTGTGCCGCAGCAACAGGCTGTTCCGCCAAATCCGTGATTTCCCCTTCCAGGACAGGACCGCCGTCACGGAGCTTCGCTTCGACCGTCATCCCGTCCTGTACCTGCTTGCGCTCCGCTTCCGTCAGCTCACCGGAAATGACAAGCTCCTTGCTCTCCAAGGTGACGATCGGCCCCTCACCGGTTTGCCTGACTGATTTCACCGTGCCGGCTGAAGGACTCGTCACGGTCACATACTCCCCTGTTTCCTCCAATTCCGACAGCTGTGCCTCGGCTGCTGTCAGCTCTGCATGCTTCTGGGCAAGCTCTTTTTCCAAACCGATACGATATTGCTCCTGCATTTGGGCTGTCTGCTCTTCTGTCGCCTGACGCAGCGCCTCATTTGCTGCATCGGCATCTCCCCCATCCTCCGTTGGCACGATCGGTTCCATAGGAGCTGCAGCTGCCTCGATGTCCCCAGCTCCCTCCACAGCCGAGATGGCCTGCTCCACTGCCTCGGCCTGCTGCTCAAGCGTTGTGATCGCAGCCGTCAACTCGCGATATGTCTTCCCATAATCAGCTGCTTTATAAGTAAAGAGATCATCCCCTTCTTCAATCGTATCACCAGGCCTGACAAGGATTTCGGACATCGACCCTGATTCCGGATCCAAATAGACCGGCACTTCTTCTGCAGATGTCAGCACAGCGGGGACGGATAAAGTCTCCTTTACATCCTGTGCTGTCACCTGTTCCCACTTAGGTATGAAATTCGTCCTGCCCACCTGCCCTTCATCATCCAGGGACAAAATGACGATATTGACCAGTACGAGGACGATTCCCAATGGCAATACTAGCTTTTTCATCATCCTATATAGACCTCCTATGCGAAGATGAAGGCAACAATCTTATTGCCGATACCGCCAAACAATGTCAGCAGAAGTACATAACAAAGATAGATCATGCCGGCAACCGCCCATACATGCCAGCGTTTTGCCGGATACAGCCCAAGCAGGCACTTGGCCTGGAAATACAGGATGAACAGTTGGAATAAAGATATGGCACCAAACAAGCTGATGATCCAAGGTCTGTCCGTGAACAAATCAGCAAGGATGCCGAGCGAGAAGGGTGAACGATCCCATTCCAGACCGGCAGCCGGCAATAAAAGCAGCCAGGAGACGGCTTCCAGCAGAAATACCATGCTTGCGCTTAATTGGATGATCAGCAGTTTTTGATAAGGAATTTCATAAAAAAGATAGAATACAAGCGACACAACAAAGATTATAAGCAATCCGAGAACCAGCCCTGAGACGGCCCGTCCGATCATGAACCAAAACTTGGCGTATTCATAATCCGAGCCTATGTAGTCTGATTTCAATTGATTCAACGCCTCCGTACCAGCACCCACCCATCCGAGCGCTGCATAAACCAGGCAAAATGCCAGCAGGATCAGAATCGTCCACAGCCAATGGCCGCGAAGCTCCTCCGCTTCCCGCAGCTTGAATAATGTCTCCTTCGGATTTGTCAGAAGACGGAAAGGATTCGTATGATATGTCATGTTTTGTCATCCTTTTTCTATGTATATAGTAAAAGATTACCGTAACTTTTAGAAAATTGCACATATATTTACAATAAAAAAATAGACTGGCAAAACGCCAGTCTATTTGATGAGACTGTTGCTTGGTCGCAGGGCAGTACGAGGCTTCGCTTGTCTTGGGACAGTCGGGTTGCTGAGCTTCCCTTTCATATATTGCAAGCCCATGTAAGACAGCAGGGACACCGCATATAGAATCGGGGCATATAGAAGGCCCCAGGCAAATGTATGCGTGATGTTCGATTGATCCAGCGCTTGATCGAAAATACTTCGCCAAAATGTATGGATCAAATAAATGCCGACTACATTCTTTGCGACTATGCTGACATAGCGGTGATTTCCGATATGCCGTGCTTTTAGGGTAAACAGCAGGAGAGCTATCGTCAAAGGAATCGTGCTGATGAAATATTCCCCTTGCGGCAAGTCCAGTCCATAATGCAGGAGATAACGTTCGATCAGCTGCAGGATAAAACCGGCAGCTATAACCATTCCTATCGTTTTCAAACGGATTGCTTGGGCTTTCTGGATGATTTGCTTTTCATACAATCCAAAGCAAGCACCAAGCGCTGTATAAAATAATCCGAAGTAAATACCGTTTCTCGTCGTTTCCTCCATGGTGACGTGAAACAATGGTCCGTAGGATTGTCCGAGGAGACCGATCAAATTAAGCAGAAGAGCTGCCAGCAAGGTAAGCTTCAGGAGCCGCAGCCTGTAGGCAGCGTAAATGATGATGATCGAAAAGATCAAAGCGAACATGAACCAAAGCTGATATTGCGTATAGGATATCCCGTCCAGCAATGTACGCCACTGGAAGGTATCCTGAAAATAAGCTGTCAGCTGGGCTTTCTGCTCATTCATCGTCCCGGAGGAAGTGGCCAGCATCCTGATGAAATCATATATCCAATAAAAAGAAAACCAGGCGGCAAGCAGACCGATCAGCTTTCCCGTATAGCGTTTGAAATACGCGAATGTGTCATCTGTCCGTTGCAGCTTCATAGCGAATAAATAGCCGGATGCGGCAAAGAAGAATGGGACAGAGAAACGCGCCAGAGTATCAATGATGAATGCCCAAATTTCCCCATTTCCGAAGGGGACGGCTGTATCCCGGAATGTATGCGTATGGATACAAACGACTCCGAAGATGGCTAGGCATTTGAAGAAGTCGATGGTATAGTTTCTCGTCATTTGCATCTACCTGCTTTCTTTTTTAAGAAATCATATCCGTCTTTTCTTCTTTATATACCCTCAGCCTTCCATATCGCAATAGCTTTAACAGAACTGTAATGACAACACAAACTGGATGAAATATGATTACAAACTCTATCCATCAAGTCCTTATTTTTCCCACAAAAAAAAGCACTTACCGTTGTAAGTGCTCAGCTTGTCCGGCAGAGTGCCTGTATCAGCAGATCCAGCTTCTTCGCATCGCTTGGCGCCTCATATCCGGGCTCCTGGAAATATTCGTCGAATGCCGATGCCAATGCCTGGAAACGGCTGTCATGCAGGATGGACTGGCAGCATTCGAAAAGCTGCTTGTATTGCTCGATGTAACGAGCCATCTTTTTATCGAATCCGCTGAGATGATTAGCTGACGGCATACCGAGGAACGCGGTAACTGCCGGATCATATATCGGATAATGGACATTCAATAAATGCAGCATATGGGTCACTTGCGGAAATTGCATCGAAGGGTTGCCCCGGCGATTCTTCACTTCGAATAATGCTGCTGTCAAACCGACAATGCTGCGCTTGTCCGGCTGACGTGCAGCTTCTTGAAACAGATGGAAAAAGGTCTGTTCGAATTCCTCGGTTAAATTCGGATTGACCAAGCCTATGTAATGTCTCAATACATAGCGGAATACCGGATGATGTTCAGGCCGCCTTGCTTCCCGCCTTAAAAATGCATCGAGGGCAATATCCTCCCGTCTGATTGATGCAAAAAGCTCATCCTGCTGAAGCAGCAGCTGCTCCATCAGGTCTGTTCCAGTGTATGTGGTGCGCATAAGACAGGTGTCCTCCTCCACTTTCAAGCTCATTATGATAGTTTACATGATAACATAACAGCTTCGGCAGAAGAAGCGATTGATCATTCAGGAAAGTGACTGTCCTATGAAGAAGTGCTCATTGTTCAGCAGCGCAATGACAGTGCCCGTCCGTTTATATTGCTGGTCGAAGGAGCGCTCCGATGTTTCCGTGAACAAAACGGTACCATTATAGAAGCTGACTCGGGTGCGGCTTTTTGTTTCTTTGTAGGATTGTATGTGATAGAAAGACAGCCAGACGCAATGGGAATTCGTAGGTGAGGAAGTCGGAAGCATAAAAACACCATGAGCAGGATGCACAGGGATAGGCACCTTCTTATCTGTCCGCAGCAGCCTGCCGATTGCATGCACCCTGCCTTCATAGGAAGAGCCATATTGCATACAGCTATGATCGATGATGGCAAGAGGTGATTGTTCCACCCAAATTTCTTTATCGGCTTCGAGGACACGAGCTTGATAGATTGGATCATTCAGATGAAGGACAGCTATGGTATTGCGATTGATGATATACTGATCCCTTTTTTCTATTTGCATGATTTCCCCCTCCAATATTGGCTTACAAGACTATATTACTATAAACCGGTCTTCCAATATGTAAAGTAGATGTAAAAAATAGTAAAAAAGAACGAAGCAGTATGCTTCGTTCCCTCATTTGATGGCAAATGTGATTTCTGCTTCGCAAGCAAGCTCCCCATCAACGGTTGCAGTCGCTTTTCCTTTGCCGACCGGTCCCTTCAGGCGGATGATTTCCACTTCCAGTTTCAATGTATCACCTGGTTTTACTTGGCGTTTGAAGCGGCATTTGTCGACACCGGCAAGAAAACCGATCTTCCCTTTGTTCTCTTCTTTCATCAGCATCGCAAACGCACCTGTCTGTGCAAGGGCTTCGATGATCAATACTCCCGGCATTACCGGATAATCAGGGAAATGCCCTTGGAAGAATGGTTCATTGATCGTCACGTTCTTCTTTCCGACAGCACGTTTCCCTTCTTCGATTTCCGTTATTTGATCCACCAGCAAAAATGGATAGCGATGCGGGATTATTTCTTTGATTTGTTGTACATCATACATAATATGGTGAGCCTCCTGAATGGTTGTCTTTCCTAACGTATTATACCAAAAATGAAGCTTGTATGTTTCATGTGTTTCCAGGTTGGGGTATGGTTCCATAAAAGTGCTGGGAGGTAGGTCAAATGCTGAATCTTTTATTATGGATCGGCATCATCGTAGTCGCGTTCTGGCTCATTGGTGTCATTTTCAATATTCTCGGAGGTATCATCCATATCTTCCTCGTCATCGCTGCCATCCTGTTTGTCATTTATGCGATCAGGAAAAGCAGGGGCAGGACATAAAAAAAGGCTTGCCCCGCAATCGGGAGCAAGCCTTTTTCAGGACTTCTCGTTGATCAAATCATAGATGTGTGTCCATGTATCTCGTTTGAGGACGTCCAGTGCATTGCCATCTCCAAGTACTCCATACCCAAACAGCATGCCAAGCAGCAGGAAGATGACGAGGATGATCGGCACCACCAGCAAGCGAAGCCAAATCGGGAACAGCCTTCTCCGCTGTTTCTTCGGCGCCTTCTCTCCTTCTGCCTGGTTTTTCTTCTCATATTGTTCCTTTGTCTGGAGTTTGGATGCATTACTCGGCATAACGTTCTGGCTCCTTACTAATTATCTTATCTGGTTGATGAGACTGCTCATCTGATCACTCATGGAAATCGAACGGGCATTGAATTGATAGGCGCGCTGTGTATTGACCATTGCAGTCATTTGTTCACTTAGATCGACATTCGAGCCCTCCAGGCTGCCTGCCTGCAGTTCGACTTCATCCGGAGCCAATCCCCGTGCAAGTGCCGGATCATTCAGCTCAAAGGCCGTATCGCCGGTTCTGGTCAGCACGCGCGGATTATCGATTGCCATGATCTCAAGATTCGCTTCCACAGCAGTCTGGCCATTACGGCCAACAACGATTTCTCCGCTGTCATTGATTGTAATACTATCAAAATCAGGCTGTAATGCAATAGGACCATCGGCACCGTTGACAAAGTCTCCATCAGCTGTTGTCAGCGCCACTGTCCCGTCCTGCTGCGGCTGAAGATAGAAATTCCCGGCACGCGTGTAGCGCTGCTGTCCGTCTTGTCCAGTGATGGTGAAAAATTGATTGTCATTCACCAATGCGGCATCGAGATTGCGATCTGTCGTCTGGATCGTCCCTTTCGTCATGAGCGGATTCGTACTGCTCATATAGGCTCCCGAGCCGATGCGGATGCCGTCACTTGTGCTCCTGTTATCCGTGTTCGCCTCATCATTCGGCGGATTGTCCAGCTGCTGATAAAGCAAGGAAGAGAAATTGGAGGTTTGCGCTTTATACCCTGCTGTACTCGAATTTGCCATATTATTCGCGATCAAATCCAATCGCTGCTGCAGCTGTCCCATCGTTACCGCAGCCTGTGTCATCATTCTGCTCATCTTGCTCCTCCTTTACAGCTTCCCTACTTCATTGACTGCTTTTCCAAGACTCTCATCATAAGCCGTCATGACCTTCTGGTTCATCTCGAATGTTCGATATGCCTGCATCATATCGGTCATCGTCTGCTCCATATCGACATTGGAACCCTCTACGGCACCTTGGACGATGTTGTATGCAACCCCGGCCGTCGCCCTGGCATCTTCTGCCTGCGCTTCTTCACTTGCGGTATATACATTCTCTCCCTGCTTGTCCAGCAGATTTGCATCCTGTACGTAAGTCAATCCGAGCTGGATGTTTCTGCCATCGGCGAATTGCATCGTGCCATCAGCTGTCATCGTGTACGTCTGATCGTTCGTCTGGATCGGGTTTCCATCGGCATCCAATATGTAGCTGCCTTGATCATTTGTCAGGAAACCTTCCGCATCGATCGTAAAGCTGCCATTTCGGGTGTAGGCTTCCCCATCCGCGGTTTGGAGGTTGAAGAAGACGGAGCCATTCTCATCCGGATATGCACCATCCACCAATGCCGTATCCGTACTGATGCCTGTTTCACGCAAATCCCCCTGCACGAAATTCGGGATCGTCTCTTGTACATACACACCTGAATTGATGCTCCCGATTTCCCTCGAAACGGAAATGTAGCGGGAATCATCGACCGATGCCGGCTTGCTCTCCGTCGCTTTCAAAAGCATTTCGGGAAAGGCCCGAAGCTGGCCTTGATCTGCCTTGTATCCATTCGTATTCGCATTGGCTAAGTTATTGGACAGTACTTCCTGCTTGCGCTGCTGGGCGAGCATACCGGATGCAGCAGTATATAATCCTTTCAGCAATGTGTGATCCTCCTAAGTAGTCTGATTGCCAAAAATATTGGTTTCCATTACTTATATCGGCAGATTCCTAAACGAATTGAACCTCTTCTGCATACAGAAGAGGTCAATTTCTCAAACTACTTTGCGTTTCTCTAGTTTGTCGATATTTTCAAGCATGATGCCAGTGCCTTTTGCCACACAATCCATCGGATCTTCGGCAATGAAGACAGGAACCTTCAGCTGCTCTGCCAGCAGCTGGTCGATACCGTGCAGCATCGCGCCGCCGCCAGTCAGGATGATACCGCGATCGATGATATCCGCGGACAGCTCTGGAGGAGTCTGCTCCAGTACCGTGCGTGCCGCTTGTACAATCAAGGCAACCGATTCACGCAATGCTTCTTCGATTTCTTCCGAATGGACAGTGATGGTGCGCGGAAGACCGCTTACCATATCCCGGCCGCGGATATCGATCGATTCCTGACGCGCTCCTTGGAAGACGGTCGCGATCTCGATCTTGATATTCTCGGCTGTGCGCTCCCCGATCAATAGCTTGTATTTGCGTTTGATATACTGCAGGATCTCTGCATCGAACTTATCCCCGGCCATACGGATGGATTGTGCAGTCACGATGTCCCCCATGGACAGAACTGCGACATCCGTCGTACCGCCGCCGATATCGACTACCATATTGCCGCTTGGCTGGAAGATATCCATCCCTGCCCCGATTGCAGCTATTTTTGGTTCTTCTTCTAAATACACCTTCTTACCGCCTGATTTCTCTGCTGCTTCCTTGATTGCTTTTTGTTCGACTTTCGTGATGTTCGTCGGGCAGCAAATCAGCATGCGCGGTTTGGATAGAAAACCTTTTACATTGATCTTGTTGATGAAATAGCGAAGCATCGCTTCTGTCACATCAAAATCAGCAATTACGCCATCCTTAAGCGGACGAATCGCTTCAATATTGCCAGGTGTTCTGCCTACCATGCGTCGTGCTTCTTCCCCTACTTCCAGTACATTCCCTGTATTTCTATCCATCGCGACAACGGATGGTTCATTCAGAACGATTCCTTTTCCTTTTACATGTATTAGTACGTTTGCCGTACCGAGGTCAATTCCTATATCTCGTGCCAATATCCTCAGATCCTCCCTGTAAAGATAGAACTTTGTCGCATCCGTTCGAGAACATAATGCTACTTATTTTATAGTTTAGCACAAAACATGGAGAATAGTAGCAATTTGTGAAAGAAAAGAAGGATAAAAGTAGGAATATTGGAAAAGGAATGGTCCTATCTTTACAGGATGAAAGTCGTGTTTCAGGCCGGAGCGTCGGTATTGGTTTCCAATTTATACTTCAGTTTGGTCGCTTCGCCGCCCCTCAGATGACGAATCGCTTTGTGATAATCGAGGATTTCCTTCACTTCATTGGCCAAATCAGGATTGATTTCCGGCAGTCTTTCTGTCAGGTCCTTATGCACGGTACTCTTGGATACACCGAATTCCTTTGCAATGACGCGTACTGTCTTTTTCGTCTCCACAATGTGCTTGCCTATGCGCACCGTGCGCTCCTTGATATAATCATGCACAGCCCATGCCTCCTTAAGTTGACGGTTCTTGATGTTCATGAGACAAGATGAGAAGCGATGAAGTAATCCGGATATGTACTTTTCTTTGGCAAGTCATAGCTGTTTGGACATCTGTGGCGTTGAGCGCTTCACACTCGTTCCCTTCAAACACTTGCTTTGGTTTGTATCATCTTATTACCTGTACCTTGGTTTTATTCCATAAAAAAGACCCTCCTACATCGTGGAGGGTCTGTCGTTATCGATTTTTTGGATGGCATACATAGGTAAACGGGAAAAATAGAAGTCTTTGTGTCGGCGGATGAACAGGTGATAGGATGCTACCAGGTAATCCTTATTTTGGTGGATCAGTCCATAGAAGTATTTATAGAATGCAGTCTGTTTTTCAGGCTTCCACTTGGGATAGCGCTTTCTTGCATTATCGATCTGTCCAAGCTGGAATTCGATATAAGCGAGGGCATGCGGATCATCCGTCAGATACGCGTGCGGAATGCCGAAATGAGCAGCCACTATCGGCAGGACTTGCCTGTCGAGCAATTGGGCAAGACACGAGATATGGTACTGCTTTGCCAGCTTGCTTCCTTCTGCCAGATGGGAGAAGCTTGCTATCTTGTCATCAAAAAGAAAGGTCAATCCCATCTTGTAATGCTGCACGGCACGCTGACCTGGTAGATATGTATGATGGAGGATATTTCGGCTATGTTTCCTGGCTAGGATCAATTCGTTCCGCTTCCAATGATACTGGAACAAAAGCTTGTCCATCCGGACAGTCATCATCATCCGCAGGAAATAGTCTTTGATGTGGAGGATCGTTTCCTGCAATTCGTCCAAATAGTAGCCGATGGCATGATAATCGTGGCAGTGAAAATGCTGGTAGATCCTGCCGATCAGAATCAAGGCCCTTGCTTCGGGAAAATCAGCTTGATGGCGGCTGATCTGCTTTTCAAATTCATCACCCGGCAGCTTATACGCCTGATATTGAATGATCAGTTCATATAAACGGGCATATGATCTGTTTCGCTGATGCAGGCAATGCTTATTCCTTTCGATCATAAGCTGAAGCTCTTCCTCATAGTAATTCATACCCAGGAAATCCATCGCTGCAAGCATGACTTCTGCTGATCCGGATTGTATACAGAAACTTGCAGCCAGGTCTGTAATCTGCTTTACGTCATGACTTGTCTCCACTAGTTGAATGAAAGACCAAAGATCAGTCATCCGGCTTGTTGCAGCCGAGAGCTTGCCCAAGTCAGTTGCTTCCTTACGCAAACTTGATCGATTCAACGTTCCTTTCTCCTCTCACATTTCCCAATCTTACCTCCATGGTATCACTTGACTTAGACTTTCACCTTGTGCTTGGCACCATTTCATTATTCCATCTTTTCAGATTATTTCAAGCGGTTTCAGGATGGATTCGTTCGACAAATTCCTGAATTTCCTGCTCATATCGGTGGGCTGCTTTATACCTAACGAAAAATAAAAAAACACTCCGGTCCCGGAGTGTTTTTTGGCTCAAGTCTGAGCTTGGGAGGAAGAAGAAGTTGCATCGTCCTCTGGCTGCTCATCCTGTTCAGGAGATTTTTCTTCATCGGATGCATCTGGTGTTTCTTCCGAATCACCTGCTTCATCCGCTGGGTCTGCATTGGCATCCGCACCGTCGTCTGCCGGTGCTTCCGTCTCCTCTTGCTCCTTCTGGCTGGATGTATCAGCTGCTTCTTCCTGCACTGCTTCTGTTTCTGCCTTCGCTTCCTGGAGCTTGCTTACCGGCTGGTTGAAGAAGCTCTCGGGGTTTACTGCTGTGTCTCCATTGCGAACTTCGAAGTGAAGATGTGTCGCTTTATCCTTCGCGAACAGACTTTGGCCTGCTGTCGCCAGGACATCGCCTTGCTTCACTTCTTGACCAACTTCCACTTTCACATCTTCCAGACTGGAATAATACGTCGTAACGCCATTGCTATGCTCCAGCTGGACAACATTCCCATGCAAGGCATCTTCTTTCACTTCCGTCACTGTACCGCTCAAAGCTGCCAGGACATCGAAAGTTCCGCCATCTGCTGCAGCGTAATCCACTCCGGTGCTTTGATAGTATTTGTTGTCGTAGAGTACGAGTGCATTCTCTTGGGATTCGCTGTCGGCTTTGTGATCATAGAATTTAGTTACGACTGTTGCTTCTGCATCTTCTGCTACAGGAGCCTTCACAACCTCGTCCTGTTCTGCTACAGGCGTAGCCTCTTCATCTCCATTGAAATCAAGAGAATCGAAGATACCTTTATCATCTTCTGCCTGCTCAGGCTCGTTCGTACCGCTCTGATACCACAATACCGCGGTTAATAGCAAAGCGGAAATACCAAGATACAATGCTGGGAAAAACCATTTTTTACGGAAAAGACGTTTCCATTTGGATTTTGAAACGCTATTTTTTTCCTTCATAGATCATCACCTCTGCAACCATTGTGGTCACAAAGATAGATTCCTATACATTTCTTCCAGAAAATTTTCCCAACCTTATTTCGACACCAGCTTTGCGCCTTCTGCGGGCAGTTTATCAATCTTTGTATCCGTATAATAGTATGTCAGGATCTCTTTGTACGATTTCCCTTCGGCAGCCATGCCATTGGCACCATATTGACTCATGCCGACTCCATGGCCATATCCCTTCGTCCGGAAAATAAGATGATCATCTTTGAGGGATAAGGTGAAATCTGTCGATTTGAGTCCCAGCTTCTCCCGGATTTCCCTGCCCGTGAACTGCTTGCCGCCAATTTCCACCTCGGCTACCCGCTGACTATCGTTTCGCTTCAGCTCGCCTGGCGGTTTGTTCGGATCGATTTCCACTCCAAGAAGCTTTTCCGCTTCGGCAATTCCGATCACTTTCTGGTCTGCGAATTTCGGCGACTGCTTATCCCATGGGCTTTCGACTGATTTCAGATAAGGCAGCGGATTATCCCAATAGTCTTCTGCATTTTCCGTAAATCCATTGCTGGTGGAGAAAAAAGAAGGTGTAATCGGTTCCCCGTCGTAAGTGATGATTTCCCCGCTGGTTCCTTGCACGGCTTCCGTCAATTTGGCCATTTTCTCCTCATAGTCCTTTCCCCATGATTGGCGAAGCTCGTCTTCATTCTTGTATACTTGGTCGCTTGTGGTATCGGATACCTCGATCGCTTCCGGGTTTTCTTCCTGATGATCTTCCATATAACGCACCACATATGTCCGGGCCGCGACGGCTTGTGCTTTCAGTGCCTCCAGCTCGAATTCGGCCGGCATCTCGGATGCGACCACACGTGTCACGTATGTCTCGAGCGGGACCGTCTCGACTGTATTGCTTGCTGTGCGGCTGACTTCCACCGCTACATTAGCTGTTTCCTTGACTTCTTTTTCCTGTTCCATCGCTGTTGCCGTCCTCTCCATTCCGCCGGGGTCTATAAATGGTACTACAATCAATGTCGGGAGCGCCACGATGACAGCGAATAAACAGACAATCAGCATACTGATGACTATGTGGGACTTGATGCGTCGTTTTTTGCTTGGCTTCTTCTTGAGCATAGAGGACCTCCTTATCAGCTGGTCTACTCTTTACTCTATGTTTCCTCCATGGTTTGCTAGAACATCTGTCCAAAAAAAATAGAGTGCCGCGGGCACTCTATCAGTTCCAATATCTCCTGATGGCACAAAGCTCGGTTTCGTAAACCGTATCAGCCAAATCGAGTATTTCGATTTGTTTCCCTGTTTTCGGTGCATGCAGCATTTTTCCGTTTCCATGATAGAAGCCGACATGATGGATGCTCCCTTTCCCTGCTTCATATGCAAAAAACAGCAAATCACCTGGCTCTGCCTGATTCAAAGCTATCGGCTTTCCCTCCAGAGCCTGTGCTCTGGCATCCCTTGGAATGGTGTATCCGCCGGCCAGATGCATATTATAAGCAAAGCCGGAACAGTCATAGCCCCAGCTGCTCATGCCGCCCCATAGATAGTCCAAGCCGATGAATTGTTCTGCATAGGCGATCAGTTCCGATCCGCTCTCCTGCCGCTTGGCACAGAAGCTGCTTTCAGACTTGGAAATCCTCCCCGGGCCGAGCGGTGTCAGGACCGAGAAGGCAGTCCCTGATTCATGTGCCAATGGAAGTCTTGTCAGGTAACTGAGCGGAATTCCTTCCCCAGTCTCATCAAGGATAAGCGTGCCCTGCTTTGCCCTTACTTCGATCATGCGATCGGTCTTCGGAAGAGGGGCCGCTAGCTGCCGGGCCGGAATCCATCCAGGATAGCCATTTATTTCTTTCGGCGTGGACTGGGAGGGAACCACAACCTTGATCCAGTCATCCTTTTTCCCCACTTCCCATACCGTTGTCCCGAATAGCACTTGGGACTGAAGCAAATCGTTCTCATGGAGCTCCAAGCGGTCAGCGTGCGACAGCTCATGCACCCAGCGCGCTGGATCGGCTGGATTACCGGCAATGGGCATATCCACCTGCCTGGCCGAGCCGGGATGCGTCCATAGATTCGCGACGGAAACAGCAATCATATGCTCTTTCATATCATTTTTCCTCCAAGGCATCCACAGCCAGGATACCAAGCCCGGGAGATGCATTCAGCATAAGTCTTTCCCCTTCATAACGGACCCCTCCCGTTACGATATCATTCCGCAGCATGAGCGGTGCATCGAAGTCGACACGGGTGATATGCGTCTGGCTTGCTGCCAGATGCGCTGCTGCACTGATACCAATCCGGGATTCGATCATACATCCCATCATGCATTCCACACCATGGCTCCCGGCAATGCGGGCTATGTCCAATGCTTGCTGAATGCCGCCTGCTTTCATCAATTTGATATTCAGCAAGTCCGCCGCCCGCATTTCCAAAATCTTCAGGGCATCCTGCGGGGAAAATAAGCTTTCATCTGCCATGATCGGTGTTTGGACATTGGCTGTCACATACTGCAGCCCCTTCAAGTCGGCAGCTGCCACAGGCTGCTCCACAAGCTCGATATCCAATCCCAGGTCCTCCATCCTGCTGATGGCGCGGATGGCTGTCTTTGTATCCCAGCCCTGGTTTGCATCAAGCCGGAGCGTGATATTGGAGCCGGCTGCCTCCCGGACTGCAAGGAGCCGTTTCATATCCGTATCGATGTCATTCTTGCCGACTTTTATTTTCAAGGTATGGAAGCCATCTTCTACGAATGCTGCTGCATCAGCCGCCATTTCCTCGGGACTATTGACGCTGACAGTATAGTCTGTCTCCAAGGTATCCCTGGCTCCGCCGAGGAATTGATATAAAGGCAATCCGGCATGCTGTGCGATACAATCATGCAAGGCCATATCCACTGCTGCCTTGGCGCTCGTATTGCCTATAAGACACTGCTGGAGCTTTTTGAGCAGCATATCCCTTTCCAGCAGCGACATGCCAAGGATGGCCGGCTCTATGACAGCCTTCACGGCATATCGAATGCTCGCCAGGCTGTCCCCGGTTATGACATGTGTCGGCGGAGCCTCCCCCCAGCCGATCAAACCATCATCTGTCGTCACTTTCACCACAACGGATTCTGCAACCGTCACTGTTCGAAGCGCGGTCTTGAAGGCTTTCTTTAACGGCACAGCTGACTGAAACACATCTATCCGGGCAATCTTCATGCGCTCACTCCTGCCTGTACACGCAATGTTTTCGTCTCGGTGTCCATCGTCGCCTCCGTCCCAAGCGGGATCGTAATATTCGGATTGCAGTGGCCGATGCAAAAGCCCTTCATGATCGGTACATTCAAATCAGCGAAATAATCAACCAGTACTTGGTCGAAGGACAGCGACGTTTCGGGATCTTTCGCGTCGCAATTGGTGAAATCCCCGATAACGACACCTGCAGCCTGCCGAAGCTTGCCTGCCTGCTTCAGCTGATTCAGCATACTATCGATCCGATACGGCTGTTCATCGACATCCTCCAATAGCAGCAGCTTGCCTTTCGTATCAATTTCATCTGGTGTACCCAGCGTGCTCGTCACCAAAGATAAGTTGCCTCCCACCAAGGGTCCGCTGGCCTTGCCGTGCACGATGACCTCCAGCCGGGAAATAGCGGTCGTATAGACGATTTCCTGCGGTATGAAGAACTGCTGCAGCAGATCATAGCTCAGTTTGGCAAAGCCGGACTCCCCCATGTCGGAAGCCACCATGGGACCGTGAAAGGTGATCAGCCCTGTCCGTTGCCGTATCGCAGTATGTAAATACGTTATATCACTGTATCCGAGCAGCACCTTCGGCTTTTGTCTGATGACTTCGTAATCGAGTAGTTCGACTATCCGTCCGGAACCATAGCCGCCTCGGGCACATATGATCCCTTTTATTTCGTCATCATGGAACATGTCATTCAAATCGGCGGCTCTTTCGGCATCGGTACCGGCAAGATAGCCATACTTATCATGGACGTGCCTTCCCAGCTTCACATGGACACCCAATGATTCCACAATCTTGATGCCTCGCACAAGCTCTTCTCTTTTAATCGGACCTGCCGGAGCTGCAATCCCGATTGTATCCCCTTTTTTCCATACAGGCGGCTTCACGCTCATCTCCTCCTCTTGTTATATGTATGGTCCGGAAGCCGGAAAAGAAGTGGCTTTCACCACTTCTTTCCTTCTTCCTTATTCAATATCAGCCCATTTCAGCTCCAAGTAGCCGACTGGGTGCATGATGATATTCTTCACATTCGTCTTTTGCAAATACACATGCTGGTAGAAGTGCAGCGGCACGATCGGCATTTCATCCATCAAGATCTTTTCCGCTTCCATCAGCATCCCGAAACGTTTTGTCTCATCGGTTTGTTTTTTGGAATCAGCAATCAGCTTATCGTATTCTTCGTTGGACCAGCCTGTACGGTTGGAGGAAGAATCAGTTGTAAAGCTTTCCAGGAAGTTGACGGGATCGCCGTAATCCGCAAGGAAGGATCCGCGGAATAATTGATAGACCAATTTCGTCTGCTCTTCACTGAATACACTGGATTCAACTGTCTGCAGCTCGACATCCACACCAAGGTTTTCCGACAGCATACTCTGGATGCCTTCAGCCAATCGTTCATTTTCTGTATTGGTGCCATAAGTAAGGGTCACAGCCGGCAGCTCCTCCCAGCCTTCTTCAGCCATCCCTTCTTCCAGCAGCCTTTTTGCTTCGGCTGGATCATCTTGGACAAGATCGCCATTCTCTTCACGGAAATCTGCGCCATCCGGGGTCTCGAACCCATATGGCACAAAACCGCGTGCTGGCTGTTCGCCGATGCCACGGACATACTGCACGATATCATCACGATTCATTGCCATCGCAAAGGCTTTGCGGATCTTTTCATTCGTAAATGGTTCCTTCTGTACATTGAAGCGCAGGAATTGATCGCCTGCCTGTACCTCGGTCACCAATTCCTCGCTTTCCATCAGTTCTTTCGCATTATCGGCCGGGATGGACGATCTGTCCAGGTCACCGCTCTGATACATTTGATATTCGGTGTTCCGGTCAGCAACCATCGCCCAGTTCACCTGATCAAGCTTCACGGTGTCTGCATCCCAATATTCGGGGTTTTTGACCATGATCAGCTCTTTATCATGCGACCAGCTATCGATCTTGAATGGCCCGTTACTTACATATGTCTCTGCTTCGGAGAACCATTCCGGATTTTCCTCGGCAACCTTTTCATTGACCGGGAAGAAAGCCGGATTCGTCAATAGATTCAAGAAATAGCCAGTTGGTGCAGTCAGTGTCACCTTCAGCGTTTTATCATCGACTGCTTCGATGGCAACATCATCGGCACTGCCTTCTCCGCTGTTATATGCTTCCGCTCCTTCAATCACATACGCCAGGAATGCAGGCTGATATGCTTGCTCCGGATCGAGCATATGCTTCCAAGCATAAACGAAATCATTGGCAGTGACGTCATCCCCATTCGACCATTTCGCATCATCGCGCAGCTTGAACGTATATTCCTTCCCATCATCGCTTACTTCCCAATCCTCTGCAATGGCAGCCTGAGGCTGATGATTTTCATCAAGGCGTGTCAGCCCTTCCATCAAGTTATTTACCATCACCCACGAAACGCTATCAAAGCCTTCTGGAGGATCAAGTGATGTAGGCTCCTGACCATTATTCAGGCGCAGGATTTTTTTATCCTCTCCGCCCTCCCCATCACCGCTGCCGCCAGCGCTGTTATTCGCTGTGCACGCAGACAGCAAAAGCATCAATGCAGCAAGACAAGCTACAGTAGATAATTTCCATTTTCTTTTCATCCCTTTTTCCCCCTCTGGTATTTGATCAGACAGGCTGCCTTTTGGCACGTGCATCTTGCAGCCAGCATTCCACTTGATGTGAATCGGAAAGATGGCTGGTCGCTGGATGGACCCTTGCACAAACCTGCATCGCATGGGCACAGCGGGCTGTGAATGGGCAGCCTTGCGGCGGTGCGAATAAATCCGGCGGCGTCCCATCGATCGGCTGCAGCATATCGTCATTCATATCGAGCCGCGGTACGGATTGCAGCAGACCGATGGTATAAGGGTGCTGCGGACGATAGAAAATATCGTCCTTATTGCCGGTCTCTACAATCTTCCCCCCATACATGACAGCAACACGATCCGCTACCCTGGCAACGACACCAAGATCATGCGTGACAAGGATGATGGATACACCTGTCTTTTCCTGGATCTCCTTGAACAATTCCATGATTTGCGCCTGGATCGTCACATCGAGTGCAGTCGTCGGTTCATCGGCAATCAGCAGATCCGGTTCGCAAATCAATGCCATGGCAATGACGATCCGCTGCCGCATCCCGCCGCTGAATTGATGCGGGTACTGCTTCAGCCGGCTTTCCGGGCTGGTGATACCGACAAGCCGGAGCATTTCCAGCGCCTTCTCCTTTGCTTTTTCACTACTGATTGATGCGTGCTGCTTCAATCCTTCCGTCAACTGATCACCGATAGTCAAAGTCGGATTGAGAGCTGTCATCGGATCCTGAAAAATCATCGATATATCGACACCGCGTATGCCCCGCATTTCCTTTTTGGTGGTCTGTACCAAATCCCTGCCTTTGAAATGAATGGACCCTTGGACGATCTTGCCTGATGGAGCTGGGATGAGCTGCATGATGCTGTTGCTTGTCACACTTTTCCCGCTCCCCGATTCTCCCACAATCGCCAGCGTCTCTCCTTTATTCAAATACAGATTCACACCTCTGACTGCCTGGACAGTACCGCCATATGTCGAGAAATGAACATGCAAGTCCTTGATTTCAAGTATTTTTTCCATTCCAATCACCTCCTCAGCTTCGGATCGAACGCATCCCGCAAGCCATCACCCAGTACATTGAAGGCAAACATCGTCAAACTGATGAACAATGCCGGGAAGAATAACAGCCACCAATCTCCCGAAAGGATGGCGGACAAACCATCGTTTGCCATCGATCCCCAGCTGGCATTCGGAGCCTGTATACCAAGTCCTAAAAAGCTGAGGAACGCTTCAGCGAAGATTGCCGATGGAACCGTCAATGTTATCTGCACGATGATCGGCCCCATCGTATTCGGCAGTAAGTTCTTGCGGATGATCCGACCGGTGCTGGCTCCCAATGTTTTGGAGGCAAGCACATACTCATGGCTGCGCAGCTGCATCACTTGACCGCGGACGATCCTGGCCATGCCGATCCAGCCGGTGATCGTCAGTGCCACAATGATGGTGAACAAGCTCGGTCCCATGACCACCAGCAGCAAAATGACGACAAGCAGATGGGGCAGTCCATAAAGTATCTCGATGATACGCATCATGATGCTATCTGTGCGTCCTCCTTTGTACCCAGCGACGCCGCCATAGATTATGCCGATGAAGAAATCGATCAAAGCAGCTGCGACTCCGACAAACAAGGAAACACGCGCCCCATGCCAAAGCCGGGTGAACACATCGCGCCCCAGATTATCCGTCCCGAACCAGTGCGCAGCAGATGGTGCCAGATTCTGGTTGGCAAGCGCCCCTTCCGAAATGGAATAAGGCGAGAAAATCGGGGCAAAGATTGCCGCCAGGATGAGCACAATCAAAAAGAACAACCCTGTGACAGCCAAGCGGTTCTGCTTCAATCGGAGCCAGGCATCCTTGTAAAAGGACAAACTGGGCCGGGCCACTTCTTCTGCTTTTTTCAAATCCTTCTCGATTGGCCGGAACCATTCATCCGGCACGTGCCGGGCCGTCGTTTCGATCGGTCTATTCGGATGCTCCATTTCAGCTGCCTCCTTTCTTATGCAGCTTGATTCTCGGATCCAGGATGCTATACACCACATCTACCAAAAAGAGCATGAAAATGAGGAAGGCACTATAAAATACAGTCGTACCCATAATGACCGGATAATCCCGGTTATTGATACTTTCAACAAAGTACTTTCCCATGCCGGGGATGGCGAAGATGCGTTCGATGACGAACGTACCTGTCAAAATGGCAGCCACCAATGTTCCAAGAATCGTCACTACCGGCATCAGCGCATTTCGCAAGGCATGCTTGATGACAATCTTTGCCGGAGACAACCCTTTTGCCCGCGCAGTCTTGATATAATCCTGCGTCAGCACTTCCAGCATGCTGGATCTAGTCAGCCGGGCGATGATTGCGGTGGGACCTGTCGCTAAAGCGATGATCGGCATGATCATATGCATCGGTGAGGACCAGGTCGCAGCCGGCAGCAGCTGCAGATTGACAGCCAGCTGCTGGATCAGCAAGGTTGCCAGGATGAAGTTCGGTATCGAAATGCCCAATACAGCCAATGTCATCGCAATATAATCGATGATGCCATTATGTTTCAATGCTGCCAGGACGCCCAATGTAATACCGGAAATAAGCGCAATCGTGATTGTCCACATGCCAAGCTCTGCCGATATCGGAAACCCGCGCCCCAGCAAATCGTTCACTGTTTCAGTCGGCTGCTTGATGGAGGGACCGAAATCAAAAGTTGCCAGTGATTTGAGCCAGATACCATATTGGACGATCATCGGCTCATCCAGATGATAATGCGCATTCAAATTCTCCTGGACAGCTTCACTGGTGCTTCGATCCTGGGTCGTGAACGGATTGCCCGGTATGCTGTGCATCAGGATGAATGTCAATGTCGCGATGACGAGAATGGTCGCAATCATGATAAAAAAACGGCGAATCAGATACATTCCCATAAGCTCTCCACTCCTAACTGAAGGTCGTATGCATTGCCAGCTCCGTCATGACGAGCATGGCGCGATACGCTTCGATGATGTCTGCGGCAGGAAAAGCGACAATGGTCGTTCCCGGCTCCAAATACGTGCCAGGCATCAGCTGTGCCCATTCCGCTTGTCCATGATTGGTGAATTCGATCCGCAGGACAATTTTCTCCGGCGGGACGAGCGGCTGTGCAGCGGCCGCTTTCCCCATCGCCTCTTTCACCTTCTCCCGAAGAAGCTTCCCGGCTTTTTTTGGTGTCAGCGTCAGGACTGCAGAGCGCGACAATGACTGTTTGACCGGGACAGTCACCACTTGAGGAATGAGCTGCTCTGCTTCCAGGCATGCTTGATCATCACCCGCGACCAAGAGGACCGGAACACCATAATGGCCTGCAACATATGCATTGAACCCAAGCTCGCCGATTGGCTCATCATTCAAAAAGAAGTTGCGGACCCCGTGAATCATACTATGGGACATGACCCCGAATTGACCTGCCCGTGCATGGTAGCCGGTAAACATCGCTCCCGAAAATGTTGCATCCAATCCCTGTATCATTGAAAGCGGTTTCACTTCTCCAGATATCAAATAAGCCTCTTCGTGCAGCTCCTCCACCAATAGATTGTTCATCTTAGAGTGGCTGTCATTGACAAGGACGTATTCTGCACCGGCGTCCATGGCTGCTTGGATGATATCATTTGCCTCTCTTGTCATTATCCGCCTTGCCCGTTCATAATTATGTTTGGAGCTGTCCACATATGTATGATCCGGTAAACCAACGATCCCTTCCATGTCTACCGACAGATATATCTTCATCCCATCCCCCTCTTTTAAAATTTCTATATTAGGTGAATTTTCAAAATAATTATAGCATAGCCCTATACTGTTAGGAAGAAGAATTACCAATTTGTAGGTAAGATCTTCTGACAAAAGATAAAAAAAATAAG
The DNA here is from genome assembly GCF_037977385.1 of Terribacillus sp. FSL K6-0262. Taxonomy (NCBI): domain Bacteria; kingdom Bacillati; phylum Bacillota; class Bacilli; order Caryophanales; family Bacillaceae; genus Terribacillus; species Terribacillus sp. FSL K6-0262. The sequence goes on along the minus strand of NZ_CP150277.1, from coordinate 2,335,317 downwards.
CCTCTTTTTAACAAAGAGACTTATCGGTTTTCACTTAATATGTTGTTGTTTCTTCCACTGTGGCTGCGGCTGCTTCTTCGAACACTTCGTCATTCACCCGTTCGATATCTGCACCAAGCGCTTGCAGTTTGCCATGGAAATTCACATATCCGCGATCCAGATGCTTCAACTCGGTTACGCGAGTATAACCATCTGCGATCAATCCTGCCAGAATAAGGGCTGCTCCGGCACGCAAATCTGTTGCTGCCACTTCGGCGCCTTGCAAATCTGTCGGGCCCTCCATGATGACACTGCGGCCTTCGATCTTGATCTTCGCATTCATGCGGCGGAATTCCTCCACATGCATGAAACGGTTTTCGAATACCGTTTCAGTGATGATGCTGGTACCTTCTGCACATAGCATCAAAGCCATCATCTGCGACTGCATATCGGTTGGGAAGCCTGGATGAGGCAGTGTTTTGACATCTGTCGCAGTCAGCTTCTCAGGTCCGATGACGCGAATGCCATTCGCTTCTTCTTTGATGATGACACCCATTTCTTCCATCTTGGCTACAACAGCACGCACATGTTCAATCTCAATGCCTTCAATCAAGACATCGCCTTGTGTGATTGCTGCAGCAACCATGAAAGTACCGGCTTCGATACGGTCGGCAATCATCGTATGCTCAGCGCCAGTCAATTCTTCGACACCCTCGATGCGGATTGTTTCCGTACCAGCACCTATGATTTTTGCACCCATCTTGTTCAGATAGTTTGCCAGATCGACAATCTCAGGCTCCTTCGCACAGTTCTCCAGGATAGTCGTTCCTTCAGCCAATGCAGCTGCTGTGATAATGTTCTCTGTAGCACCTACACTAGGCACATCCAGATATATTTTAGCGCCCTGCAGGCGTCCTTCAGAGCGTAATTCAACAAAACCGTTGCCTACTTGCACACTCGCACCCATCGCTTCGAAACCTTTCAGGTGCTGATCGATAGGCCGGGAACCGATTGCACAGCCGCCCGGCAGTGCCACTTTCGCATGACCGAAACGAGCCAATAATGGGCCTAATACCAATACAGACGCCCGCATCTTCCGAACATATTCGAAAGGTGCCTCCGTCGTCATCTCCTTGGCGGCATCGACAGAGATCGTTCCATTATCGAATACAACCTCTGCGCCCATGCTGCGCAATACTTCATTGATCGTAAAAACATCGGCTAAAGCCGGAACATTATGAATAACACTTTTTCCTTTACTAGCAACTATACTTGCTGCGATGACAGGCAGTACGGCATTCTTCGCACCTTCGATCTTAACAGATCCCTTAAGCTGCCTTCCACCACGGACGATGATTTTTTCCAAGTTTCATTCTCCTCCGCGTCCAATTTCACTATATTAATATTCAGTCGTTATGATAGGCGTTCCTACAGTTACGGTTGATTGCCCATTCCCATCATGCAGCGCAAGCTGGATATTCATGTTGTCTGCCAAGGAACGGCTGGCCTTCAATTGTGTTGTATGCCCTGTTGTCGTAGTGTAAACGTTATCTTGCATATTCGTTAGTGGTTGAACATCTAATTTTTCCATGACATTCTGAAACAAAATACCACCGCTTATTTTATCATCGAAACCCGCTTTGAGACAAGCGAATTTTGTCGCATCCTGGGTGAAAAATCGTGATTCTGCAGCAGCCGTCTTGTCTTGGACATAATGGTGTACCTTATCCGTCCAATCCGAACCGGAAATTGTGTAGATGAGTTCAGCCTGGTATTCCTTATCTGTAGGTACTACCAACAATATATGTTCGTCAATGGAGTGTTGTTTATGGGGGGTATGTACTATAAATTTAGAAGCTTTATCCGTTTTTTGTTCATAAATGGGACCTGCTTCATCCAGGTCTGCCAGATAGGCTTCCAAATCATCCTGGGAGATTGCCTCACGTATGGTGATTTCAAAAGAAAGCAGCTCTGTTCCTTCACTTTCCAGGACAGTATACATGCGATCCAAATCCTCTGATACCTCAGCTATCCCCGCCCCTTGGGACTCCAAACCATTGCCGATCAACATAATGAATACTACGATCAATGCAAGATAATGTTTCATTTTTTTCTCCCCTGTCCGTCCATTTTAGAAACAGTATGAACACAGGAGATGGAGATTATACATGCTTGCTAGATTACTAGAATAGATACTGAAGCTGTTTGGTCCAGCCGACCAATTGAAGGAACGCATTACTGACAGTCGTTCCGATGACAATGGTCAGGAAGATAACCAGCATCCTTGCTTCGAAGACTTTTCCCTTCTTTATCAACGCATCTACATTGATCCCCATCAAAATACGCCAAGTAATTGCCATGAACGCAATATGGGAAGCTATCCCAAGCAGCGCGTCCTGCCCTAAAACAGCAAACATAACTTACACTCCTTTGCGGATAAGCAGGTACATGCTGCTAGGTCAGACATGTAATACCCTCTTATCCTAATTTCCGTTCCATTAAACGCTTTTCCTACAAATTATAACGGCAAATGCCATTGTCCGCCATCATTATTGCCCAGGAAATCAAGTAAAAAAAACAGCATTCCGACAGGAATGCTGTTTTTCTTTAACGGGCATGCGTTGCGACATCTAATCGATTGATTGCCCGGTTAAGCGCTTGTTCAGCGCGGATTTTATCTAAGTTGGCCTGCTTTTCCTGCAGACGTTTCTCAGCGCGCTGCTTCGCCTGTTCTGCACGGTCCACATCAATGTCACTTGCTCTTTCAGCAGACTGAGCAAGGATTGTGATCCTGTCAGGACGGACCTCGAGGAATCCTCCGCTGACAGCAACCCAATCCGTACGACCTTGGATCTGTAGACGAACCGAGCTAACCTTCAATGGTGCCACCAACGGAATGTGGCCCGGCAGGATGCCGAGTTCCCCATTTTCCGCTGTACAGCTAACCATTTCATAGTCTTCTTCCAGAACAGGACCATCAGGAGTAACAATGCTTGTTGTTACGGTACTCATCAGGAGCCCCTCCTATCCTACTATTGCATGATTGCTGCTTACTGGTTGACGCCAGCTTGTTCAAGCACTTCCTCGATACGTCCAACAAGGCGGAAGGCATCTTCCGGGATATGATCGTATTTGCCTTCCAGGATTCCTTTGAAGCCTGCAATTGTTTCTTTTACAGGTACATAAGAACCTTTTTGGCCGGTGAACTGCTCGGCAACGTGGAAGTTCTGTGAAAGGAAGAACTGTACGCGACGCGCACGGGCAACGACAAGTTTATCTTCTTCACTAAGCTCATCCATACCCAGAATCGCAATGATATCCTGCAATTCACGGTAACGCTGCAATGTTTGCTGTACTTGACGCGCTACATTGTAATGCTCTTCGCCGACTATATTCGGATCCAATGCTCTGGAAGTGGAAGCCAGCGGATCCACCGCAGGGTAGATACCTTGCTCGGAAAGCTTACGGTCAAGGTTCGTAGTTGCATCCAAGTGCGCGAATGTCGTAGCCGGAGCCGGATCTGTATAGTCATCGGCTGGTACATATACAGCTTGGATGGAAGTAACGGAACCGACATTCGTGGATGTGATCCGTTCTTGAAGCTGCCCCATTTCTGTGGCAAGCGTCGGCTGGTAGCCTACTGCAGATGGCATACGGCCAAGCAATGCGGATACCTCGGAACCTGCTTGTGTGAAACGGAAAATATTATCGATGAACAGCAATACGTCCTGACCTTCCTGATCACGGAAGTGTTCTGCCATTGTCAAACCAGTCAAGGCTACACGCATACGTGCTCCAGGCGGTTCGTTCATCTGACCGAAGACCATTGCTGTTTTTGAGATAACGCCGGAATCTTTCATTTCGAAGTACAAGTCGTTTCCTTCACGTGTACGCTCACCAACCCCAGCGAATACGGAAATACCGCCATGTTCTTGCGCGATGTTGTTGATCAGTTCCTGGATAAGTACGGTTTTACCTACACCCGCACCTCCGAAGAGACCGATTTTACCACCCTTGATGTATGGAGCCAGCAGATCGACAACCTTGATACCTGTTTCAAGGATTTCCGTTTCTGTTGCCAGATTCTCAAAATCCGGAGCTTCCCGGTGAATCGGATCCTTCTTGATTTCACCTTGGATAGGCTCATCCAAATCGATCGTTTCACCTAATACGTTGAAAATACGTCCTAGTGTAGCTTCCCCTACAGGTACGCTGATCGGCGCTCCTGTATCCACTACCTCTTTTCCGCGCTGTACGCCTTCCGTAGAAGACATCGCGATTGTACGAACACTGTCGTCACCAAGATGAAGTGCCACTTCCAAAGTCAAAGAAGTCGTTTCGTTCACTTGGACAACTAGTGCATTATAGATGGCAGGCAGGTGGCCGTTCGGGAAACGTACATCCACAACCGGACCCATAACCTGTGTAATGATACCTTTGCTCATCTGGATCCCTCCTATCTGTATTCTTAAGATTGCTGCGCAGCCGCTCCGCTGACAATCTCACTGATTTCCTGTGTAATAGCTGCTTGACGTGCACGGTTATAAGTAAGTGTCAGCTCATCAATCCGCTCGTTGGCATTATCTGTCGCATTTCTCATCGCTGTCATACGGGCTGCGTGCTCACTTGCTTTCGCATCTAGCAGCGCACCGTAAATCAAGCTCTCGGCATATTGAGGCAGCAATACCTTTAAAATTCCTTCTGCATCCGGCTCGAATTCGTACATACTCTGTACGGAACGACCGTTTTCCGCAGAAAGATCTGTTAATGGAAGCAGCTTCTGGGAAGTCACTTCCTGGGAGATGGCGCTGTTGAAATGGTTATAGAACAATACCAATTCATCGATTTCCTCTTCCAGGAACATTTCCACCGCTTCGGATGCAATCTGCTTGATATCAGCAAAATCAGGCTGATCAGGCAATCCGATGATTTCTTTGGCGATCGGCATATCATTCTTCCTGAAGAAGTCACGGCCGAATCGTCCGGCAGCTATCACCGTATATTCATCCGCAGAAGCATGCTGGTGCTGGATGGTACGATACACTTCACGAATGACGTTGTTATTGTAACCGCCAGCAAGACCGCGGTCAGCCGTGATGACAAAATAACCTGTCTTTTTGACTGCGCGTGTCTGCAGCATTGGATGTGTCGCATCACCTGATGCGGCGATCTGCGACACGACTTCCTGCATTTTTTCACTATATGGTACGAAAGCTTTTGCATTCTGCTCAGCACGAGTCAGTTTGGAAGCTGAAACCATCTGCATCGCTTTCGTAATTTGTTTCGTCTTTTTGGTAGAGTTTATCTTGCTCTGGATATCTCTTAAGGATGCCAAGGCGCATGCAGCCTCCCTTCGCTAAGGAATACGTGCAGCATTCCGGAATTTATAGAAAATGTTAGTTTACGACGAATGTCTTCTTGAATTCTTCGATAGCATTGTTCAGCTGCTCAGGATCAGCCGGGTTCCCGGTTTCTCTGATACCTTTCAGCAAGTCCGCTTTATTAGCTGCGAACCACGTATGGAATTCCTTCTCGAAACGGACAACCTGCTCAACAGGGATATCATCCAAGTAGCCATTTACGAGCGCATAGATGATCGTCACTTGTTTTTCAACAGAAAGCGGCTCATGCAGGCCTTGCTTCAGAACTTCCACTGTGCGTGCCCCGCGGTTCAAGCGAGCTTGTGTGGAAGCATCCAAGTCAGATCCGAATTGTGCGAATGATTCAAGCTCGCGGAATGCAGCCAAATCAAGACGCAATGTCCCGGCAACCTTCTTCATCGCCTTGATCTGTGCAGATCCGCCTACACGGGATACGGAAAGACCTGGGTTGATCGCAGGACGTACACCGGAGAAGAATAAATCGGATTGCAAGAAAATCTGTCCATCAGTGATGGAGATGACGTTTGTCGGGATATAAGCGGAAATATCGCCAGCTTGCGTCTCTACGAATGGCAAGGCTGTGATGGAACCGCCGCCTTTGGCGTCACTTAGCTTAGCCGCACGTTCCAATAGACGGGAGTGCAAGTAGAATACATCCCCCGGGAATGCTTCACGGCCCGGCGGGCGTTTAAGAAGCAAGGAAAGCTCGCGGTATGCTGCTGCTTGCTTGGAAAGGTCATCATATACGATCAAGACATGCTTGCCGTTATACATGAACTCTTCACCCATTGCCACACCTGCATAAGGTGCCAAGTAAAGCAATGGTGCAGGATCGGAAGCACCTGCTGCAACTACGATGGTGTAGTCAAGGGCACCATGCTTGCGAAGGGTTTCTACTGTACCGCGTACAGTCGATTCCTTCTGGCCGATTGCCACATAAATACAAATCATATCCTGGTCATGCTGGTTCAGGATTGCATCGATTGCAACGGAAGTCTTACCAGTCTGACGGTCACCGATGATCAACTCACGCTGACCGCGGCCGATAGGTACCAGGGCATCGATTGCTTTGATACCGGTCTGAAGCGGCTCATGTACAGATTTACGATCCATTACGCCTGGTGCCGGGGATTCGATCGGGCGTGTCTTGCTCGCTTCGATCGTGCCTTTGCCATCGATAGGCTGTCCAAGTGGATTCACGACACGGCCAATGAGCTCCTGTCCGACAGGAACCTGCATGATGCGTCCTGTACGACGAACTTCATCACCCTCGCGAATGCCTTTGTATTCTCCCAGAATGACGACACCGACATTCGATTCTTCCAAGTTCTGTGCAAGTCCCATGACACCGTTTGCGAACTCGATAAGTTCTCCGGACATTACATTATCCAGGCCATGGACACGTGCGATACCGTCACCAACTTGAATGACAGTGCCAACATCACTTACTTCTATTTCAGCGTCATAATTCTCGATTTGCTGTTTGATCAACGCGCTGATTTCTTCAGCTTTCATGCTCATGCGGTCTCACCTCTATCCTTATTTGCTCACATTTACTAAATTTCGTTCGATACGAGTCAGCTTATTCTTAATCGAGCTGTCGTAGATGGTATTGCCGATCCGTACTTTCAATCCGCCAAGCAGTGCCGGATCGATCTTATTATCAATGGAAACGGTTTTCTTCCCGAGTTTCTTCGCGAAAGTCTCTGCCACTGTCCGGCGCTCTTCTTCGGAAAGCTCCCGTACGGAATGGACTGTTGCTTGGACAGTACCCTGCTTTTCTTCATACAGCGCTTCGTAAGCATCCGCAACTTGCGGGATGCTGCTGATGCGTCCAGCATCCAATAACAGTTTCAGGGTATTGCGAATTTCGATACTTGCAGAGGCAAAACTGGATTCAATCAATGCTTTCTTTTTATCCAAGCTTATCTTTGGCTCTGACAGGTAACGGAGGAAGGCAGCATCGTTTTGTGCCACTTGTTTCGCTGTGTGCAATTCCGTTCTCACGGTTTCCGCGATATCGCGGTTCTCTGCCACTTCGAATAGCGCTTCTGCGTATCGTTTTACAATAGTCACATCACGCATGGCTTATCGCTCCAATTCTTTCACATAGTCACTGATAAGCTTATCCTGATCTTCGGAGGAAATTTCCTTCTCGATGATCTTGCTTGCGATCTGTACGGAAAGGGAGGCCACTTGTGCCTGCAATGCCTGCATCGCTTTTTCCTTTTCGTTGGCGATATCTTCGACCGCCGCCTCTTTCAGACGCTCAGCCTCGCGGCGTGCTGCAGCGATGATATTCTCTTCCTGCTGCTGAGCCGCTTTTCTGGCTTCTTCTATAATGGACTGTGCTTCAGCACGCGTCTGTTTCAATTCTTCCGCAGCCGTTTTTGCTGCTGCTTCAGCATCCTTGCGGCTTGTTTCCGCCATATCGATTTCATTCGATATATACTCCTGACGGTCCTGCATGACTTTCATCAATGGTTTCCATGCAAACTTCTTCAGAAGCAAAAGCAGGATGATAAAGCTGATAAGTTGAACCAACATGCTACCGATAGGTAATCCACCTACTGCAGCACCAATCGTAAGTGTTTGCAACTGTGCCACTCCTTTCGAGCTGAACTGTCATTTTCCCGATCCTTCGGGCTTTACAAAAAGAATGGCGAATATTCAAGACATAGAATTTCGCCATTCATTCAAATTATAGAGTACTTGCGATAAGTGAATTACATTACCATGAACGCGATAACTAGAGCGAAGATAGGGATGACCTCTACTAGTCCGATACCGATGAACATTGTAGTTTGCAGTCTTCCAGCAAGTTCTGGCTGTCTAGCGATCCCCTCTACTGTGCGGCTAACGATCAAACCGTTACCAATACCTGCGCCTAGTGCGGCTAAACCAATTGCAATTGCAGCTGCTAATGAACTCATGTTAAATTTCCTCCTTATATTTAAGAAAACTGTTTTAATGTGCTTTTGATACTTTGTGCGACATGTAATTCATCGTCAGCACAAGGAATATATAAGACTGGATTGTCCCGATGAATAAACTGAAGCCCTGCCATGCGACCATAGGCACAACTGCCGCGATCGTCGTAAATGGCGGATAGGAACCAGCCAGGGACTCCCCAATCAGGGATAACAATACTTCCCCTGCAAAAATGTTACCAAAAAGACGCAATCCAAGCGTTAATGTATTCGCTACTTCCTCGATCAAATTCATAGGAAGCAGGAATGGCACCGGCCGGAGATAGCCCTTGAGGTACCCTTTTCCACCTTGCATCTTGATTCCATAAAAATGGGTGAGCAAGATGACCATCGTGGATAATGTGATAGTGGCTGCAGCATCGGATGTGGGTGATTTCCACCAAAGATCGTGGCCTACTACAACCATGACGATGACACCAAGCATGTTACTGACAAAAATGTACATGAAAAGCGTCAGACCCAACGGGAGGAATTGCTGTCCTGTCTTCCAGTCCATTGCGTCGCCAATCACTTTCTTTACGAAGTCGACTAGCATCTCCATCACGTTCTGGAATCCACGAGGCCTGCGCTGCAGGTTCCTGCTGCCCAGTACACAAATGATAAAGACTATTACAGAGGAGATGATGGTCATCAGAGATGTCGACAAGTTGAAGTCGAGCCATTCGATACCGAATGCATTATTCCACATTGGTGATCCGTGATTCAATTAAATTCACCTCTTTCGTTACTAGTCTTTTAAACTCGTGAAGAAACTATCTATAAAGATAATGATGTAGCCAGCAGCTAAACCAATAACCACTGCAGTAAGATGAAAATAAGCGTCGAAACGAAGTGCAAGCATCACTGCCAGCACAGACGCTGCCATGCGGGATAAGGTGCCTAAGGTCGGTATTCTGCCATGTGTAGCGGCAGCTTCAGTGAACTGCCTTACTTTCCGTTGGAGAAGCCACATGGAGAAGAAGCTGACGGAGGTCCCCAGAAACAATCCGAGGAAAATGCGCTGGTACGGGGTGAAGCCCGCCCCAAGCATCAAAAGTGCCAGTAGATATAGCATCCATTTGTATTGTCGTGCACGGATCATCTTATTGACTTGCTGCATCTTCATTACTCCCATGCGTCTAAGACATACATTCACTGCTTTGATACTTATGTATGGAAAGCGGCAAATACAAGAAGGATGGATAAACCTGCGAACCATAAAAAGTATATAATAATAGCTAGTCCACCATTATTCTTCTACTGCGCCGGTGTATTGCCTGATCGACAGGGACGCTGCGCGCAAATCACGCCTCACTTATCATACAAGCTGCCCACCACACGCAATGTATAGAATACAATAGGCCTATTCATGGTGTCAATACAAGATTGTGAAATAAATTACAAAGTTAATAATTACCTTCCATGACAGCATTGGATGCGCTTCCACTATGGCGTATAAGCAAAGGTCTATCCGTCTTCAAACGCATAGGCCTTCGCTTACTATTATATAGGATTATCGACAGCTCATATATGACAATTCTGTGACACATACTTCACTTGTCTGTACTATTTACCGAGCATCTGGTCTGACAAATACAATGGCAGCTCGATATTCACATACTTTCCATCCTCTGTGCGAAGCTGGACCATTGCCAGATAGACACCGGGCTTCCCGGCCTCCCTTTTACTCATGCTTCCTTTCAGCAGCCCTGCATCCACATGTTTTCTAATCAGAAGCCGTCTGTCATGGATAAGTGTATCCGGATCATACAAATCTATCCGAAGTTCAGCAGCACCTTCCGGCAAATAGATCTGATAACGATATTCACCTTTCCGGTCGAGAGGCTTCCATTCCATCTCGAGCCCCATCGCCTTCGGATAATCCGCTTGCTTCACAAGAAATAAATAAGGCAGCTGCAGCTCCAGTTTACCATACTTGGCCGCTAGATAGCCTTGATGCAAACCAGCCTTCTGAATATCAGGATTGACAGAAAGACCGATTTTCATTCGTTTTGTTTCATGCGGATTCACTTTAACGTTCATTGGCAGCTGCCAGCGGATTCCGCTCTCCGCTTTTGGAGAATCGAACTGCAGCTGCTGCTGGACGTCACTGACATTATGGACAACCAGTGTATACTCAGCTTCCTGCTTTGAATCGAACTTTCCAAACCGAAGCAATGGATTTTCGATGATCAACGGTGCGGCAATCGCTTTTGCCGGCTGCATTTTTCCCATGCCTTGCTCGATGGGGTCATAGGGTGTCCCATCAGGCTTCAGGAGCTTCTGGGCTGTTGTCAGCAACGCACCGATTTGCTGCGCGTCTGTCCATTCCGGATGTGCTTCCTTGACCAGTGCGAGCGCGCCGGCCACATAAGGGGCAGCCATACTGGTACCTTGCAGTGCCTGATAGCCGGAGCCAGGTACGGTACTCCAAACCGGTGCCCCAGGTGCCGCTATCTCCGGCTTGATTGCCCAGTTCCTGGTGACAGGACCCCTCGAACTGAATGCGGCCATCCGGTTCTGAAGCTCTATCTGCCTCGCCGCCAACTGGACAGTCCCCTCATTTTCCAGGAGCCATTGGCCGTCTTTTTTTGTCACAGCGGCAACCGGAATGGATATCGGCTCCTTCCCATCTTCAATCGAAGCTTCCAAAGGACCGCTTCCATCATTATAAATAAGGACAGCAGCTGCATTTGCACGCTCGGCCGCCCTGGCTTTTTCTGCAAATGGAATTTTCCCTCTTTTAAATAGGACAATCCTTCCTGCTGCATCGGGAAGCTCTTTTTCTCCTGTACCGCCATCCAATATAGGCAAAGATCGGCGCTGCTGCCACGGTTCCGATCCTTGAAGCGGCACTATCGGAATCAGTTTCTTATGGAAGCTTTCATGTAAAACGGCTGATTTTTGGGGAGTTGTGATGGCACCGACAGACAATGCCTTGGTCGCAGTCGCCGGGGATCCCACCGTCCAATTGGCTGGCCCCTCATTGCCATTGGCTGTCACGACACTCACTCCCATTTCCACCGCTTTATTCACCGCAAGACTTGTCGGCCAATCCGGTCCATTGACGGAACTTCCCAAGGATAGATTGATGATATCCATTTTGTCTTCCACGGCTTTCTCGATGGCTGCGATCACTTGGACCGATGTTCCGGTTCCGCCCGGTCCCAATGCTCGATAGCTATATATCTCGGCATCGGGAGCAATGCCTTTCATTTGGCCATTTGCCGCGATTATACCAGCGACATGCGTCCCATGGATGGTTGCCTCCCCTTCTTTTGGCGTTGTCTCCATCGGATCATCATCCCAATCCACCACATCAAAGCCGCCTTTATAATTTCGCTTCAAATCAGGATGCTTGTAATCGATGCCGGTATCGATTACGCCGACCTTCACCCCTTTGCCGGTCACACCCGCTTCTTTTGATCCGAGGAACTCCTGTGTCACAAAAGGAATATCTCCTTCCCTCGAGGTTGCCTCATAGGTTTGTACAGGATGGATATGCAGGAGATGACCCTTCTGAAACAATACACGCAGCTGCGCATCTGTCCCGCGGAGTGCCAATCCCTGGAACAGGGTATCGAATTCTTCCACGATTTCAATGAATGGGTGATGCAGTTCCACATACTTGCGATAGGCAGCTGCATCCTCATCCAGTTCAATGATCACTGTCCTTTGCTCAGCTGCCTGAATCGGCTGGAAACCTGTCATGATGAATACGAATATAAACAACAAGCTGAATCGTTTCACAGCCTCTCCCCCCTTGTGCCATTAGGATGCACGAGTGATGACTCCCTATACAAAAAAACCAGCTGACTCAGTCAGCTGGTTCAAAAGGTGCAGGAGGTTCCGCCTGCAACCCGAAATAATATTGGAGATAATCTGCGATTCGTATCGAAGCCTGTCCATCCCCATAAGGATTGGATGCTTGTGACATTTCTTCATGGGCTTGTTCATCTGTCAGCAGATGATCAGCCATATCGAATATCGTTTCTTCATCCGTTCCGGCAAGCTTCAGCGTTCCGGCTTGAATTCCTTCCGGACGTTCTGTCGTATCCCGCAATACAAGCACAGGAACCCCAAGGGACGGCGCCTCTTCCTGTACGCCTCCGGAATCCGTCAGAAGCAAGTATGCCCGGGAAGCAAAGTTATGGAAATCGATCAGCCCAAGCGGATCGATCAGCTGAATCCGTTCATGGTTCCCAAGGATCCGATCCGCTATTTCACGTACAGCCGGATTCAAGTGCACCGGATAGACGATCAGTGTATCCGGATGTGCATCTGCAATTCTTCTGATTGCAGTGAACATATGCTCCATATTCTTACCAAGATTCTCCCGCCGATGAGCCGTGACAAGCACCAAGCGTCTGCCATCCGCCTGCTCCAGGATGGGATGCCGATAATCCGGTGCAACGGTAGTCTTCAAAGCATCTATCGCCGTATTTCCTGTAACCGCAATGGTTTCTGCGTCCTTATTTTCCTCAAGCAGGTTTTTTCGGGCTTGGGCAGTCGGGGAGAAATGCAAATCGGCAATCACACCGGTCAGCTGCCGATTGAGCTCCTCTGGAAATGGTGAGTATTTATTCCATGTACGCAAGCCTGCTTCGACATGACCGACTGGAATCTGGTTATAATAAGCAGCCAGCGATGCCGCAAAACTCGTAGTCGTATCACCATGGACGAGAACGATGTCCGGCTTTGCTTCCTGGTAAAGCTTGTCCAGTCCTTCCATCACCTTGGTTGTGATATGCGCCAGGCTCTGGCGTGCTTTCATGATATTCAGATCATGGTCTGGCTTGATATCGAATATATCCAGGACTTGATCGAGCATCTCACGCTGCTGCGCCGTCACCGTCACAATCGTCTCGAACTGCTCCGGCCGCTTTTTCAATTCAAGCACAAGCGGAGCCATCTTGACCGCTTCGGGTCGCGTCCCGAAGACTAGCATGACTTTCTTTTTACTTGGTGCCATACAGACGGTCCCCTGCATCGCCAAGACCTGGTACGATATAGCCATGATCATCCAGCTTTTCATCCAGAGCAGCTAAATAGATATCCACATCCGGATGCTCCTTCTTGATCACTTCCACGCCCTCAGGTGCTGCAATCAGGCACATCAGCCGAATCTGTTTCGCCCCGCGCTTCTTCAGGGAGTGGATAGCATCATTGGCAGATCCACCCGTTGCAAGCATCGGATCGATGACAATCAATTCACGTTCTTCAATATCAGAAGGGAGCTTGATATAGTACTCCACCGGCTGCAGTGTCTCCGGATCACGATACAAACCGACATGCCCCACACGAGCAGCTGGAATCAGACGCAGGATACCCTCTGTCATCCCAAGACCGGCACGCAATATCGGCACAAGACCGATTTTCTTCCCAGCAAGTACCTTCGTTTTCGTTTCCACGACAGGTGTCTGGATCGTAGTCTCTTCCATCGGCAGATCACGCGTGATTTCAAACGCCATAAGCGCCGCGACCTCATCCACCAGCTCGCGGAATTCCTTCGTGCCTGTATTCTTATCGCGTATGTACGTAAGCTTATGCTGAATTAACGGATGATCCAAAACAAAAACATTACCCATTCCGAACACTCCCTCTAAAAATATTCAAATCTTTAATAGTATACAGAAAGAGAATAAGGAACGCAATGAAAACCCGAAAAGCGGAAAAAGCCGGTAAGGAACGGAGAAGGAAGCCAGAAAGCACGGAGGTAGGCGCATTTTCCTTCCGCAGGGATTTATCGCTTCCGGCGCAGTTCCTGGCTTTTGGAGCTGGACATCAACCGAAAAGCAGAAAATGCCCCGCGTTGAGTGATAATGAAGTAAAATTTTCATAATATAGAAGGGTTTTATGTTATATTGGGAGTGCATAGCCAATTCCAGATAAATGGAATTCACGAATCACTTTGATGATTTGGATTGTACAAATGAGGAGGGAGGGTCCACCGCTATATGAGTGCGCTGATTGTAGTTCCTTTATATTTTATTGCTCTATCTATCATTTTCAGTTCTTTCAAAAGGAAGGAATCTAAAAGTACGAAAGGTGAAATGGCAAATTATAAAGCAATGAGCTTCTCAGCAGTTATTTTCCCTATCGGATGGTCCGTCATGGAAGTCTTTGGGCGATTCGCCCCATCTCTTTCATTGGAGGTTTATCGTAATTTCATGACGATGTTATTGCCAATCACAATCATAGTCTACGGCATTTCCCTATTTTTATTGCGTAAAGGTCTGAAAGAGACAAAAGCGATGAAATGAAAACTTCTGCAAAAATATCCTCCCATGCTCCTTGCTCCAGCAAATTTTTATTCACATACAAAAAAAGACAGCCGTGCACGGCTGTCTTTCAGGCTGTCGAGAAAGTCTCGACAGCCTTTTTATTTTGAGTTCACTTCTTTTTCTTACTTTTTTATAATAGAAGAAACGACTAAAAGGCGGTGCCAAGATGTTAAATTCCAGAGAGAATGACCAAACAGCTCTTGAAATCGTAACTATAGAAGAACTTGTCCCTGAAAACCACCTATTGCGTAAGATAGAAACCCACATAGATTTCTCCTTCATCCGTGAAAAAGTTCGTCCTTATTATTCGGCGGACAATGGCCGTCCTTCCCTAGATCCTCTTGTCCTCTTTAAAATGATCTTTATCGGCTACCTTTTCGGTATCCGTTCCGAAAGGCAATTAGAGAAAGAAATCCAGACAAACATTGCTTACCGTTGGTTTTTAGGACTTAAACTCACGGACCCAGTCCCTCACCACTCTACAATAAGCTGGAATCGTTGTAATCGATTCAAGGGCACAGATATCTTCCAACAAATCTTTGATGAAATTGTAGAACAGGCAATGAAGCATCGTATGGTTGGAGGACGCGTCTTATTCACTGATTCCACCCACTTAAAAGCCAATGCGAATAAAAGAAAGTTCATCAAGAAGGAAGTACAGGAAGCTACTCGTTCATATCAGGAAGAATTGGATAAAGCAATCCAAGAAGAACGTACAAAACAAGGAAAAAAGCTTTAAAGTCACGAGAGGAGGTGACAGAAACGAAAGTAGTGAAAGAAAGCACGACTGATCCAGAGAGTGGCTATATGTATCGAGAAGGAAAGCCTGAAGGCTTTTTCTACTTAGATCATAGAACTACGGATATGAAATATAATATTATTACCGATGTCCATGTCACGGCCGGAAATGTGCACGATTCACGGCCTTATTTGGAGCGCCTTGAACGACAGAAGGAACGCTTTAATTTTGATGTGGAAGCTGTCGCTCTGGACTCCGGTTATCTCACTACGCCAATCTGTCACGCCTTGAATGAACAGAATATTTTCGCTGTCATCGGTCACCGACGTTTTCATCCTACTAAAGGATTAATGCCTAAATGGAAGTTCAAGTATGTCCCAGAGAAAGATCATTATGTTTGTCCAAACGGACAAACATTACCTCTGCGAACAACAAATCGAGAAGGGTATAAAGAATACGCATCTGACCCTAAACAATGTACTGCTTGCCCACTGTTGGCCACATGTACGAAATCAAGAAATCATCGAAAAGTTATCACAAGGCATGTTTGGGAAGGTAGTAAAGATTGGGTGCGGGAAAATCGCCTGAGCCACTCAGGAAAGTTATTATATAAATTGCGAAAAGAAACGATAGAGCGAAGCTTTGCGGATGCGAAACAACTCCACGGGCTTCGCTATTGTAGGTTACGAGGAAGAGAAAAAGTGCAGGAACAGGCGCTGATGACAGCGACCTGTCAGAACATAAAAAAGATAGCCAACCACCTAGCAAAGCTAGGATAGGTAGGTGGCTGGCTATCTTTTTTATAAAACAGCCCTTTAAAGAAAGCAGAAGAGTATCGAATAAAAAAAGATTGTAGAGAAACTGGGATTTCTCTACAATCTGAAAGACAGCCGTGCACGGCTGTCTTTTTTCGCTTACTTATAAAGCGGGAAACGATCAGCCAACGCTTTGACGCGGCCTCTCACTTCTTCGAGTTTGGCTTCATCATCATGATGTTTCAATGTATCGGCAATGATACCGGCAAGCTCATCCATTTCCGCAAGCTCAAATCCGCGGGTAGTGACGGCTGCTGTACCGATGCGGACACCGCTTGTGATGAATGGACCCTCTTTGTCGAATGGAATCGTGTTTTTATTCGTTGTCACACCGACTTCATCCAGGGCATGCTCAGCATCTTTGCCCGTTAGACCCAGCTTGCTCACGTCAAGCAGCAGCAAGTGGTTGTCTGTACCGCCTGATACGAGACGAATGCCTTCTTTTGTCAGACCTTCCGCCAACCTCTGTGCATTATCGACGATTTGCTGTGCGTAAGCTTTGAAATCATTATCGAGGATTTCCTTGAAGCTCATTGCTTTTGCTGCGATGACATGCATCAACGGACCGCCCTGCATTGCCGGGAAAACTGCTTTATCGATCTGTTTAGCATACTTTTCCTTTGTCAGGATCATACCGCCGCGCGGCCCGCGTAATGTTTTATGCGTCGTTGTCGTGACAACATCTGCATAAGGAACTGGCGAAGGATGTACGCCCGCTGCCACAAGACCAGCGATATGCGCCATATCAACCATAAGATACGCACCGGCTTCGTCAGCGATTTCACGGAATTTCGCAAAATCGATGGCACGCGGATAGGCACTGGCACCAGCTACGATCAGCTTCGGCTTCACTTCGAGCGCTTTGGCACGCACTGCTTCATAATCCAGCTGCTCTGTTTCCTGATCCACACCATATTCCGTGAAGTTATACAGCTTACCGCTGAAGTTCACTGGACTGCCGTGAGTCAGATGGCCGCCATGACTGAGGTTCATGCCCAGAACTGTATCGCCTGGCTCCAAAAAGGCAAAATAGACAGCCATATTCGCCTGTGCCCCGGAGTGCGGCTGTACGTTGGCATGTTCTGCACCGAAGATTTCCTTGGCTCGGTTGATTGCCAGATTTTCTGCTACATCAACATATTCACAGCCGCCATAATATCTGCGGCCAGGATAGCCTTCCGCATATTTGTTCGTAAGTACGGAGCCTTGCGCTTCCATGACAGCCTGGGATACGAAGTTCTCGGATGCGATCAGCTCGATTTTGTCATGCTGGCGTCCTCTCTCGTCTTCAATAGCTTGGAATAGTTCTGGATCATTCGCTTGAATATGTTTCATCGAAACATGCCTCCTCGTGTATTGTTGATGTATGTCGTCGCCGATGTCAGTCAGGGTACACAGCCCTTGCGCCGCCGATCAGTTTAGGTCTTGTATAGGCTGTATTGATCCGGGCACCGCCAATATAGCGCTGTTTCAGACGGAATGGTACTGCCACAGGCTTCAGATGCATCCCTATCATCGTCTCCCCGATATCCATTCCTGCATCCGCCCGGATATCTTCAACCAATACAGGGTCCTCGAACTGCTCATAAGCGCAAGCAGCCATGCTTCCACCGGCTCTTGCAACAGGTTTCGCGGAAACTTCGGTCAAACCGTATTGCCGACTGATATGCTTCTCTACTACAATAGCACGATTTAAGTGTTCACAGCACTGAAATACGAGATTTATGCCAGTTTCTTTTTTCAGCCATTCCAGCTGCTGGTAAAGCAGTTCTGCAATTTCCATATTGCCGGCACTGCCGATCCGCTCCCCGGCGACTTCGCTTGTCGAACACCCGACCAGGAATAAATCCCCTTCATGTAAATGTCCGCATGATGCAAGCTCTCTTACAACGATCCTGGTGTGATCTGCGATTGCTTTCATGTACATCCTCGCTTTTACTTGTTTTCGTATTCGGTGATTTTATTCACGCGGTTCTGGTGCCGTCCCGCCGTGAATTCCGTTCCCAGCCATGTTTGAACGATTTCGCGTGCCAAACCAGGACCGATCACTCGTTCACCCATTGCCAGCATGTTGCTGTCATTATGTTCGCGGGTGGCTTTGGCACTGAAAACATCGTGTACAAGAGCTGCCCGGATTCCTGGTACTTTGTTTGCCGAAATACTCATACCGATTCCTGTACCGCAAATCAGGATACCGCGATCGAACTCGCCGCTTGCAACTCTCTCCGCTGCCGGTATCCCGTAATCAGGGTAGTCTACGGAACCTTCGCAATCACAGCCGGTATCCTCAAATTCGATATTAAGCTCCGTCAAAAGATCTGCAATTTCCTTACGAAGATTTACTCCACCGTGGTCTGATGTCAGAATCACTTTCATTTTGTTCATCCTTCCTTCCGAATTCCGCATGTTGTACGGATGCTTGTTTTGATAACTGGAACTGTTTCATCTGATCCCTCAGCTTGCCTGCCTGTTCCTCAAGCGATGCTGATAATTGTTCAAGATTGTGCATGACGGACGCTTGATCCTGTACAGATGCACTCACTTCCTGCGCACCGGCGGATGCCTGTTCTGCCAACTGCGCCACATCCTTGGACTGTTCCGTAACCGAAGCGATCTCTTCCCGCTGCTGCTGGGTAAGCTTCCCTATCTCCCGGATCGAAGAGGCGACCTGCGTGATGGCAGCTGTCATTTCCTCCATGACTACGCTGCTTTGGGAGCCTTTTTCTGCTTCACTCCGGGCCAGCGCCAACTGTTCATCGATCTCCGTCACGACCTGTCCGATATTCTGCTGGATTTCCTTGATGTTGACGGAAATGTCCTGTGCTGCCTGCCTGCTTTCATCAGCAAGTTTCCTGACCTCCTCGGCCACGACTGCGAAGCCCCTGCCCTGCTCGCCTGCACGCGCCGCTTCGATGGAAGCATTGAGTGCAAGTAGATTCGTTTGTTCTGCGATGTCACTGACAAGGAGGATGATCTGCTCGATTTGCGACGCATTCTTCTCAAGCTGCTTCACATTCCCGATCGAATGCTCCTGCTTCTTGGCAATACGCTGAATACCATGCACCAAATCCATTACCACTTCCTGCGAACTGTGTAATTTCCCAACCATGCCATTGGATAAATCCTGGGAATGGTCCGCTTTTGTACGCACATCCTCGGACAAAGCCGTAGCGTTATCAAGAGACTGTACAATACTGCCGACTGCCCCGGAGGTAGACTGAGCTCCCTCGGCCATAGTCTGCATGATCTCATCGATCTCGATCACCTTTTCAGACGCAGTCAATGTTTCATTTTGAATCCGCTTGGCATACTGATCATTCGCCTTTGCATTTGCATCGATGTCACTGATCACCGATTTCAGGTTATGGAGCATTTTTTGGAAGGCGCTTGCCAATGCACCAATCTCATCATTGGAATGGACAACCTCCCATTCTTCATCCAGGCTGCCATCCGCCGCCTTTGTTGCAACCCTCTCCAAATCCTTCAAGGGTTTCGTAATGAAACGCGCTGCTGAAAAGGCAAGTATCCCGGTCCACACCACACCTAGAAAAAGGGTGAGCAGGACGAGCACTGGGGAGGCGACATCCCAATATCGCTGTACAAAGGGGTGCACGATATAAATGAATAATGCACTGACACTATACGTCACCAATGCCAAAACCGTGGCGAAAATCGCCAGTTTGAAACGCAGACTGAAGCTTTTCATGACATAATCCACCATCCATGCTGATATTTTGGTATGAGAGTCTTTTTACCTACTTCTCATTGTGAATCTTTTCTGCCAATTTATCAACATAGAATTCCAATTCATGCAGCGTATCCCGATAAACTTCCACGGACCGTCCGAAAGGATCCATGATATCGGCCGCCGGCATACTTGCCTCAAGCTCCTGGATATACTGGATCTCCTGCTGATGGGCGTGCATGAAATCACTTTGGAAATCATCAGGATCCCCTTGGTAGCTGCTGGCGAAACGGACTCGCTTCGTTTCCAAGTCGGCATAGGCTTCCTGCAGGGATTTCCAGGATCCGGCAGCCTCCTGGGAAGCATACTCCGGCAATGTGTACAGTTTCCCGGCAGCATGCGGGTACTGCTCCAGCAACAGCTGCTTATGCTGTTCTGTCATCGTCAGGATCAAATCTGCCCAATCCACTCGTTCTTTCGTGACAGGCTTGGATTGGTGGTCGAACAGCACCCCCGCCTCTTCCATGACTGTCACTGCCTGATGGGAAGCAGGGGATCCGTCATGGGCGAATATACCAGCTGACTGTACCTCCACCTGCGGAAGCCGTTTCCGTACAAGTGCTTCTGCCATCGGGCTTCTGCACGTATTGCCAGTACAAACAAATAATAGTTTCATCCAGATATCTCCTTGCTTCTAAAATGGTGCTACTAGTAGTATACAACAGGTGAAGCATTCTTACATGTCATGGGAATGGAACCTTTATTGCTTTTTAATCGTGATCGGGAAGTGGAGGTGGGAAGGAATGCGAGGAAAAACAGCCGTCTTGATAAGCATCATGCTATTTTATTGTGTAAGTGCAATCTCCATTCTATATCGAAATGATATTATTTCTTCCTCTATCGGCCATTATGGCAATAAGTCCTTTAGGAAAGTAAGAGAAACTGACCAGATTATGCCGGCATCCGGCTATATCATCTCCCTCCTTGTATTGGAATAAAAAAGGAACGTGACCATCAGGCACATTCCCTTTTCCTTATATCCATCCTGTCGCGGCTTTTTCCAGCCGATTCATGATAGCTGTGCCGACCCCTGTCTTTTCAAAGCTTTCACAAAGGATTATCGATACATCCGATTTTTTGAAATGTCGGAGTGCATCATAAAGATGTTCCGCCACTGTGGAAAGATCTTGTCTTGTCCCGCAGATTTGAACCTGCTCATCCTTCAGCATCTGCGCAAGCTCCTCCGTGGCAATGATACCGACTTTCTCACCAGCTGCAGTAAGCTTTTCCACATGCTGCTGCATATTCCCATCCACCAGATACAGCGGGGCCTCCGGCGCATAATGCGTATATTTCATCCCGGGTGCTTTTGGTTTCTCCTTTTCATTGCCTGCCAGTCCCGGATCCACCATCACCGTCCCGATCACCTCCTGGATTGCTTCCGCCGTTACACCGCCTGGCCGGAGAATCACCGGCACTGCTTCCGTACAGTCTACCACGGTAGATTCCAAGCCGATACCTGTCGGGCCTCCATCCATGATTCCGGCAATACGTCCATCCAGATCTTGGGTCACATGCACCGCTTTGGTCGGACTCGGTCTGCCAGAGATATTCGCACTCGGCGCGGCAATCGGCAAAGCCACTTCCTGCAAAAGACGCAAGCCCACCGGATGACTTGGTATCCGGACACCGATGGAATCAAGACCTGCGCTGACATTCGGCGCCACTGTTCCTTTACTCTTCAATATAAGTGTAATCGGGCCCGGACTGAATGCTTCCAAAAGTTTGTACGCCACTTCCGGAACGTCTTCGACAAGATCCTTCAGCTGATGTTTATCCGCTACATGGACGATGAGCGGATTATCAGATGGACGTCCTTTGGCTTCGAATATTTTCCGGACAGCTTGTTCATTCGTTGCGTCAGCACCAAGGCCATAAACTGTCTCGGTCGGAAAAGCAACAGCTTCCCCTTTCCTAAGAAGGGCTGCTGCCTCCTCCATTGCGTTTGTGTCGAGAGACTGCTGCGAAACAGTCCAATGCTTCGTTTCCATCATGGATCAGATGCTCCTTCTGCTAAATATCACTATGAGCTATGATACCACATGGAATGCCATTCCCCAATGTCAGAGCGTTTTCTCCCACCAGCCTTGCTTCGGTTCAAAACCGTATAGATCCATCAGCTGATCCAGCGATTCATGATGACTGATCAGCCGCAAGCTGCTGGCCTCACGCCTCCTAGCTTCCATGCTGGCAAGCTCCATGCAAGTCAAAATGATGGTTCCATTGGCTGGCGGCCTGACGTACATGGAGTGGATCCGGACAGCCTTGTCCTGCTGTTCCAAGCAGAAAAAAGCGCGCCACCCATTCGCCGTGTCTATGATATAGCCTTCTTCATACAGCTTCTGCTGCTCCATTTCCCACCGGGGCAGACTGTTTCCGAAAAAAGCATCCAGTTCGGAAAGCTCGAATGCTTTTGCAGGTATCAACTGCACAAAAATTCCTCCCGTCTACTTCTGGCTGATAGAGTATATGAACGGGAGGAACACGATATGAATCTAGCTGAACCATTCCAATAGGAAAAACTTCACCTTCGGCTTTTCTTCCTCGGGCGTCTCCTCCGCAGCTACATCCACAGGCTCTGCATCGGCATTTCCTTCTGCCTCCGCCACACTCGTACCGCTCGAGAAATCCAGAAAGCAAAGGGGCGGGAACAGCACACACCACCAGTTTTCGCCTTCTCCTTCTCCAAGGGTGATCAATACAGCTTCATATTGACCAGCCGGATACAAATAGGAACCATAAAGCTTTGCCGGAAAAGAAATCCTGTCACTATATTCCACATTGAATCCCTGGGCTTTCCCTTGCTCATTCAACACACGGGCAACAGTCTTCTTGATTTCTGGGAGCTGCTCTTCTATAAGCTTCCGAGCTTCTTCGATATCCGTCATATCTTTTACCCAGCTATTGATCTGGGCATTCACTTCATCGCGGATGAGTCGCTTCAGCTCCTGATCTTCATCGGAATTACTATTAGCCAGGATGCGGAGACGAATCGCTTCATCCGGTATTTCTTTCACTGCTTGGGAATCATTGCTCACCTGAGCCTCTGTACTATTCCCCGGATAGAAGATATATAGGAATAATAGAACAATTGCAGTCAGGGAAAATAAAAGCTTCTTCATAATTGGTACCTCTTTCCTTTTGTTTGATGGTACCAGTATGAACAGCTTGGCCCAATTTAAACCTATGAATCTATCTTTTTGCATACAAAAAAGGACCGCGCCCCAAAAAGGACGGTCCCTTATTTTTGTATCCAAGCAAATACCATACGATCCTTGCCATTGATATCCTGTCTTACTTCCACTTCCGCCTCCGGGAACCTCCCTGCCAGCAAGTCACGGACTGCCCTTCCTTGCTGCCAGCCGATTTCAAAGGCGACGACAGCCGGAAAAGCGAGTACTTCAGGGAGCCCAGCTATGATTTCCTTATAAGCGGCAAGCCCTTTGTCGTCTGCAAACAAAGCAAGACCCGGATCAAAGTTTTTCACCGTGTCTGTCATATGTTCCTTATCCGCCTCATCAATATAAGGAGGATTCGAAACAAGCACATCGACGCGTTTGCCAAGCTCCCGCAGCGGCTCCAAATAGCTTCCGAGCTTCAACGTAAGGTCAGCTCCCAATGTACGGCTGTTGCTCTTTGCTATAAGCAAAGCGCGCTCGGAAATATCCGTGGCAATGACGGAAGCCTCCGGAAAAGCAAGCTTCAAAGAAGTGGCGATGATTCCGCTTCCTGTACCGATATCGGCAATTGTCAAATCACGCCCGGCAAGACGCTCTTTGATCATGGCTTCGACACCCAGTACCAGCTCTTCCGTTTCCGGCCTCGGAATGAGCACATCCCGGTTCACATAATAGCGCCTGCCAAGGAATTCCTCTTCTCCAGTCAGATGCTGCAGCGGAATGCCTGTTTTGGCATGCTCTTCAACATCTTTCCGGAAGGCGGCATAGAGGACTGGATCAATGGGCTCCCTCAGCTTCATCAACAGCGCAGTCTTATCGATTCCAAGATGGAATAACAGTAAATGCTCCGCCACCCTGTCCTCCCGGCTGTGGCTTTGTAAATACGCCGCCGCTTCCTGCAGCGCCTCCATGAGGCTTGGCTGGTTATTCTCCGATTTGCTCAAGTTTTCTTGCCTGCTCTTCCATGATCAATGCGTCGATGACTTCATGGAGCTTTCCTTCGAGGATTTGGTCCAGCTTCTGGATGGTAAGCCCGATCCGGTGATCCGTCACCCGGTTTTGCGGGAAATTATATGTCCGGATACGTTCCGATCGGTCACCTGTACCTACAGCTGATTTCCGTGCATCATCATATTCAGCCTGGGCTTCCTGCTGGAACTTATCATGTATCCGGGCACGCAGGATTTTCATGGCTTTTTCTTTGTTCTTGATCTGTGATTTCTCATCCTGCATCGACACGACGATCCCGGTCGGCATGTGCGTCAACCGGACCGCGGACATCGTCGTATTTACGCTTTGTCCCCCGGGACCGCTGGATGCGAATGTATCCACCCGGATATCCTTATCGTGGATGTCCACTTCGACCTCTTCCGCTTCCGGCATCACCACCACTGTCGCTGTCGACGTATGAATCCGGCCGCCGGACTCCGTTTCCGGCACACGCTGGACGCGATGGGCACCGTTTTCAAATTTCAGGTTGGAATAGGCATTTGCGCCGTTGATCATGAAGATGATCTCCTTGTAGCCGCCTACTCCAGTAGAAGTCGCTTCCAGCAACTCTGTTTTCCAGCCTTGTGTTTCTGCGAATCTGCTGTACATACGATACAGATCGCCCGCGAACAGCGCTGCTTCATCTCCGCCAGCTGCGCCGCGAATTTCCATGATGACGTTTTTATCATCATTCGGATCCTTCGGCAGCATCAAAATACGCATCTGCTCTTCCAATTCCGGCAGGCGCGGTGACAATTCGGCAATCTCTGCTTTTGCCATTTCCAGGATTTCCGGATCCTTTTCCTCGGCAAGCATCGTTTTGGCGTCTTCCACCTGTGTGCTGATATCTTTGTATTCACGATAAGCCTGCACGACGTCTGTCAGCCCAGCTTGCTCTTTGGAGAACTCGCGCAATTTATTCGTATCACTGATCACATCCGGATCACTTAATAATTCGTTCAATTTCTCATATCGGTCTTCCAGTGCTTGTAAACGATCTAGCATATCGACACCTCTTTCCTTGCTTTATTATAGCTTCTCCCCGGGTCTTGGGCAATCGAGTAAAGGTCAAAGCGGCGGGTTGCTGTGGCATCTGCGGCAGACAGGATAATAAGAGTCATTGCCGCCGATCTGTATCTGATCTCCTGTGTATACAGGCTTGCCATTGTCATCCACCCGCAGGTTCATGGTTGCTTTCCGTTCGCAGAACCAGCAAATGGTCTTCATCTCCTCGATCTTATCTGCATAAATGAGCATATATCGGCTTCCCTCGAACAGCTCATTCTGGAAATCATTCTTAAGACCGAAGCCCATGACAGGAATATCGAATGCATCGACGATTGCGGCCAGCTGAAGCACATGCTCCTTGCTTAAAAACTGCACTTCATCGATCAATACACAATGCGGTGTCGGTTCATGTTCTTTCACGATTTTCAAGATATCGGTTTCCTCGAAAATCGGAATGGCCTTACGGCGCAACCCGACTCGGCTTGAAACATATCCGACTTCATCCCTTGTATCGATGCCGGAAGTGAATATTAGAACCGACTTGTTTTGCTCCTCGTAATTATTGGCCACTTTCAGTATTTCGATCGACTTCCCGCTGTTCATTGCGCCATATTTGAAAAATAATTGTGCCATGTCATTTCTCCTTGTCAAATAAAAAAGATAGTGCCGAAGTACACTATCTTTATCCATACTATATCTATCCCACTTATGTATATCTGGATGATCAGTGTACATGCAATGGTAACTTGGAAAGGCATTAGAAGCAGAAAAAACAGGCAAAGGGTGTTTGCCTGTTTCTTCTTCATATCTCAAGCTATTAGCTCAAGTTGTATTTCTTCTTGAAGCGATCTACGCGGCCGCCAGCTTTATCAGCTTTTTGTTTACCAGTGTAGAACGGGTGAGAAGCTGAGCTGATTTCCACACGAATCAATGGGTAAGTGTTGCCATCTTCCCATTCGATTGTTTCGTCGGAAGTTTGAGTAGAACCAGTCAAGAATTTGTAGTCAGAACTAGTATCTAGAAATACAACTTTGTTATATTTCGGATGGATTTGTTCTTTCATTCGTTAGCACTCCTTTTTGCCCTGAATCCCTAGGAAACAGAGTTTATTGTGAGAGACCGATAACTGTCGTGAAAGCTCACATAACGTGATTATAACAGTCTCCCCATTCCAATGCAAGAGGAAATCAATGTAATCAGGCGCGCTTATTCGTGCCTTTTCGTTTCATTTCTTCTTCCATATTTGCAAGGAACTCCTCATTGTTCTTGGATGCCCTTAAACGACGCAGGAAGCGTTCGGCAAAGTCCTGGGAATCCTGCATGGTTTTACGGATCGCCCACATCTTATCCAGCTGTCCCTTAGGTACGAGCAGCTCTTCTTTCCGTGTACCGGAACGAAGCATATCGATTGCCGGGAAGATACGTCTTTCGGCAAGGGAACGATCCAAATGCAGCTCCATATTGCCTGTCCCTTTGAATTCCTCATAAATGACATCGTCCATCCGGGATCCTGTATCGACAAGTGCCGTTGCAAGGATCGTGAAGCTGCCGCCTTCCTCGATATTACGGGCGGCACCGAAGAAACGTTTCGGACGGTGGAAGGCTGCTGGGTCGATACCGCCGGAAAGCGTGCGTCCGCTCGGCGGAATGACCAGATTATATGCACGGGCAAGGCGCGTGATGCTGTCCATCAGCACGATGACATCCTTTTTGTGCTCGACCAAGCGCATCGCACGTTCCAATACTAGCTCCGAAACCTTGATATGGTTTTCCGGTACTTCATCGAATGTGGAGCTGACCACATCGACATCGGGATGAACGGAGCGTTCGATATCCGTCACTTCCTCCGGGCGTTCATCCACAAGCAGGATGATCAGCTTGGCATCGGGATGATTGGTTGTAATGCTATTTGCAATCTGTTTCAGCAGCATTGTTTTACCTGCTTTTGGCGGAGCTACGATCAATCCGCGCTGACCGAAACCAACCGGTGTCATCAAATCGATGATGCGAGTTGAAATTTTACGGGTCTCGGTTTCCAGCTTCATCTGCTTATCCGGATACAAAGCTGTCAACGCAGGGAAATGCACACGCTCCTTCGCCACTTCCGGATCCTCGTTATTCACTGCATCCACATGCAGGAGACCGTAATAACGCTCGTTCTCTTTCGGCGGACGGACCTTGCCGGAAACCTTATCCCCATTACGTAAATCAAAGCGTCTGATTTGTGACGCACTGATATAGATATCCTCCGCGCTCGGAGCATAATTGATCGGCCGCAGGAATCCGAAACCTTCTGATGGAATGATCTCCAGGATACCGTCCATGAAAAGAAAACCATCCTTTTCTGCCTGCGCTTTCAGGATAGCGAAGATCAATTCGCGTTTTGTCAGTTTCGCATAATAGGAAACACGGTATTCACGTGCCATCGCGTATAATTCTTTCAATGTCAATGTTTCTAGATGAGAAATGGATAGTTCAGCCACAAAATCACCACACCTATTGTATTTAAGGACTTGTCCTTATCTATTTGGCTGTATAAATCATGATCCTTCATTGGTGCTTCAAAACTGGTGGAATCTAATTCAATCTTGGACCGAGAGAGGTGCAAGGTTTTGCTTGAGTCCCCGCATAGCTCTGGAAGAAAAGGAAGGATGGTAGTGTATAACTAGAATAGAAGATTATAACTATCATTTTTTACCACAATACAGCTTTTTTAAACTTGCTGCGTTTTTAGCATAACTAATAATACATTTTCGCACTTGAATATTCAACTGTATTTTTCAGTTGAATGAGGGATTCAAAAAAGACTGGCTCGCGCCAGTCTTTTCATCATGAAGTTCAGACGACAAAATTCGATTTCCAAGCAGGACACGTATGGGACAGACCAGCTGCTCATCACCTGCTTTGTACAGCCTTTTGTTTTCTGCATGATCAGGAATTCTGAAACTGTTCGACTTCTTGTTCACTCATATCTTCCCGCCATATGTTGGCACCCAGTGCATGGAGTTTATCCGTGATATGTTCATAGCCGCGATCTATATGCTCCACGCCTGTGATTTCCGTCACACCTTCAGCCATCAATGCAGCGATGATCAATGCCGCTCCGGCCCGAAGATCACTGGCTTTCACTTTGGCTCCCTCCAGCTGTACAGCACCAGTGACGATGGAGGCTCCGCCCTCCACTTTCACCTGCGCGTTCATCCGCCGCAGTTCGTCGATGTGCTTGAAGCGAGCTTGATAAATGGTATCCGTTATGACACCCGTCCCATGCGCTTTGGTCAATAAAGCTGTAAAAGGCTGCTGCAGATCGGTCGGGAAGCCAGGATAAACCAGAGTCTTCACGTCCACACTATTCAGCCTTGCCCCTGGGCGCACAGTCAGCTGTTCCTCGCCTTCTGCGATCTCCACGCCCATCTCCCGCAATTTTGCCAGCAAGGACTCCAAATGCTCAGGGATGACATTATCAATGACAACCTCTTCCCCTTGGGAAGCTGCAAGGATGATATACGTTCCCGCCTCGATCCGGTCAGGGATGATCGTATGATGGCAGCCATGAAGATGATCCACACCCTCTATGCGAATCACGTCGGTGCCGGCACCTTTGATTTTCGCTCCCATACTGGTCAAAAGGGTGGCCACATCGACTATTTCCGGCTCCTTTGCCGCGTTTTCAATCACTGTCTTCCCCTTCGCCCGCACTGCAGCAAGCATGATATTGATAGTCGCACCAACACTCACCACATCCAAGTAAATACGTGCTCCGCGCAGTTCATCCGCTCGCAGGTAGATCGCCCCTTGCTCATTTGTCACCTTTGCTCCCAATGCTTCAAAGCCCTTGATATGCTGGTCGATAGGTCGAGGGCCCAGATAACAGCCGCCAGGCAAGCCGATGACTGCCTGCTTGAATCGTCCGAGCATCGCTCCCATGAAATAATAGGAAGCCCGGAGTTTCTTCACTTTTCCGTTCGGAAGAGGCATGGACGTCATGGCAGATGGATCGATCGTAAGACCGTGATCGGTATTGGATACTTTGCCGCCGATTTCTTCAAGCAAGTGACTTAACGTCTCAACATCTGAAATTTCGGGCAGCCCTTCTATTGTTACCGGAGACTCAGCCAGTATAGCAGCAGGAAGCAGTGCGACTGCACTGTTTTTCGCTCCGCTGATCTTTACTCTTCCTTTAAGAAGGTTTCCGCCCTCTACTAATATTTTCTGCATAAGGAACTCCTCACATTTAGGATAACAGCAACGTTAGTTTCCTCTATTTTACCATAATTATACTATATACAACTGTTACAGTCTGCAAGAAATCATTCGATTCCAGCATCTGTCAACGGATGCTCGACCAATTTCCTCAGAACCTCAAAAGAAACGGTCGCGATATGCGCTCCCTGCTTTGCAGCCTCTGTTACATGGATGGGATGCTGGATGGAAGCCGCAATGATCCTTGTCTTGATCTGATGCCGGTTGAAAACATCCGCTATGACATCAAGCAGTTCCATTCCGCTATGACCGATATCATCGAGCCTCCCGATGCATGGCGATACATATGTAGCCCCGGCACGGGCAGCCAGCAGCGCTTGATTCATATCAAAGATCAGTGTCACATGCGTCTTTATATTCAATCCAGATAAGATTTTGACTGCTTTCAGACCTTCTATTGTCATCGGTATTCTCACCGTGACATTCGGAGAAATCCCGGCAAGGGCCTTGCCTTCTGCCACCATTCCGTCCGCTTGCTCCGAAACAACCGCTGCATCGACAGGGCCTGACACCTCTTCGGTCATCTCCCGGATCCTATCATGAAACGACACATTCCCGCCAACCATCGACATCGGTTTTATCGCCACCCCCGCCAATACACCAAGTGCATCAGCAAGCTTGATTTCCTCCAGGCTGGCAGTCTCCAAAAAGAATTTCATCTTTTCCACCCCTTAAGCAGTTCCGAAGTAGTTTATGCAGGACTCCCTGTATATGGCAAAGGATTTACATCAAATTCTTCGATTTCCACTCTCTTTTTCAATCCCTATTCCATAATAGCACTGTACAGTTTTTTCACCGATTCCTGTTTTTTTAAACTGTTTTTTTGTTCTTTTGAAGGATTCATTTCTGGGGGATCCGCTTTTCATTTGATGTCTAGCTGCGAAATCCAGAAACTGCGCCGCAAGCGATGAATCCCTGCGTGAGGTAAAATGCCTCTCTCCCGGCTTTCTCGCTTGCTTCTTCGTTTCTATCCGGCTTTTTCCGCTTTTCGTTCTTATAAAAAAAGAAAACTGCCCCGAGGGGCAGTTTGTTATGTTTTTTTGCTTACGCTTTGCCTGAGGAGCCGAATTCGCGCATTTTGCCGATTACTGTTTCTTTGATCGCTTCGCGAGCTGGTCCCAGGTATTTACGTGGGTCGTATTCGTTTGGTTTTTCTGCCAATACTTCACGAACGCGTTTAGCAGAAGAAATTTGGTTTTCAGTGTTCACGTTGATTTTAGAAGTACCAAGCGTGATTGCTTTTTGGATATCTTTTGTCGGGATACCTGTACCGCCGTGCAATACCAATGGAAGGTCAGTTGTTTTGAAGATTTCTTCCATGCGATCGAAACCAAGGTTTGGTTCGCCTTTGTAAGGACCGTGAACAGAACCAAGTGCTGGTGCGAAGCAGTCAACGCCAGTTTCTTCCACAAGCTGCTTGCATTCGGAAGGAATTGCGTAAGCTGCATCTGCATCTTCTACGATAAGATCGTCTTCTTGTCCGCCGATGCGTCCAAGTTCTGCTTCGACAGATACGCCGTGCAAGTGTGCAAGCTCAACTACTTTTTTCGTAAGCGCGATGTTTTCTTCCAATGGATGGTGGGAACCATCGATCATCACGGAAGTGAAGCCGGCATGGATCGCTTTCGCACATGTTTCGAAGCTGGAACCATGGTCAAGGTGAATAGCTACAGGTACAGTGATGTTATAGTCTTCCAAAAGACCTTTCACCATCAATACAACTGTTTTGAAGCCACCCATATATTTCGCTGCCCCTTCGGATACACCAAGGATGACAGGAGAGCTTTCTTCCTGAGCTGCTTGCAGGATCGCTTGTGTGAATTCAAGGTTATTGATGTTGAACTGTCCTACAGCATAGTGATTTTCTTTAGCTACATCTAGCATTTCTTTCATTGATACTAAAGGCATAACAAAAATCCTCCTTCAAATTTGCACGACGGTCGGCAACTATGTAAGTGAAGTCGTGTATTTTATCGCTTCCATACATAAGAATACCAACTCGCCCGTCATGGTGCAACATTTCCCGCTCTTTTATACCTGATTCGACCCTTCTTTCAATGCTTGATTCACCATTTTTCGAACTTTGAGTATATCGAAAGGCTTGGCAAGCACATCAATCAGGAAGTCATAATCCTGTCGGAATGCTCCTGCTTCCTCCGCCAATCCGCTCATCATGATTGTCGGGATGGAAAGTCCCTGGTCTTTGAGCTCATCCAATACTGCAGGCCCATCCAGTACCGGCAGCTTATAATCAATCAGTAAAAGATCCGGCTGTTGTTTTTTTATTTGGTCAAGTGCTTTTGCTCCCGTGCAGACGGAAATCACTTCATGTCCTTCTTCCCGGATGACTTCCTCCAGCAAAATCCGAATACCTGGCTGGTCATCCACGATCAACACGCGCTTACTCATCCGCATATCCCCCTAGAAAACGAAGCAAGCTGCTGCTTGCTTCGACATAATGTTCACTGCTCTGACTCAGTTACACCTTTTTCTAGTAAAAAGCACCAAATTCCTGCTTCTCCACTCAAATTAATTATATATAAGCATACCGATCAGTTTTCTTTATGCTGTAAAGACGCACCGATGAAGCCATGGAATAACGCGTGCGGACGGTTCGGGCGGCTCTTGAACTCCGGATGATACTGGGAAGCGACAAACCAAGGATGATCCTTGATCTCGACCGTTTCGATCAAGCGTCCATCCGGGCTTGTACCAGAGAAGACAAAGCCTTGTTCTTCCATCTGTACACGGTATTGATTGTTAAACTCGAAACGATGGCGATGACGTTCATAGATGACATCCTCATTGCCATACGCCTCTTTTGTTTTCGTACCATCTTGCAAGCGGCAAGGATATACGCCTAAACGCAAGGTACCGCCTAAATCGGAGATATCTTTTTGCTCAGGAAGCAAATCGATGACCGGATGAGGTGTCAATGGATCGATTTCACTTGAATGTGCACCTTCAAGATGAAGGACATTCCGAGCAAATTCGACAGTTGCCAGCTGCATACCCAGGCAAATACCAAGGAATGGGATCTTTCTGGTGCGAGCATAGTGTATCGCTTCGATCTTACCTTGGATACCGCGGTCGCCGAATCCGCCCGGCACAAGGATGCCATCCGCATCTCCAAGTAATTCTTCCGCATTATCGGCTGTTACATCCTCGGAATTGATCCATTTCACATCAATATCGGTATCATAAGGATATCCTGCGTGTTTCAAGGATTCCACAACGGAAATGTACGCATCCTGAAGCTCGACATATTTC
This sequence comes from Terribacillus sp. FSL K6-0262, assembly GCF_037977385.1. Lineage (NCBI taxonomy): Bacteria > Bacillati > Bacillota > Bacilli > Caryophanales > Bacillaceae > Terribacillus > Terribacillus sp. FSL K6-0262. The sequence continues at coordinate 2,302,695 of NZ_CP150277.1, read as the reverse complement.
CCTACCAATGCAATGCGGACAGTCTTTTTGAGGTTCGTCACATGCGCAGCCATTGCAGACCATTCCGTCATATCAGCCGGCGGGCATTCCAAACCGAAATGATCGCAAACAAATTGATCCAGGTTTTGGCTCTGCAAGGCAAGCGGTACATCGTAAAGTGTATCGGCATCGATACATTCCACAACTGCATTGATATCCAAGTCACAAGAAGATGCAATCTTCTCCTTCATATCCTTGCTGATGGATCTTTCAGAACGCAAAACAATGGCATCCGGCTGAATACCGAGGGAGCGAAGTTCTTTGACGCTATGCTGTGTCGGTTTTGTTTTCAATTCACCAGCGGCCTTGATAAAAGGTACAAGTGTACAATGCAGATACATCACATTGTCACGGCCGATATCGGATTTGATTTGACGAATGGCTTCCAAGAACGGCAAAGATTCGATATCTCCTACCGTCCCCCCGATTTCCGTGATGACAACATCAGCGTTTGTCTGTTTGCCGGCACGGAAGACTTTGTCTTTGATTTCATTCGTGATATGCGGGATGACTTGGACAGTACCTCCAAGATAATCACCGCGGCGTTCCTTTTTCAACACAGTGGAATAAATCTTACCTGTTGTCACATTGGAGTATTTATTCAAATCGATGTCGATGAAACGTTCATAATGGCCAAGGTCCAAATCTGTTTCCGCACCATCTTCGGTGACGAAGACTTCCCCGTGCTGATATGGACTCATCGTGCCCGGATCCACATTGATGTATGGATCGAATTTTTGGATTGTCACCTGTAATCCCCGATTTTTCAGTAAACGGCCAAGTGATGCCGCTGTGATGCCTTTACCCAGAGAAGATACTACTCCTCCTGTAACAAAGATATACTTTGTCAACGTAATCCCTCATTTCTAGCATTTATTTATAGAATACCCATGTCCTTAAAAAAGTTTGAGAAAAAATAAAAAGCGCTCCCTTTGTTAAGGGAACGCGTCTTTGGACAATTAAAGAGCCCACATAAAATATTACTGATTCTCTTCTGCAAAGTCAATAACATTTCAGCGAATAATATTCGCTCAGCGGTCTTCGTCCTCATCATCTTCGTCGCCAGTCAGATGCATATCTTCTCCGATGATTTCGCGGGTATCATCGTCAGTATCATCACTTTGGTAATCACCTTCCGCGATATCCTCTTCCAAATCATCTTCATCGCCGTAATCTTCGTCGAAGCCTTCCTCATCGAGAGTGAAGTCTTCCTCGAGATCATCCAGATCTTCATCTTCCTCTGCTACACGTTTCTTCCTTTTCTTCGTAGGTTCGACTGTAACGTCTTCGTCGAATTGATCTACTGCATACCAGCTCTTCAGTCCCCAAAGATTGGAACCTGCTGTCATGAAACGGCCGTCTACGTTCAGGTCCGTGTAGAATTGCAGCAGATATTCTTCACGCTGATCATCGCTCAATTGTTTGATTTCAGCTATTTTATCGAATAATTCTCTATAATCGGTTGCTTTGTTTTCATCCTCTAGGATCAAATTCGTCAATTCCACGAGGGAAAAGTCAGCAAGCTCTTCTTGGCTGTATTCTTTCAAACCCACTGTCACAGCACTCCCTTTATCAAATAAGTTGGTTATGTTCACGTCTACCGTTTTAGAACCATACCTTACATTATATTGCCAGGCCTATCAAAATGCAATATTTCTTCGGATCAGCGGCGTTTTTTGACTTGTTTGACGTGTTTGGACAGCTGCTTGAACTGTTTTCCCTGCTCCAGCTGTGCCTTGGCTGATGTTTTCCTGTCAAAATACCGGAGCTCACGCTGCAGCTTGAAATAGCTTTGCAGCCGCTCCGCTTCCAGCCCGCCGCTGTCCATCGCTTCCTGCACGCGGCAGCCAGGCTCCTTTTGGTGTGTGCAATCCCGGAAGCGGCATCCATTTGCCAATTCTTCGATATCAGCAAAAGCCGCTGACATACCAGCGTGCTGCTGATTCCACAGCTGCAGCTCGCGCATGCCTGGTGTATCGATAATCATCCCGCCGCCAGGAATCCGGATAAGCTCCCGGTGCGTCGTCGTATGCCGACCTTTGCCGTCATCCTCCCGAATGTCCCCGGCAAGCTGCACTTCCTTCCCATACAGCATATTCACAAGCGTGGATTTCCCAGCTCCCGAGGAACCGAGGAAAGCCGCTGTGACACCAGCCGCAAGCTGATTGCCGATTGCATCGACGCCCCTTCCGTCAATGGCACTTGTGACGTAGACGTCCACACCAGGGGCAATCGCCTCCACTTCGAGCAATCTCCCCTCCACGTCACTGCACAGGTCTCCCTTGCTCAAAATGATGACAGGTAATGCCCCGCTATCGTAAGCTGCCAGCAAATAGCGTTCCAGTCTGCGGAGATTATATTCTTGGTTCAATGCCATCACCAGATAAATATAATCTATATTCGCCGCAACGATTTGCTCCTTGGTCACAGCACCTGCCTCATTCCGTGAGAATTTACTCTTTCTCGGCAATAAAGCACGAATCGTCGCTTTCCCTTCTTCGTGCCGGGCATCGATCAGCACCCAATCCCCGACAGCTGGAAACTCCCCTTTTTGCCGAAACTTTCCTGACAGCGTCGCCAGCAGCTCTCCCCGGTCATCCAGCACTCGATACATATGTTTATGTTCCGATACAACTCGCGCAGGCGTCCATTTCTTATCATAGACCTGCCTCGCTGCTTCCAATCGATCATTCCACCCTAATAGATTCCATGCTTCGTTCATGTTTTCCTCCTAGTGATGCCATTTTTGGCCATAATAAAAAGGACTGTCTGCACAGCCCTTCCACCAGGATGGAAAAATCCCGCTAACCCAGACGCGCAGAAGGGATGTGCATGGTGACGGACAGCTGTTCATTCATCGCGATTGTCAACATAGTCATCATCCCTTTCCGCGAATCCGGCATTTGCCGTTCGCTCTTGATTTGTTTTTATGATACATGACATTGGCTATTTTTGTAAAGCCTATTATTAATCCAGGAAAGGAGATCAGGATATGTATGTCTTCTTCCTCCTGCTGGCCCTCCTGTTCCTCCTCGTCGTGCTGATAGGAGTGGACTTGGCGCTCGGCAGGAAACAAAGCAAAAGAAGGGCCGTCAATCGTCTGATCGGCCATAAACATGCGTTTGCTTCCATATTCGATGATGGGGTCACCTTCTATGAAGCTCTGATCCGTGATATAAAAGCTGCACAGCATTCCGTCGATATCCAATTCTTTCTCGTAAAATGGGATGAACCGACCCAGCAGCTGGTTGAACTCTTGAAGCAGCGGGCACAGGAAGGAATCAAAATCCGTTTCCTGCTGGACCGGTTCGGCGGCTATCGTCTGCCCCGAAAAGAACGGCAGCTCCTGCGCGATTCCGGTGTCATGCTCCGATTCGCCAATATACCCAGTTTCCCATATTTCCTCTATAACCTGAATCTGCGCAATCACCGCAAAGTGACGATCATCGATCAAAAAAGCGCATATATCGGAGGATTCAATATCGGGAAAGAATATTTAAGCAAAGAGCCCCGTTTTGGCTTCTGGCGCGATTGTGTCGTAAAACTTGAAGGAGAGGCTGTCTACACATTCGTACAGGTATTCGCATCCGACTGGGGAGACCCGTTTCATATATTGCCGAAACAAGCACCCGCATTCGATGGCGCGCAGATAGAGGCTGTCGTAACGGAAGCAGATGGCTACGAAGACTGGCTGCTGCATCAAATCCACCATGCGAGGAAATACCTTTATATCGGGACACCCTATTGTGTACCGACCCGCCGTGTGGAGGCTGCACTCAAGCGCGCTTCGGAAAGGGGCGTGGATGTCAGGCTGATGGTGCCGACCAAAGTCGATCATTATGTCGTCAATCAAGTGTCCTTTCATTTCGCCAGACGTTTGATCCAGCATGGGATACGCATCAATTTGTATCAGAACGGCTTTTACCATGCCAAAATCGTGCTGAGCGATGACTCCTGGTGTGCTGTCGGCTCTGCCAACCTTGATGGCCGGAGTTTGCTGATAAACAAGGAGCTTACCATAACCATCAGACAGAATGACCTATTTTACGCCCAGCTGCTCGCACTGTGGAAGAAAGATGAACAATCAAGCATCGCAGCCTCTGTGCACGATATGCAAAAACGCCCTTGGATCGCCAAGGCTACTGGCATCCTTTTCAGGCCGCTTCGGAATTACCTTTGAAAAACGCCCGCCGGCATTGCTGCCAGCGGGCGTTTTTTTACATTTTTTCTGGTGCTTCCACACTGATGAGACGCAGTGCATTTTTAATGGTGATACGTACTGCTTTCATCAACGCGATCCGCGCTTTCGTCAAGTCCTCATTATCCGGATTCAGCACTTTTTCAGCGTTATAGAAGCTGTGAAGTGCAGAAGCCAGGTCAAAGGCATACTGGGTGATACGATGCGGTGTGCGTTTTGCAGCTGCATCTGCCACCACCTGCGGGAATTCCCCAAGGCGCTTCAAGAGATCCAATTCCTTCTCCGCCGTCAGGAGGCCGGCATCGAATGCTCCCTCTGTCTGGAATCCTTTTTCAGCAGCTTGTGCAAGCATCGTGCTGATGCGGGCATATGCATACTGCACATAAAATACTGGATTTTCGTTGGATTGGGATTTGGCCAAGTCCATGTCGAAATCAAGATGGGAGTCGCTGGAGCGCATGACAAAGAAGTAACGCATGGCATCGATGCCTACCTCTTCCATCAATTCACGCAGGGTGACTGCTTTTCCTGTACGCTTACTCATCTTCACTTTCTCGCCGTTTTCGAACAGATTGACCATTTGGATGATGGTCACTTCCAGTGTATCGGCATCATAGCCAAGCGCTTGGATAGCTGCACGCATCCGCGGGATATAGCCATGATGATCGGCACCCCAGACATTGATCAGCTTGGTGAATCCGCGGTCAAGTTTCGTTTTATGATAGGCAATATCCGGAGTAAGATAGGTGTAGCTGCCGTCCTTTTTGATCAAGACACGGTCTTTATCATCACCGAAATCAGTCGAACGGAACCAAACCGCCCCATCTTTCTCATAGACATAGTCGTTGTCACGAAGTGTCTGCAAGGCCGTATCGATCTTTCCATCTTGGTAAAGGGACGTTTCCGAATACCATACATCGAATGGAACGCGGAAATCAGCAAGGTCCTTCTCCAGCTTTTTCAGTTCATAAGTCAAGCCATACTGACGGAAGAAAGCAAGTCGTTCTTCTTCCGGCTTCGCCGCATAGCTATCACCATATTCTTCGGCAAGCTGTTTTCCGATACCGATGATGTCCTTGCCATGATAACCGTCCTCCGGCATTTCAGCATCCTGGCCAAGTGCTTGCAGATAGCGCGCCTGCACACTGCGGGCAAGATTGTCGATCTGATTGCCAGCATCATTGATATAATATTCGCGTGCAACGTCATAACCTGCCGCATCGAGAATATTGCAAAGGGAATCCCCTACGGCCGCTCCGCGGGCATGTCCAAGGTGCAAGTCGCCTGTAGGGTTCGCCGAAACAAATTCCACTTGGACTTTCTCCCCTTTGCCTGCATCCGTGCGGCCAAAGTTATCGCCCGCTTCCAAAATAGTCGACACAAGCTCACCTAGATAGTCATTCCGCATAAAGAAGTTAATGAATCCTGGTCCTGCAATTTCAATCTTTTCCACAGGTGCTTGATCGTAATCGAAGTTATCCTGCAAATCCTCGGCAATGGCTCGAGGTGCTTTCTTCGCAACGCGGGCAAGCTGCATCGCGATATTGGTAGCGTAGTCGCCATGCGCCTTATCCTTCGGCTGCTCTAAAATGATGGCAGGAATTGTTTCTTTATCAGCCAAGCCCGCCTTCAAAACCGCATCCTGGATTGCCGTTTTCAATTTTTGTTCTGTTTGTTGTACGATATTCATCCGTTACTCTCCTCCTGCACACGCAACGTCAGTGCATGCTTCCTGGACTGCACCTGATTGAGCGTCACTGTATAGCTTAACGTAAGTTCTGCCGGACTGTCAGCCATCAGCGGCGAGAACGTCATCGCGTGCGTGCTTGTTTCCATATGCATTGTACCATAAGGATGGCGGTATACATTCTCTGTCGGCTGATTCTTTACGAAAACTTGCTTCATATCAAAGCCGCCTGAACGTTTGATGCTCACTTTATCCGATGAAATCGTGATCATCGTCTTCGTATCCCCGACCTCTTGTGATTCCTCCGTAAAACTGACGACCGTCAATCCGCCTTTTTCGGAATAGGTACCCGCTGCCCGCAACGTCGTGTGTTCGGTTTCGTCTTCCTCCGTTATTGCCGTATTCATTTCGATCCATACCGGTATCTTCGTCCGATGCATTGCAGCTTCCTCCCTTTCAGCAAGAAAAACGCTCCCTCCGGAAGCGTCTCTCTGGTTTTATTTCAATAGATCCTGTACGAATTTCGGCAGGACAAAAGCAGCCTGATGCAATTCAGGTGTGTAATACTTCGTCTCGATAGGCTGGAGATGCTCTGTATCCACTTTTTTCGGATGATGGACTTTACTTCCCATCGTGAACGTCCACAAACCGCTCGGATAAGTAGGGATATTCGCCGTGTACAGCTCCGTCACCGGGAAGATTTCCTTCACGTCCTTATATACCTGGGAAATCAAATCCGCTTTGAACCATGGGTTATCTGTCTGTGCAACGAACAAACCATCTTCTTTCAGCGCTTTTGCAATCCCCGCATAGAAGCCTTTTGTGAATAGATTCACTGCTGGTCCCACTGGTTCTGTCGAATCGACCATAATGACATCATAGGCATTCTCACTCTCGGCAATATGCATGAAACCGTCACCGACACGGACATCCGCACGCGGATCATCCATCTTGCCAGCGATGGAAGGCAAGAACTTTTTCGAATACTCGATGACCTTGCCATCGATATCGACAAGTGTCGCTTTCTTCACTTTGTCATGCTTGAGCACTTCGCGGATGACACCGCCGTCTCCTCCGCCCACGATCAGTACGTTTTCCGGGTTGGGATGCGTAAACAGCGGAACATGCGCCACCATCTCGTGATAGACGAACTCATCGCGTTCCGTAGTCATGACCATCCCGTCCAAAGTCAGCATATTCCCCCATTCTTCCGTTTCCAGCATGTCCAGTTTCTGAAAATCAGTCTGTTCGCTATGCAGGGAACGCTTCACTTTTGCCGTGATGCCAAAGCTGTCTGTCTGTTTTTCTGTATACCATAGTTCCATTGGATGTCATTACTCCTTATGTGTAGAATCCTATATCATCTCGCAACTAGTGTTGGTCATTTTTATAGCTTTAAACAATCAAATTATAGAGAAAATCCGAAAAAAAGCAACCCTTTATGACGTTTATTATCCTACTGTAAGCCGATACTGTATTTGACACCATGAAGGAAGCGGGCGATAGATTTGATTCGGATTCCGACAGCACGCTGGCAGAAGTGGCTCCGGCCGAAAAGACTGGCGGCATTTTTCCTTGGAGGGACATTGACTGCCATTGGCGGTCTGCTCCTCATCTGCTATCTGATGGGGCCGCCGCCGATGACAAATAAATGGAGCACGACATTCTATGCAAATGATGATACGATTCTCGGCGAACAGTACGGCAACACACCGAAGCGCTGGGTATCCTTGGAGGAAGTCTCTCCCCATTTGATTCATGCAACCATCCTGGCAGAAGACAAGAACTTCTACAAGCATCATGGCTTCGCCTGGAAACGAATATTCGCGGCTGCTTTGCAGAATATCAGGGCAGGGGCCAAGGTGGAAGGGGCCAGCACCATCACCCAGCAATACGCCAAGAATCTCTATTTGACCAATGATAAGACGTGGACACGAAAATTCAAGGAAGCCATATACAGTATCCGGCTGGAGATGTTCTATTCGAAGGAGGAGATATTGGAAGGCTACCTGAATACGATTTATTACGGCCATGGGATGTATGGCATCCAGGCTGCCAGTGATTATTATATGGATAAGGATCCCGGCAGCCTGACAGCAGCTGAGGCGGCCCTGCTTGCAGGCATTCCGAAAGGTCCCTCCTATTACTCTCCTTTTCAGAATAAAGAACTCGCTGATGAACGGCAGGAATATATTTACGGATTGATGCAGGAAGAAGGCTACATCACGGAGCCCGATACTCTTCCTGCTGTGTCGCTCTCGACAGAACAGGAACGGGATACCATTAGGCGTGCCGGTTATTTCCAGGATTATATCACGGCTGAATTAGCCGATGTGCTTGGAATGGAGGAGGATGAAGCTGTATCTGCCGGATACCATGTCCATACAACGATGGATCCTGAACAGCAGCTGCAGCTGGAAATGCAAATAGCCGATACCATTCCGGCAGATACGGAGCTTGAGGCTGGTGCAATTGCCATGAATCCGCATTCAGGAGCCATCACGGCCATGGTCGGCGGAACCAATTATAAAACCAGCACCTATAACCGTGCCACTACTTCCAAGCGGATGCCTGGCTCTGCATTCAAACCTTTTGTCTATTACACAGCTTTGAAAAATGGTTTTACACCAATGACACAATTAAAAAGTGAAGAGACGACCTTCAAGCTTCCAAACGGAGGAGAATATGCGCCAGGCAATTATCATGGCTATTATGCCAATGATGATATCACGATGGCAGAAGCAATCGCGATGTCGGATAACATCTACGCAGTGAAGACGAACTTGATCGTCGGCGCAGAAAAGGTTGCAGCAGATGCCAGGAAGCTTGGCATCACAAGTGATTTGCAGGCAGTCCCCTCTCTCGCCCTTGGGACTTCACCTGTATCGGTCGAAGAGATGGGAGTTGCCTACAGCCGGATCGCCAATGGCGGCAAACCGATAGAGGGTTATACAATCGAGAAAATCGTCGACCGTAACGGAAAGATAATCTATTCCCATCAGCAGCCGAAGATGAAAAGCAGCTTGGATAAGAAGAGGCTTTTTGTGCTCACGGACTTGATGACAGGCATGTTCGATGATTCACTCAGCAGCTATATGCGTGTCACAGGCGCAGGCATCAAGGATCAGCTGAGCAGGCCTTATGCCGGAAAATCCGGAACGACGGCCACCGATAGCTGGATGGTCGGATTCAGTCCTGACTTGGTCACAGCAGTCTGGACAGGTTATGACGACAACCGCCCGATGGAGAAAGTGAAGGAATTGGGCTACAGCAAGGAAATTTGGGCCGGCTTCATGGAAGCTGCCCATGAGGGTGAACCGATCAAAGCGTTCCGCCCGCCAGCTGGTGTGCGCGGCGTGTTCGTTGATCCCGATTCGGGGCTTCTTGCCACTTCCTACTGCGAAAAACGCCGGTTCACCTATTTTGTAAGAGGTACAGAACCAAAGCTGTACTGCCATCCCGATTTGGATGAAAATTCGCTGACACCAAAGCAGGAAGCGCCTCCGACCAGGCGAAAGCGCTGGTTCGATTGGCTGTTCTGACACAAAGAAGCCGCTGCCTTTTGAGAGACAGCGGCTTTTTTATTATTGCAATTGCTCACTAAGCTCTTGCGGTGTCCGATCCCAGAATTCCGGTTTATATTCCTTAAGGAAATCCAGCAGCAATCCCTTCGATAAATCATCCATATGCTCCAGCACATACATACCTTTCAAGGATTGCTCCATATGCTTCACATGCTCCGGCATCGATTTGTAGGCAATCCGATTCGGACGGTCGACGAGAATCTCACTTGCTGCTGCCCCATGATAATATGGGCCATCCCCGCCATTTTGCACTGTCACCCAGACAATCCAATACAGCTTTCCATCCGGCACCTTGTCTTTCTCATGCTGGAAACGAACCCGGCGCTCCACCTGGCTGCGGGCATGCATTGCAGCCATATCGACATATGCTGTCTTCTCATTCGGATCGACAATGACTGGACTCATATTTTCCAAACTGATGGACCCTACGCCATAACCGCCATGACCATCCGTTGAATCATCTTTCATGATCGTGAAAGCATTATTCTTTTTCTTTTCCACCTTAACCGCTCCCTCGACTTTTGTCTCTATAGTAGCATGTGCCGGAATATCACTTCAATTCTATTGTTTTATCATGGAAGCGAAAGGCATTGGATGGCACTGCGTCCGCAGCTGATCGTACCACGGCTGCTATCATTAAAAAAACGACGGATCACTTTGGATCCCCCGCTTTTCTCATGCTTGCAGCTTTCTCAATGAAGCGATGAATTCCCAAGCTTCATCCATCTCTTCATCCGTATAATTTTGTTTTTTCTTCACAGTCCGTACCTTTTCTTCCACTTCCTCCTGCGGCAGCTCCTCGAAATAAAGCATCGTGGAAACCAATTCAAGGAATCGGGAGCTTTTATCCTTCAGCAGCCGCACAGCCTCCTGATAGTCCGGGAATTGATTTTCATAATGTGTAAGGAATTGCTGCCCTTCTTCCGTAATGGTGTAACGGTATTGGATATAGCTGCTTTTATCTTCTTTCGTCTCGCTGATCAGACCAAGGTTGCTCAATTCATCCACACGCAGGGATAATTCCTCTGAATAGGGACCGAATAAATGGAATTCATATTTTTCACCGAACGGAATCCCATTTTTCTTCAGTATGTAAATCATCTTCTGTAATTTTTTTCTTCCTACCACTTCTTCCACGGAAGAAAAGAATTGCAGTAGATTTGCGTGGTTGGCTAGCATAGCTGCTCCTCCTCATTGAAATAAAATCTCATAGATCCGCTGTTTCTGTTTGCTGTCATCCGGCAGGGCTTCCAAGATATCCTGCGGGAAGTATAGTTTATGGTCTGTTCGTTTCTTACCCGAAATCGCTTCAACAATATCCGATTGACGTGATAATTCCTTCAGTTTCCCATTTGGCAGCTGCAAGTGAATAGGAAGCCGCTCCTCTTCCTCGCCCGGACGGTAGAAATCATATGGCAGATCCGATGAAGAATCATCAATGAGATAATATTCGGGATCGATGCCGACTTCACTGAAGAGCTTGGACAGCTCCACCATCTCTTTCACATGCAGGAGAGGATTGAACTCGATATACTTGAAGAGCCTGCGATTCAGGAATCTTTCACATAAGTCCCGGAGTATATCATCGTCTTCTTCAAGCCATGCCTGAAAATAGAAAGACGTAACATTCTCATCGAGCCGTATGTAATCCTCCAGTGTGACGTTCCCATCAAACAAAGAAATGAAATGCTGCGGGCGCAGCTTGAAAGTATAATCGCTCTGATATAGTGCCTTTGCCCGGTGCAGGATTTTTGTCAGGATGACCTCCGCACTTCGTGTCACTGGGTGGAAGTAAACTTGCCAATACATCTGATAACGGCTCATGATATAATCCTCCACCGCGTGCATGCCGGATTCCTTGATGACGACTTGATCCTCACGCGGCCGCATCACCCGGAGTATACGCTCCATATCGAAATGACCATAGCTGACACCAGTGAAATAGGCATCGCGCTGCAGATAGTCCATCCTGTCCGCATCGATTTGGCTGGAGATGATACTGACGATCAATTTGTCGCCATATGTCTTATTGATCACCTCGGCTACTTTTTTCGGGAAGTTCGTGCTCACTTTTCGCAGCACGTGGTTGACACCAGTATCACCAAGAATGATCTTGCGGGTGAACTCCTCATGATCCAATCCGAAAACCTTCTCGAAGGAATGGGAATATGGTCCATGCCCGAGATCGTGAAGCAAGGCGGCACAGAGCAGCAGCAGCCGCTGCTCCTTTTTCCAGTTCTTCCGATTCTCAAAATTATTCACGATCCGCCTGACGATCTCATATACGCCCAAAGAATGATTAAAACGGCTGTGTTCGGCGCCATGAAACGTCATATAAGAGGTCCCAAGCTGCTTGATCCTGCGAAGCCGCTGAAATTCAGGCGTCGCTATCAAATCCCATATCACCCGGTCGCGGACATGCACATAGCGATGCACAGGATCTTTGAAAACTTTTTCTTCATCTAGCTTTTCGTCTCGATATGCCATTTCCTCTGCCTCACTTTATGTCAATCTGTCTCGACTTTATGTCCAATAGATTCAGTTTATAAAATATCGGGTCCCCCGTAAATAACCAATTGTAATTTTTACTCGTTTCTTGTCTACCCTGTTTTTGCTATACTATGTATTGGCGTTTTTATGCCATATTGCTGAAAAGGAGCGCGTTTTACGTGTTGCATACATTACTCGGAGCACCTGAATTCCGCATCATCGATCATTCCGGTGAGGATGGGCCGGAGCAGGCCATGGCCTCCTTCGCAATTGATGATGCACTGGCTATTTCTGTCGGGGAGAATCTGGCGCCGCCAACCGCAAGGCTTTGGATCCATGATCGCACGATTATGCTTGGCATTCCGGATTCCCGTCTCCCTTATATAGAAGAGGGAGTGGCTTATTTACGGGAACAAGGCTACAAAGCCGTTGTACGGAACTCTGGCGGTCTCGCTGTTTTGCTTGATCAGGGCGTTGTCAATCTGTCCTTCATCTTTCCAGATGCCAAACATATAGGAATCCATGATGGTTATCAAGCAATGGTTTCCTTCATCCAATATATATTCCGTGATCTTACAGACAAAATCGAAGCCTTCGAGGTCGTAGGTTCTTATTGTCCCGGAACTTATGATTTGAGCATAGATGGCCGGAAATTCGCCGGCATTTCCCAGCGCCGTGTCAAAGATGGTTCTGCTGTACAAATTTACTTATGCGTCGATGGAAGTGGTGCCGCACGTGCTGAAATCGTCCGCGGCTTTTATGAAAAGGCAAAAAAGGATGCAAAAACCCGGTTTTCATTTCCTGAAGTAGTGCCGGAAACGATGGCATCATTGGAAGAATTACTCCATATCCCGCTTACAAGCGAGCAGGTTTGCAAGCGAATCGCCGATGGACTCGCTTCCATCACGCAGATCATTCCTGCCAGCGAAATGACAGAGCGGGAAATCGGACTGCAGCAGGATCGGATGAAACTGATGCGCACGCGCAATGAAAAATTCCAATGAAAAACCGCTGACCGGTTATCGGCTCAGCGGTTTTCTCTCTCTAAAAAGGATAGTGCCTGTTTCACGGTCGAAAAGAACTTGATGCTTTGATCACTGAAATCTGCCTGTCGCACACTTTCCATCGCCATCTTCGGATGGAAGCCTGTAATGATCAAGCGTGTGCCCATCATATCCAGCAGCTGATGAAGCTGCAGCACACCATGATGGACAGCGCTATGGAAGCGGCTGATGCCTTGCAGATCCAGAAGGAAATTCTGCTCTCCCGACTGCTGGACATGCTCGCCTACTCGTTCCAATATCTGATTCAGCCTGTGATCATCGACATCTCCAATCAGCGGCAGAATGGAGGTCGTATCCGTGATGGGGACAATAGGTGTGGATAAGCGGGATACCTCTTCCAGATAATGTGATACCAGTTCTTCATTTTTCTTCCGATCTGTCACATCTTTTTGGACGCCGACGAAAAATGTCTTCTGCTCACTTTCCAGAAAAATCGGATAAATAGCGAGCTCATTCCAGAACATTTCTCCGTCCTTCCGGTAATTCTTCAACTCAACCACGACGGTTTCTTCATTTTCAACCGCGTTCCGGACGATGGTGACATCCTCCTTATCCGAATCTTCCCCTTGAAGGAATCGGCAATTTTGGCCGATTATGTCTTCAGAGGGATAACCGGTGAGTTCTTCGAATCCTTTGTTCGTATAAATGATCGGATTATCAGGAAGTGAGGGGTCTGTGATTACCACTCCAGCTCCTACGTAATCGATGGCATGCTTCACAAACTGATCTGTTACTTCGGATGAATAGCGGATATCCTTGCCCAACAATACTCACTCCTTTTGCATATAAACAAGGCAATTCTACTATAGTTGGACAGCAAAGACAAAACAAACAAAGAAAAAGACGCCTTTTTTAGAAAGACGTCTCCTGGGTCATGCTTATTCTACGGACTGGGCAGCTGTAATCAATGTAAGTTTGTACACATCATCTGCATTACAGCCACGGGATAGGTCATTCACTGGTGCATTCAGCCCTTGCAGGATCGGACCCACAGCATCGAAGTTACCAAGACGCTGTGCAATTTTGTAACCGATGTTACCTGCTTCAAGACTTGGGAATACGAATACATTCGCGTCACCTTTCAGCACAGCATCCGGAGCTTTTTTCGCAGCTACGGACGGAACGAAGGCCGCATCGAATTGGAATTCGCCATCTATGACAAGATCAGGGTTTTTCTCTTTCGCAATCGTCAATGCATCTGCTACTTTCTCTGTTTCGGGAGATTTAGCGGAGCCTTTAGTCGAGAAGCTCAGCAAAGCAACTTTCGGATCAATTCCGAACATAGCTGCTGTTTCAGCACTTGCTACAGCAATTTCTGCAAGATCCTGGCTGTCAGGTGCGATGTTGATGGCACAGTCACCGAAAACATAACGCTCATCTTCCCTTACCATTACGAATGCACCAGAAGTCTTTTTGTATCCTGGCTTCGTTTTGATGATTTGCAATGCTGGACGCACTGTATCAGCAGTGGAGTGTGCCGCTCCGCTCACAAGCCCATCGGCTTCGCCTGTATAAACAAGCATCGTACCGAAGTAGTTTTCGTCTTTTAGTAATTTCTTTGCATCTTCTTCCGTCGCTTTGCCTTTGCGGCGTTCCACGAACGCTGTCACAAGCTCATCGAATTTCTCGTAAGCATCGGGATCGATGATTGCTGCTCCATGAAGATCGATAGACAGCTCCTTGGCTTTTTGTTCCACTTGCTCTTTATTGCCAATTAAAATCGGTGCAATGATCCCCTCTTCCGCAAGTTTTCCTGCCGCTTCCAAAATACGTTCATCCGATCCTTCCGGCAAGACGATACGTTTATTCTGGCCTGTCACTTTTTCCCGCAATGTTTGAAATAAATCACTCATCCTAAAACCCTCCTAGAATATGTCTGCTTTTCTATAGTAAATCTTTTTGTTTTACTTTTAAAGTCATATAAGGCTGCGCCGATTTTTTTAATTAAAATAATCACCATCTTAGATGTTCCCATTTCTGTCAAAGTATACGCGTCTGACATGCAGGGCAGTTGTTATAATAGAGATGGGATTAGCAAGCAACGACAAGCATGGTCTTATGTCGTTTGTGTTACACTATACAAAGAATGTGAACGAAAAAGGAGTGTTTAGGCATGGCAGAAGCAGTAGAAACCATGGACGGCTGGTATTGCCTGCATGATTTCCGGGTAATGGATTGGACAAGCTGGAAACTGGCATCCGAAGATGAGCGTAAAGCGGCGATCGGGGAATTCCAGGACTGGCTTTCGACAATGGAACAAGTAGAAGAAGCAAATAAAGGCAGTCAGCTTGCCTACAAAATAATAGGTCACAAAGCAGACTTGATGTTCATGATCCTGCGGCCGACAATGGATGAATTACAGGAGATAGAAACAACATTCGACAAAACGAAGTTAGCCTCTTACATGACAAAGAGCTTTTCTTACTTATCGGTCGTTGAACTCTCCAAATATATGAGCAAGCCTGGCGTCGACATCGAACAGAAGCCGGAAGTACAGGCTCGTTTGAAACCCATCCTGCCTCGCTGGGATTATATGTGCTTCTACCCGATGGATAAACGCCGGATGAATGAAGACAACTGGTATTCACTTGAAAAAGATGCACGTGCCAAACTTATGTATGAGCACAGCAAAACCGGCCGTAAATATGCTGGTCAAATCAAACAGATCATCACGGGTTCCTTCGGATTCGACGATTGGGAGTGGGGCGTTACACTATTTGCCCACGACCCGCTGCCAATCAAGAAGCTGGTTTACGAAATGCGATTCGATGAAGTAAGCGCACGCTATGGCGAATTCGGCGACTTCTATTTCGGAAATATCCTGACAAAAGAAGCAGCATCCTCCTACTTCCATGTCTGATGAAAGCTGGACCAAATGGTCCGGCTTTTTTTATTTCCTTGGTTCTACCCCGCTTTCCGATCACATATCATGTCAAAGAACAGGCATGAGTTCCTTTGCATGAGGTAAGCCGATGGCGATTAAGGAGTACAGGGATGGAGAGCCCCCGCCTCCTTAAGCCGGAATTTGTCAATATGTTCGGCAGAACGTATCGACTCTGCTTCCCGGACCATCAGCTGCCCGAGTGTCTTCAAGTCAAAGGATATAGGAAAGGGGAATGAATATGAGTAAGAACCCGAATCAAGAGAATCAGACGCCGAGCACTCCGCAATTCCAGGAACAGAATCAGGCTTATACCTATCCGCAAGTCCCGAATTACAGTTACCCGACTCGCCAGCAAAACCAGCCGTTTTATCCCCAGCAGCAACAGCAAGCACCCTCACAAGTACAAGGCGGCGGCCCGGGCGGGGGCGGACCCAGCCTTCCGGTTGAGCAGTCCTATATCGAGAACATATTGCGTCTGAATCGCGGCAAGTTGGCTACTGTCTATATGACATTCGAAAACAACGACCGCTGGAATGCAAAGATCTTCAAAGGCACAATCGAAGCTGCCGGACGTGACCACCTTATTTTGCGCGATCCCGAGACCAACCGCCGCTATCTGTTATTGATGGTGTATCTCGATTATGTCACATTCGATGAACCGCTCAATTATAACTACCCTTATGGAAATCCAGACGGCTTGGCAAATTACCCTCCGCGATAAAAACCTCTGCAGCTGCAGAGGTTTTTCTTTATAGATATTTGATTGCAGAATAACCGAGCAGCACCCAGCCGATCAGGAATGCCAACCCGCCCACTGGTGTGATCAAGGCAAATGCCGTGATTCCGCTGACCGCGTAAATATAAAGTGTTCCCGAAAACAATAGGATACCTGCGATGAAGAAACCGCCGGCAGTCACCAAACTGCCTGCTTGGATTTTCTGAAGCAGCAACGCTGCCCCGACCAGCGCCAATGTGTGGAACATCTGATATAGAACCGCTTTTTCCCATGTAGCGATTGCCTTTTCCGAGAGCCTTCCTTCCAATCCGTGTGCCCCGAATGCTCCAAGTGCCACCGTAAGGAAACCACTGATCGCTCCGATTATAAGTAATGCTTTCATTTTTTCTGCTCCTTTATATCAAAAATCGAACAAGGACTTGCCGTTCGATTCATCATCATCATCTTCAAATGCCTTCCTGGGCTGCTGGACCGGCCATTCCCCTGTCATCGCTGCCCATTCCGCCGCGGACGGTCCCGATTGGGATTCAGTCTGTTTAGGCATCTCCTTCTTTTCGGATCGTTCACTTTGCAAAAACAAATCGCACATCGAACGAACCGCCCGAACATGCTCCCGCTGCTTCTGGACATCCCCATTGGCCAAGGCCTGTTCCAGTTCCTCTTTCATATGCCGCAGCACTGTTTCTTCACTTAACAAGCCGAACACCTCCCTCATTTCACTGCTACATGCATTATAACAGATATAGATCAAAAAATTTAACACCCAAAAAAGGAACGTATGTTCTTTTTCTTCAAAAAACAGTATTCTGTTCATAGCTTATACATAAATGAGCGGCTGCGGAAATGAAGTGGGATGATCCAAAAGCAGAATCATCCATATTAAATTTCGATGGATGGACAGAAGCAGTGTGTACCGAGGAACGCTCCTATATTGGAGGTTGAAACATAAAGAAAACCAACACATGGAGTGTTGGCCATAAAATACAGTTATCCTGGCATCGGACAGTTTTTTTATAATTGATCGAAATAACTTGAACTAGGAGTGACGCCTTGTCTTTCCGCTTGGTGCTGCCCGCTATCTTGTAAGCCGAAAAATCCTCCTGCAATTATCGCTGCCAGTAGTGTGCCAACAAAGATTTTCTTCTTCATTTTCCCCACTCCTTTTATTTTATGGCCAATCTATAATAATAGCTGGCTTTTACGTGTTCGCCTTTCTTGAAAAAATATTCGGCGAACCGCTCTGAATAATATTTTACATTGAATTTGTCATTTTTTGTAATGAAATATTCGATTCCTTGCTGCCAAACTCCTTCAAAGCTGCTCCTATCGATGAACTTTTTATGCAGCATGGCAAAGATCCATTTATAAAGCTCGTTATTTTCCCGCTTGCTGATGGAGAATCCTATATCAAAGTAGCGCAATGCTTCTTCATTCCGACCAGCGTAAAACAACGCTTCGGCCAGGTAATAAAGACTTTTCATATAATGACTGCTTTCCTGGTCCTCGATCGCTCTTTTAAAGTAATGGACAGCTGTATCCGGCAATCCTTTCCTTAAATAAACCAAGCCTAGGTTATGATTTATCATATACACCAGATTAAACTCGCTGCCTGTGTCCTGCTGCCGATATGACAAGGCTTCATGCAAAAGTGCTTCTGCTCCCTCATAGTCCTTCCATTCCAGGTAATTCAACCCTTGCAGCAGTTTACTTTTAGCAAGCACATAATCCTGTTTCTGCTCCTGGGCTTCCTGGATGGCCAAGGTTGCATTGATAACGGAAAGCGAAGTGATATAGGCATGATAGTATGCGTTGGCCAGCTTATAATAAAAGTCTGGTTTCTCTGCAGTATTCGAAAGTTCCTCCAAATATTCTGCAGCTTTTTCATATGCAATGATCGCATGTTGAAGATGGCCTTTTTCATAGAATAGATGACCCTTGAAGCAATGATAATAAAAAGCATTTTCATCATTTAACTCTTTTTTGGCGTTCTCGAAATCAGCAAACATCGTTTCAGCTCGCTCCGTCTCCCCAGCCAGCAAAGAGAATCTAATTTCCATCAGAGCGGATTTGATCAATAGGTTTGGATCATGAATGCTTTTTCGCTGCTCCTCGATCTCTCGCAGCATTTTTTCCGCAGCATGCTTCTTTTCTAATTTAATGCTTACATGAAAAGTATCTAACAGCTCTGGAAACGTACTTGATTCAGAAAATATAGTACGATCCAATTCCTCACCTCCTTCCTTCTCTATTCCCTTTCATTTTACCATTTATTTGAAAATGATATATTGGGAATACAAGGGGAACACGAGCCGTTAAAATGCCTGGAATTCTCTCAGAGTTTCACAAAATCCGTCAGATTTCATCATTTTTCCATTCTATTTGATTTGCCAGCCTATGAAACAACTCCCGCAGCAGTGCTGCTTCCCCTGAACACAGAAAGGTTCGTGACACATGCAAGACTCACCACAATAATAAAAAGCCGGTCCCATAGCCGGCTCCATCTAATATAAACCGACAACTCCCTCGCCTCTCGTCAATTCCCTCACCAGAATTCCAATATTTCATCCTGCTATTTCTTTCCTTCGGTACATACATGAACTTCTTGGTCATATAAGCATGCGCTCCCGGTAAATAAAAAAGCCCGCCAAATTTGGCGGGGTGTGGTTCTGTTACTGCGCTTGCTTCAGTATATCCAATTGTTCGGCGACATATTGTTCATGCATCCATTTCAGAAAATCATACTCCGTGGCTGTGGAAGGGCGTTTCAATTCTTGCTCCACTTGGTCGACAAAAGATAAAAAGCTGATCATTGCTAATTACCTCCTCTGATTATAGCCTCTTCCATCATTCTAATAGAGAAAGGAAAGCTTGACAACAAATTTTCAAAATATTCACGACAAATTAATCTTTTAACCCATAATCCCTTAATCTTCCTTTTTGTGCAGCCGAAGCTCCAAATGGCTGATTCGCTGCTTCAGGGCATCAACATCCGCTTTCGTCGCAAGTCCCAGCTCACTTGCTTTCTTTTGCATATTCTCCTGGTTTTTCTCGTTCCATTCATTGGATTTTGCTTCTCCCTTTTCAACAAAGCGCTGAATCAAATCCTTCGCTTGCTGCGGCGTAATCTCTCCTTTTTCCACCAGCTCTTTCAATTTGGCATCCAACTTCTCTTTTCCAGCCAAAGCAGCACCTACACCTAAGAGAAATCCTTTACGTAATAAATCTGCCATTTTCACAACCTCCTAGTCTTATTTATGGATCTAAGCATCAGAACATGCTTGATGAAAAGAATTAAGCTTAACCCAAAAAACAGGAACGTCAGTATGAATCCGACAAGGATCAGCCATAATGTATGCTGGATGATTCCATGAATGCCAATGTATGCAGAGCCTGCTGTCAGGGTGAGCAGCAGCACCGTATAAAAGAAGTAAAATTGGTGCATCAACTGGTTCTTCTGCTTATCCCGCTCCCAGCTCCGCTGCTTCTCCCCGTCCGTCAGCCAATCAACGAGTGCCCGCGGCATGGATAAGAAGGGTCGGAGCGAATTTGTCAGGATACCAGTATAGATGGAACTATGTTTTTTCGATCCTCTCATCCAGCGGAGGATGACAGGTTTTCCCCATTCTACCAAATCTGCCTGCGGATAAATGATGGCCACCAGGCCAATTGCCAGGGAAACTGCCCGGCCAAGGAAAGCAAAATCGGCCGGCAGCTGAATCGGCTGTTCCTTCACGATCACCTGCAGCTCTTCCATCAATTGAAGGAAGGAGTCCGTGTCCCCTACATCAAGCTGTCCGCCTTTATATAAATCCACCGTCTTCCGGATGATCCGCTTCACCTTCTCGGAATCGGCGGAAGGGAGCAGGAATTCCATTTTGTAAAGCGCCTGGATGACCGCTTCATAATCATCCAGAACCACCCCTTGTATGGCTTCCCTTAAATAGTCGGTATCCGTTGCCCTGATTTCCCCGACCATACCGAAATCGAGCAGTACGATCTTCCCGTCCGGCTGTACCATGATATTGCCTGCATGGGGATCCGCATGGAACATCCCGCTGTTGAGGAACTGATCGGCGAAGAACTGAAAAAGCGCCCTGGCCACTTGCTCACGCGGAATCTTCTGTGCATCAAGATAGTCGGTGTCCGTCACCTTCCTGCCCTCTATCCAGTCCATCACCAGCACTCTTCCGGTGCAGAGCTCTGGATAATAATTCGGCATGTTGATCTCCGTATTCCCTTTGTAGCGTTTCTTGAAATAATCCGCATGCTCCAGTTCTTTCCGAAAGTCCAATTCCCTGCTGATGATTGTCACGATTTCGGCATACAACGCCTTCATATCCGATTTTTTGCCGATACTAGTGAACTTTCGGAGCAGGAAGAAAATGATCCGAAGCGCTTTGAAGTCCATGTGAAATATCTGCCTAGCATTATGACGCTGGACTTTCACAGCTATCTTTTTTCCATTCTTCAGGCGTGCCTCATACACATCGCCGATAGAAGCAGAAGCTATCGGGTGAGGATTCAGATCCCTGATCTCTGACTCATAATGGCTGCCAAGTTCTTCTCGTAATATTGCTTCCGAATAGACAAACGGCATCGGCCTTACTTTATCCACAAGTCCTTCCATTTCCCGGATGAATACCTTGGGCAGTAAATCTGCGCGCGAACTGAGAAACTGCCCTAACTTGACCAGCAACCCGCCCTTCTTTTCGGCCGTCTTCCGATACTCCCTCGCCTGCTTCGTCAGCAATGCTTTCCATTCCTGTTTATCCTGTTCATCCCATACACGGCTATGCAGGAAATAAAACCAATAAATCTGCAGCATGAACCGGATGACCATCCAAACAATAGGCAGAATACGCCGAGTGGATCTGACACGCATGTGCACACCTCTTTTTTTCAGACAATTGCCTTCTTTCTTGCTATTCCCATTATAGCTAGTCTTTCTCCTGCTTGTCTATTAACCTGCCAACGTGTCGAAAAATGTTAAAATAACCGTTTTATAAATATTTTTTATTAAAACAGTTTATTTTTTATCGGAAAACGCTTACAATATTGATATATAAGACTGATGATAAAACCAATATTCCTTAACGGAGGTATAGTATGTCTACCATATCTAAAAATGCTGTTCTGCCTGAGAAACGTCCCTCTGAAGATATGAAGTCAAACAAACAGTTTTTATACCCTTCCTACCTGCTGGAAAACCAGCTGATGGATGCTGTACAGAATGGAGATTTGAACGAGGCATTATCGATCATTGAAAGCCTGTCCACTTCTGAACGCCCGAAGTATGCCTTTCAACCGCTGCGATCCGCCAAGAACCAATTGATCAGCATCTGCACCTTATACACACGTGCCATCCTGCGCGGCGGTGCTTCACAGGAGGTAGCTTCCACTCTGAATATGACCTACATGCTGGAAATCGAAAATTGCCAGACAGAGCAGGAGCTTTCCGATTTGGAATATGATATGCTCGTCCGTTTCATCGAAGGCTTGAACAAAAGCCGCGCGACGCAATACTCCAATATCATCAATGAAGCGATTGCGTACATACAATCGCATATTCTGGAGGATCTGAGCTTACAGGCTATCAGCTCCCACTGCAAAGTGAACCCGAGCTATCTTTCCCATCTATTCAAAAAAGAAGTCGGCGTATCCACGGTACAGTTCATCAACCAGAAAAAGATCGAGGAATCCAAATATTTCTTGCTTCATACGAATCAATCCATTGCTGACTTAGCCAAAAAATTCAACTTCTGCAACCAAAGCTACTTTACAGCTCAATTCAAGTACTATACATCAATGACGCCAAAGCAATTTCGCGACTCACGTCCAATTTAAAAAGCTGCACAGGTCATCCTGTGCAGCTTTTTCATGGGCTTTTCAACTCGATCAATGGTTTCCATAAACGCAGCATCCAGCGCTGGGAAAGGACAAGTACGATACCGACAGTGACTATCAGGAGTCCTGCAATATCCATGCCATTGCTCACTTCGAATACATCGTCCACACGGATCCACTGGATGAAGAAACCATGCAGCAGATAAACATACAATGTCCGCTGCCCATACTTTGTAAAAGGCATCTCTTTATCGGGCACCAGCGTCAGAATGCTCAGCATCATCAACGCCGACACAAGATAAATAAACAAACGGATCACTCCGCCGCTTCCGCCAGCACCAAGCATGGCATAGGATTTCGATCCAAGCAGCCAATCTGTCGGTAGGTCAGGGTACAGATACAGCATGACAGCTGCAGCCAGGAGCAGCACTGCCGCCCCTATTCGAATCGGCGTATGTCGCAGTACGTGCAGCTGCTCTTTTGTCACCCAATACCCAATCAAGAAAAATGGGAAGAATACAAATGTTCGGGAGAGGCTTAATGCTGCTCCGATCTCATCAATATATCCTGCCAGCAAGCCAATGAAAACAGCCAGTGGAATTCCCAGCGCTGGCTTGATTTTCTTGAATGGAATAAGCAGCATATGCCAGCAGAACAAGCTCAGCAAAAACCATAGTGCCCACTGCGGCACAAGGATGGACTCCAGCCAATTTTCTTTTCCGATGGTAAAGTAATAAATCGTGTAAATGAATTGAAAGAAAAGAAACGGCAACAGGAGCTTTTTCGCCAGCTTTTCGATAGCGGCCCTGTTCGCGGCCCCCTTGGCAAAAAATCCAGCCAGGAAGATGAAAACAGGCATATGAAAGGTATATATCCATGTATAGCTCATTTGCAGGAATAACATGTCCTGATAAGGCTGTATCAAGTGTCCGAACACGACAAAGGTAATCATAAGCAGTCTTGCATTATCAAAATACGCATCGCGTTTTCGTTCCATACTATCGCTTCCTTCTAGGATGTATTCCTTCCATCGTAAGGAGCAAACAGCAGAAACGCTATAGCTTATGCCCATTCTTCATCGACTTGTTAGCTAGCTGTCAAAAGACTGTCATCTACGAAATACAAGCGTAAAATGACGGGAAAGATTATCCAGCTTCAGGCTTCTTTTTTGCCCGTGCCGAAGTTTTTCGCCTTGTCGTCTTCTTGGCGGCTGGTTTATCCTTCTTCGCTTTATCCAGTGATGCCTGCAGGGCATCCATCAGATTGGTGACATTGCTCGGCTGTTTCTTCGCTGTCGGGATATGAACGTCTTCATGATCGCGTTTTGCCTGAATGAGATCGAGCAAGGCCTCACGATATTCATCATTATATTTGTCCGGATCGAAGGTAGCTGTAAGCTGTTCGATGAGCAGCTTGGCTGTTGTGAGCTCTTTTTCGGCAATGCTGTCTTCCGCCGGGATATTCGGCACATCAGCCACACTCCGCACCTCATCCGGATAATGAATCGTCTCAACGACCAGCACATTCTGATATACCCGGATGACGGCGAGCTGCTGCTTGGAACGGATGATCATCGAGGCTACCCCTATTTTGCCCGTCTCTTCCAGTGCCTTTCGCAATAAACTGTACGCCTTGGTCCCTCCTTCATTCGGAGACAGGTAATAGCAGCGTTCGAAATAAATGGGATCTATTTCCTCCAAGCTGACAAAGTCAACGATTTCCACCGCTTTGTCTTCCTGCTCCTTTTGTAATGCCTGCAATTCTTCTTCATCAAGTACGACGAATTTATTTTTCGTGTATTCATAGGCTTTGACAATATCTTCTGCCTGCAGTTCCTTCTCACAATGCGGACATACTTTCTCATATTTGACCGGTGTATTGCACTCTTTATGCAGCTGCCGCAACTTCACGTCTTTATTTTCCGTGGCAGCATGCATTTTCACTGGAATATTCACAAGTCCGAAGCTGATTGTTCCCTTCCACATCGTATGCATTGAACTCTTCACTCCTTTTTAGCCTAGTTTGTACGTCTGTTCTATGTTTAATTCCGGCAGAATGCTCTCAAACTAGAGAAAAAGGAGAGAATATCAATGGAGGTAATGAAACCGATCTATCAGGATACCTATCCTGTCGGGGAAGACTGGATATATGAAGTCAAATATGACGGTTTCCGGGCTGTACTGAACGTCACCAAGGACAGCGTGACGCTGACAAGCAAAAATGGCATCGATTTGACCGCCCAATTCCCGGAGATCATCACCTACTGCGAACAGCAAAGGCATGCAGTGGATGCACATATCCCTTTCACAATCGATGGGGAATTAATCGTACCGAAAAACATATTGAGCGGGGACTTTGGTTTGCTGCAAACTCGCGGACGGTTGAAATCAGCCGATCGAATCGAACGGATTGCAGCTGCACGCCCTGCTGTGCTGATGGCTTTCGATTTACTTATCGATGCCGGCAAAAAGCAGGAAAGACGGCGGCTCACTTCGCGCAAGCAAGCACTGCAAGAACTCATCCATTCATTCGAAGGACAGCCGGCAGCTGTAAAATATGTAGCTTATCATTCAGAACCTGGGACGCTTTTGGAATCTGTCATCCTGCATCAAGGGGAAGGCATCATCGCCAAGCGCTCTTCCAGTACTTATAAGGCAGGCAAACAGCATCACGATTGGTACAAAATAAAGAATTGGCGCACGATCACAGCAGTGCTGACAGCATACGATAAAGAAAATGATTATTTCCATGCTCAGCTGGCAGATGAGCATGGTCATTTCGTGCCGATCGGAAAATGCAAGCATGGGATGGAAGAGGCTGAGCGCCATGCTCTTACTGCCTTTTTTAAAGAGAACGGGAACAAGGACAATAATCTTCTGATACTCCCTCCAGCCATCTGCGCAAAAATCGACTGCCTTGGCCAGGCAGACGAAGAGCTGCGCGAACCGAGATTCCATAGTTTGACACCGACCATAGCAGCAGCTGATTGCACAATACAGCAAGCAGCCATTGATCTTGCCCAATTTCCGGAAACAGTTGAATTAAGCAAGCTGGACAAGCTTTACTGGGAAGAGGCGCGAATCGATAAGCTGCGTTACCTGCTTTATATCCGGGCAGTGGCACCGTTCATGCTACCCCATATGATAAATAGGGAAATGACAATCATCCGCTGTCCTGACGGGGTTGAAGCAGATTTCTTTTATCAGAAGCACAGGCCAGATTATGCCCCAGACTTCATTCCTGATACGAAGGCGCTGCAATGCCCGGATCTTCAGACTCTCATCTGGTTTGCGAACCATGGGAGCATCGAATTCCATGCCCCTTTTCACCATATCGGCAGCGAATCGCCGCAGGAAATCGCCATCGACCTTGATCCGCCGGCAGAAGATGCCCTTCCATTGGCAATCAAGGCTGCCAATCTGCTTAAAGACTGGCTTGATCAAATGCATCTCCATGCATTCATAAAGACTTCCGGCAGCAAAGGACTGCAGCTGTACATTCCATTGCCAGATAAGCAGCTCAGCTATGAAGAAGCAGGCACCTTCACCGAAGCTTTGGCAAGATTACTCGTCCAGCAGCATCCTGATCTTTTTACAATCGAGAGAATGAAAAAGAATCGACATGAGCGTCTGTATATCGACTATGTTCAGTTCGGGAAGGGGAAAACATTACCGGTTCCTTACACCGCCCGGAAGCGGACAAGTGGTACTGTCAGCACTCCATTATTCTGGGAAGAAGTAAATCCAGGGCTAACACTGGATGACTTCACCATTTATACTGTTCCGGAGCGCATACGGCAAAAAGGCTGCCCCTTTGCTTCTTATGAAGAAGCCAGGAACAGCCAAAGACTGGATTCGATTCTCCGCTTGGTTTGATCAGTTGAACTCGAGCGCCCAGGCTCCTTGACGGAAGACAGCCACAGTGGTGCCGTCTTCTTTTACACCATCGATATCAAGATCAGCTGACCCGATCATGAAATCTTCATGCATGATGCTGTCATTCACACCCGCTGCCTCAAGTTCTGCAGCAGTCATATCATTGCCGCCTGCAATACAAGTCGGATACGCCTTCCCTAATGCAAGGTGGCACGATGCATTTTCATCGAACAATGTATTATAAAAAATCAAACCCGATTGTGATACCGGTGATTTATGCGGAACTAGCGCCACTTCCCCAAGACGTTTGGAGCCGGGATCAGCTTCCAGCAGATTTTTCAGCGCTTTCTCGCCTTTTTCTGCCTTATAGTCCACCACTTCGCCATCCTTGAATGTCAGCTGGAAGTTTTCGATCAGCTGACCATTGAAGTTGTATGGCAAGGTGCTGGATACCGTTCCATTTACGCCGTTCTTATGCGGCATCGTGAATACTTCTTCCGTAGGGATATTAGCGTTGAATTCTACCCCTGCTTCTGTAGGACCTGAACCACCACTCCAAATATGACCCTTTGGCAGCTCGATTGTTAAGTCTGTTCCCTTGGACTTATAGATCAATTTGGAGAACTGCTGCTTATTCATGAAGTCCGCTGCAAGATGCAGCTGTTTATTATGCGCTTTCCAAGCTTCATTCGGGTCTGTATTTCCAGTGACCCGGCTGATGCGCAGGATTTCTTCCATCATGGCTTCCTGCGCCTCCTCGATGGATTTGTCAGGGAATACCTTTTTGGACCAGGCTGCTGTCGGATAAGCGACAATCGACCATTGCATTTTATCTTTCATCATCCAGTCCCGATAAGGTGTCAGTCCTTTTCCAGCTGATTTCATATACGCCGCCACTTTATCCCCATCGGCTTTTTCCAGTAAATCTGGATTTTCACCGAGGATATTCAGAACTGCATAGTCATCCTTCACCATCTCATTGCGGGCATGGAATTTCCATGCAGGCACGTTCTCCAGAAATTCAATCGGAGCATGGTTATAGCGTTGAAGAACCAGCTCGTCATCGATCCATTCTGTATGTACATCTTTAGCTCCTGCTTTATACGCCTCTTCTGCAACCATCCGGACGAAGCGTACCGCTTCGATTGGTGCAACCAGCAGAAGCCCTTGTCCCTTTTGCAGATTAACGCCGGTCTGGATGGCCAGTCTGGCGAATTGCTGCAGCTGTTCTTCGAATTTTTTCATTGCAAACCCCTCCATAAACAAACTTATGTACATCTTCATTATATATTAAAATTAGAATATTCACGAAACATAAGGATTAATAAAAGGCTGCCCGAGATAAACTCGGGCAGCCTTAGGCAGTTCATTCATTGGTCAAAGCTTGCTCCAACGTTTCAATATTCTTGTTCATCAGACTGAAATAATCTTCGCCAGCATCGATTTCATCCTCGGTAATGGTCTC
This sequence comes from Terribacillus sp. FSL K6-0262, assembly GCF_037977385.1. NCBI lineage: Bacteria > Bacillati > Bacillota > Bacilli > Caryophanales > Bacillaceae > Terribacillus > Terribacillus sp. FSL K6-0262. The sequence continues at coordinate 2,274,829 of NZ_CP150277.1, read as the reverse complement.
CAAATTGTGGATCCTGAGGACATCAGCCCCGATTTCATCCTGTACGATGGTTGCCACCTTCGGCGAAATATTCTGTTCGAACAGTACATAGTTCAATTTATTATCTTCTGCCGTATGGATGATCTCCTCTAATTCCTGCTGAGAAGGTTCATTCGTTGGGGATAAACCAGTTATGGCAATCTGCTCAATACCGTAACGGTCTTCCCAGTATCCATATGCAGCATGGGACACGATGATTTTCTTATTTTCTTTTCCTTCGACCGCCTGCTGGAATTTCTGATCAAGCTCATCCAATTCTTCTGCGACTGCCTTGTAATTGTCCTCATAAGTCGTTTCGTTGTCAGGATCCAGTTCTACAAGGGTATTCTTCATATTTTCCGCCATCTGTTTTGCACGTTCTGGATCAAGCCAGTAATGCGGATCGATACTGCCATGATCATGGTGATGTGCTTCTTCTGCTGATTCTTCACTATGATCGTGTTCTTCTTCTGTTGCTTCTTCGTGGCTATGATCGTGCTCTTCCTCTGTTGCCTCTCCATGGCTATGCTCATGTTCTTCATCAAAAGGAAGCAAATTGATGCCATCTGCAAGCTGGGCAATCTTTACATCCTCGTCACCGACAGCATCCGCGATCGTCTTGGCATATGTTTCCAGTTCATCACTTGAATACAGGAAAGCATCTGCTTTCGCAATATCGACCATCTGATTCGAGGTTGGTTCGAAGCTATGTGCGTCACTGCCAGCTGGGATCACGGACTCCACTTCCACTTGGTCCCCGCCAATTCTTTCGGCAAAGTATTGAATCGGATAGATGGTGGTATATATCTTCATTTTGCCATTCTCCGAACTTTCTTGACTTCCGCTGTCCGAACAAGCTGCAAGCAAAACGAAAAGCAGGGCTGTACTGATTAAAAATAACGATTTCTTCAACAATGGTATTCCTCCCGTTACGATATAAGCTCTAATCGAGATTATATCGTAACCATTACTATCTGTAAACAGTAATTATTACGTTTCTGTCACAAAAAATACTGCCTATCAATCAATTATTGACAGGCAGGACAAATGCCATACACCTCGAAGTTATGGTTTTCTATTGTATAGCCGCCCGGCAGCGCTGTTTGCACGTCTGCTATCGGGCAGACATCAATCGCTTTCGTTATGCCGCATTGCTTACAGATGAAGTGATGATGATGGCCTTCTATATTGCAATGGAAACGGAAATGCTTATCTCCATCTATTGTTGTCATCTCCAGGATGCCAAGCTCCGACATCGTATAAAGATTTCTGTACACAGTATCATAACTTGCGCTTGGAAAATCCTCTCGAAATTCTTTCCAAAGATCGGTCACCGCGGAATACTGGGATCGTTTCTGGAAAATATCCAGCAGTTTTTCGCGCTGCTTTGTCTGTTTAAAGCCATTTTCCTTCAGAATATGCATCGCACGTTCACTATTCATACGCTTTCCGTCCTTTATCTTGCAAAATTATTTAGGGTGCTTCTCGATATGCAAGTCTGCCTCCAGACTCACTTCTACATTGCCTTTTATCGCTCTTGTGATCATACAGCTCTCTTCCGCTTTGACAGCAAGCTTCTCCAGCATATGGAATTGCTTTTCCGTCGCCTCTTCTTTTAAATATACTGTCGGCCGATGGATGATTCGCTTGTATGTGATCACACCATTGGTTTCATCAACGATGCCTTCCGACTCCAATTTCATGGATGACAGCGGCAGGTGAGCCCGTTCAATCATTGCTGCCAAAGTGATGATATAGCAAGTAGCCGCTGCTCCGAGCAGCATCTCATCCGGATTCGTACCGATGCCAGGACCACCCATTTCTGGCGGAATGCTGATTTCTGTCTTCAGATTTCCTGCTTCGATTGTACCGGAGCTGTTCCTTCCTCCCGGCCAGGCTGCCGCTAAATGAAAATGATGTTCTGACATGGTACTCGTCCCCTTCTGCTATCTATATGCTGTCTTCTATTTTAACGCTTCTCAGCTTGAAAGACAAAATGTCTGTTCAAAAAAGACCTTTCACCATTAAGTGAAAGGTCTTTTATAGTTTATTCAGTTTGAGCAGAATCCTCTTTCTTATGCTCGACTTTATTTTTGCCAGACACAATCCAGCCGATCACGGCAATAGCGACCAGTACACCATAGAAGATAAGCTTCCACGCAGTCGAATGTGCAAAATCATGCGGCAGTACGCCAAGTGAGTCGTGGGAGAGCGTGCTCACGACCAGCTTTACACCTACCCATCCGACGATGACGAAAGCTGCTACTTCCAAAGCAGGTCGTGTATGGAGCAAGTCAACGAAAATGTTCGCTGCAAATCGCATGATGATGATACCGATCATTCCGCCTGCAAGGACGACAGCGAATTGTCCGGTATCCAAACTTCCTACTTCTCCCCAGCCTGTCGGCGGAAGTGCAACAGCCAGTGCTACCGCAGCAAGGATGGAATCGACCGCAAAAGCAAGGTCGGCAAGTTCGACTTTCAAGACCGTCATCCAGAAGCCACTTTCTTTTTTCGGCTTCTTATTAGTGACATCATCATTTTTAGAACTGAACTTGTCGTACAGGTTCTTTATGGATATGAACAGTAGATACGCAGCACCTATTGCCTGTACTTGCCAAACATCGACAAGGAAGGAAATGACGAATAGGGATGCGAAGCGGAGGATAAATGCCCCGAGCAGCCCATAGAAAAGTGCTTTTTTACGCTGTTTTTCAGGCAAATGCCTAACCATGATTGCGAGTACCAATGCGTTATCCGCGGCAAGAATACCTTCCAGTCCGACAAGGACGATCAGAACCCAGCCATACTCTAAAAGTAATTGTGCATCCATGTAGTTACGCTCCTTTTATGTGTAGTATGCGACTTTCTTTGCAATCATACTCCATCTTAGTGAAGGCGTAACGCTTTTTATCAAAAAAAGCGAGACCTTTACCAAGATGGTAAAGGTCTCGCTAACAACGTCTGAGTTGCCAATAAAGCCGGAGATTTCTCTCGGAATGACGACTTTATTGTGTAGCTACTCCCCTTTAAAAGCATATTGCGCTTATCACACACTCAGTGTAGTCGAATATCAGAACAATGTCAACTGCTTATTGCAGATACTTGCCAAGATCTGCTTTCAGCTTCTCCAATAGCTTCAAGCTGCTTTCGTAGCTCGCGCTGCTGACACCATAATAGCTTTTGATTTTCGGTTCCGTTCCGGATGGACGCAGACACACCCAGCTATCCTTCTCAAGAAGCAGCTTTATGACATTTTCCTGAGGAAGTGTCAGCTTCTCTTCAGAACCAGACTCGAGATGACGGCGTGTCTGTGCGGAATAATCCTCCACTGCAATGATCTTCAGACCGCCAAGCTCCTGTGGTGTATCGGCACGGACAGCATCCATCATCGCTGCGATCTTCGCGGCACCATCTTTACCTTTCAATGTGATGGAATGAAGATCCTCCAGGAAGTAGCCATGCTTTTCGTAAAGTACATGCAATGCCTCCAGCAGCGTCTTGCCTTGCGCCCGCCAGTGAGCAGCCATTTCACAAGCGATCATAGCAGCCTGTACAGCATCCTTATCACGTACGAAATCACCGATCAAATAACCGTAGCTCTCTTCATAGCCAAAGAGGAATTTCTCGCCGGTGGTTTCGAATTGCTTGATTTTCTCACCGATATATTTGAACCCCGTCAGCGTATCAATCGTCTCCACGCCATATGATGCTGCCACTGCGCGTCCCATTTCAGTCGTCACGATGGTCTTGACGAGCCTCCCGCTGTGTAGATCATCCTCTGATGCATTGGTCAGTACGTAATCAAGCATCAAAGTACCAAGCTGGTTCCCTGTCAATACTTGATATGCACCTTTTCCGTCCTGTACAGCAACTCCCAGGCGATCCGCATCAGGATCGGTCCCAATCAGTACATCCGCTCCGATCTCCGCACCTTGTTCCATCGCCAGTGTAAAGGCTTGATGCTCTTCCGGATTCGGAGATTCCACGGTCGAGAACTCCGGATCCGGCTGTGCCTGCTCTTTCACCACATGTACATGCTGGAAGCCAAGCTGGTCCAAACCGCGCAGGACAAGATCATGGGATGTACCGTGAAGCGGTGTGAATACAATCTGGAGTTTGTCCAGCTGCTCTTTCGCAGAATCGGACATGTTTGAGATCGTCTTTAATTCTTGGAGGTAGGCACTATCTACATCCTCCCCAATGGAATGCAGCAGACCATTTTTGCGGATTGTCTCCAAATCCGCGACTTCCACCGCCAATTCATCTTCGACTTTGGCAATTTCCGCTATGATTGCCTCTGCCTGCGCCGGCGGGATCTGACCGCCGTCTTCATTATAGACTTTGAAGCCATTATATTCAGGCGGGTTATGACTCGCTGTGATCATGATGCCGGCTGCAGCATTCAAATGACGCACCGCGAAGGATAGCAGCGGAGTCGGACGAAGCGATTCGAAAACATGCGCACGGATTCCATGCGCTCCCAGGACACGGGCAGTTTCATCCGCAAACTCGGCAGACATGTAACGGGAATCATAAGCAACTGCTACGCCGCGTTCCTTGTAATCTGCAACGTTCTTCTCCATGTACACTGCCAGCCCTTCCACTGCCTTGCGGACAGTATAGATGTTCATACGGTTCGTTCCCGCTCCCAGCACGCCGCGCATACCGCCTGTCCCGAATGTCAGCTCTTTATAAAAAGCATCTTCCAAAGCAGCTTCATCCTCGGCGATTTTCGCCAATTCCTCTTTATATTTAGGATCAAGACTTGTAAATGAACTCCATTTCTGATATGTATCTTGCCATGCCATGTGCTTTCCTCCTGAAAAATAAGTATAGTGAGATTTTACCACATTATAATGTGAAATGGCGCAGAATCCCCATCTTGCTGGAAATTCAATAAAAACTTTGGGAAAGGGTTACGCCGAAGCCCGGCTATGCTATGCTAGGCTATATCAATAACTGGAAAGGTACGATTTAGTTGACTCAGAAAAAATGGTTTCAAGGCCTTGTGGCCGCTGTCCTGACTTTCACCCTGATCCTGTTGATTTCGAAAGTGGGCTTCATTTTCCGGCCCCTAGCCGCATACATAGGCGCCATCGCATTCCCGATGATCGCGGCCGGCCTTCTATTCTATATCACCAAACCGCTGGTGCGGCTCCTTGAAAGGATCCGTTTCCCGAAATGGGTGGCCATCCTGACGATATTCCTGCTCTTGATCGGATTGGGTTATATCGTATTCCAATTCGCTGCACCAATCGTGCAGAAGCAATTTCAGGCTTTGGTGAATAATATCCCGGGAATAACCAATGAAATTATGTCCATCGTGGATTATTGGGAAGAGAATCACTCTGCCCTGCCGGATCAAGTGGAAGAATCCATCATGAATTATGCTTCGAACTTGCAATCCAGTCTGCAGGACATCCCAGGTTATCTCATCAGTTTCATTTCCAGCCTGGTCAACTTCCTGTTCACGCTTGTCTTAATTCCCTTTTTCTTATTCTTTATGCTCAAAGATGGGGAAAAATTGATTCCATTCATCACGAAATTCTTCGATGAGAAAAAAGGAGCAAGCGTGAAAAAACTGATGGAAGATGTGAATCATACGCTGGCCTCCTTTATCCAGGGCCAGTTCATTGTATCGGTATGCGTCGGCACCATGCTGTTCATCGGCTATTCGCTCATCGGGCTGAAATATGCCTTCACGCTTGCTGTCATCGGACTCGTTTTCAATGTCATCCCGTTTCTCGGGCCATATCTGGCAGCTGCGCCAGCCATCCTGGTCGCCTTTTTCCAAGAGCCCAAATTGGCTATACTGGCTGCCATCGTCATGCTGATTGCCCAGCAGATCGAAGGAAATCTCATTTCCCCGAATGTCATGGGCAAAGTCTTGAGCATCCATCCGCTGACAGTCATCACGCTGATTCTGGCTGCCGGAAACATTGCCGGCTTCCTCGGTCTTCTGTTCGTCATTCCGTTTTATGCCGTTTGCAAAGCGGTCGTTTCCCACTTTTACCGGGAATGGGTCGATTATAGAATGAAGAAAAAATCAGCTGCTGGAATTCAGGCAGATTAGGAGGCGCATGATCATGAACAATACGCCTCCCTTATGGACGAAGGCCTTTGTTTTCCTGCTGCTGGGCAATCTTTTTACTTTCATGAGCTTCCAGATGCTGCTGCCGAATCTGCCTCCTTATATTGCCTCCATCGGCGGCAGCAGCCTTCAAGTAGGATTGGTGACGACATCCTTTTCAGTCGCAGCAATTCTGATCAGGCCGTTCATCGGCCATATCCTGCTGACGAAAAAAAGGAAAATGCCGGTTCTTATCGGCTCTTTCCTTTTACTCGTCTGTACAATCCTTTATCCTTTCACTCAAATTGTCACACTTCTGCTGATCTTCCGCTTCCTGCATGGGGCAGCTTGGGGATGGGGCACCACCACCAACGGTACCGCCGCAGTTGACCTTGTGCCGAGAAGGCGTGTCGGAGAAGGCATGGGTTATTTTGGCCTTTCGATAACGATTGGAATGATCATTGCACCAAGCATCGGTATTTTCCTTTATCAAAATTATGATTTCCGCACCCTCGTACTTGTCTCTGTCTTACTAGGCATGATAGCTTTCCTATTCCTGTCGATTACACATTATGCAGAACCTGAAGCACTATCACGGAACCAAGCCAAGCCGCCGAAGTTTTCATTTTTCCGATCATTGATCGAAAAGAAAAGCACTTATCCAGTATTCATCACGTTCCTGACTTCATTCGGATACGGTTCCATCGTTACTTATCTTGTCCTTTTTGGAGAGGAACAGAATCTGACCGGGACATTCCTCTTCTATTTAGCCAATGCCTTATGTGCTACCATTTCGAGACCTTTCACAGGGCGCCTGTTCGATGCCAAGGGACCTTGGCTTTTGATCATGGGCTGTTCCGTGATAGCTTTCCTGGCTATGTGGATACTCAGCATCGCATCGGCAAACTGGTATTTCATCCTTTCCGGGGCTTTGTTCGGGATTGGTTATGGATCAATGATCCCCGCTTTGCAAGCTTGGACGATATCCAAGACGGATGTTGAAAGAAGCGGTATCGCCAATGGCATGTACTATTCATCTATCGATTTTGGCATTGGCCTGAGTGCTGTCATCCTTGGCATTTTGCATCAATTCGTACCGACTTCTTCCCTGTTCCAAATATCGAGTTTCCTATTCTTGCTCGTATTTTTGTTCACGCTGTCCGATTATGTTATCAAGCGTCGAAAAGATCGGCAGCCTGCTATGAATGTTAAAAAAATATAAAGATTTCATCAAAATCATGGCAAGGCAAAAATCCAGGGTAAATAGGTACTATCGTCCTTTTTTCTGCATACCTCGAAGCTTTCATTTGTATTTATTTATAAAAGCATGTAGTATAGGGATAATATTTTCAACATTGTATTTATTTCGGATTGCGATGTTGATGTTGTGCTTCTTCCATAACCCGTCTCAGGGCGGCAGCGGTTTGCAAGGGATTCCCCGGGATCCGGGAATTCTCGCTTGCAGGATAACTGATACCGGCTGGATGGGCTATTGAAGACAAATTGGGGCATTTAAACTTATAAGGAGGATCTATTTATGCAGACTACAAATGTTTTGGAGCTTAAGAAGCAGTATGAACAAACACATTTCGAGCTGTTGAAATTGTTGAACGAACAGGCAAGCCTTAAGCAGCAGCTGAAGGATCTTCCCGAGAGTGAGCGCAGCCAGTCCGAAAAACTGCTGCTGGCAGAGCTGAAAGCACAGAATGAAACAGGCGTCCTCGGGGAATCCTCTTTGGATGCTATCTTCCAAGCTGTGATGAAATCCAAGACGAAGGAAGAAGAAGCTGCCAGCAAGCGTCCGATGCTTGTCTCCCGCTCTTACAAAAACGAAGATACGGTAATCGACCTAAAAGGAGAAAAAGTCGGAACCGGCAAAGCAAGCTTTGTCTTTGGTCCTTGTTCGGTGGAGAGCTATGATCAAGTAGCGGCGGTAGCGGAATCTTTGAAAGACAAAGGACTCAAGCTGCTTCGCGGCGGTGCTTTCAAGCCGCGTACATCCCCTTATGATTTCCAGGGGCTCGGTGTGGAAGGCTTGGAAATCCTGAAGCGTGCAGCGGATGAATACGATTTGGCTGTCATCAGTGAGATCGTGACGCCGCATGACATCGAAAAAGCGCTGGATTTTGTCGACGTCATTCAAATCGGTGCGCGTAATGCTCAGAACTTCGAATTACTGAAAGAAGCAGGCCGTACGAATAAACCAATCCTGCTCAAACGCGCTTTATCCGGTACAATTGCAGAATTCATAGCTGCTGCGGAGTATATCCACTCCGAAGGCAATGGACAAATCATCCTTTGCGAACGCGGTATCCGCACTTATGAAACAGCGACGCGGAATACACTTGATATTTCTGCCGTGCCGATTTTGAAACAGGAAACACATCTTCCTGTCATGGTCGACGTGACGCATTCCACTGGCCGAAAGGACATCATGCTCCCGTGCGCGAAAGCTGCATTGGCTGTCGGTGCAGATGGTGTCATGGCTGAAGTGCACCCGAATCCTGCTGCTGCATTGTCCGATGCAGGCCAGCAAATGGATATTCCGACATTCGATAAATTCTACGACGAACTTGCTGCCTTCCAAGGCAAAATATAAAACATAAATACAGATAAGGGCCGTCACTTCACTGTGACGGCCCTTTCTTATAAGAAATCGATAGCGCAGCTACGGGCGACTCGGCGGTATCCGATTTTTTGATACAGCTTATTCGGACCTGGGTCATCCGCATTCGTGAACAGACAGCAGAATTGTTTTCCATCATGGAGCAATTTAGCCGAAAGTGCTGCCACTAAACTTTGGGCATATCCTTTGCGCTGCTGCTCTGCAGGCGTGAAAACTGCATTGATGACGATCCCATGCCGGCTTTCTCTGGCACAGCCTGCCATACTCACGACATTGCCATCGATCGTCCAGACATACATTCGCTTTTGGGTGATCATCCTGCCGATCACTGTATTCGCTCGTTCTTCCGTCATATCTTCGCCAGTGGCTTTCCCGAATTGCACGAGCCAATCCCGCAGCAAGAGGAAATCTTCTTTGCCTGCCAGACGCATTTCCCCTGCGGCGGCACCGGCATCCTCCACTTGATCAAGCTGATAGATGAACTGATTCATATGGACCTTCATCTGTTTTTCGTAAAGCCTGGACCAAACTCGTGCAAACTGATTTGCCTGTTCCACTGGTCCGATGACTCCAGGAAGGTCGGGCGTCAATGTATTCACAAATCCGGCCAGCTGGGCAGCTTCTTCGTCTTTCCATACCGTGTCATGAGAAAGGATGATACGATTTCCCTTTGTATGCAAGAAGACGGTGCAAATTCCATGGTCATCCTCCCCATATCCAAAAATCGATCCCATATCCTCTCCATCCGCCACTCTTCCCAGCAGCCCTAACAATAAATTATTCTCTGCTTCATGCTGCAGCAATGACTGTTCAGCTTTTGCCAGCAGACGATGCACATCATGTTCCTGTACAAAACGCATTCCTTCCCCTCCCGCTTGACGTAGAGACTTGATTTTCCCTATTCTAAGTGTAGAGGTGATGATATGGATAGGCAAGAGCTGGAAGCAAAACTGGCCGAGTTAAAAATGTCGTACACAAGCGTTCAGGCAGATGCGGATAAATTGGCATCAAGCGGTGCTGGAGCATCCCATATGGAAAGGCAGCTGGAAGAAATGGAAATGGAGATCCGATCACTCCGCCAGCAGCTGCGGGCATTGGAATAATTCCCAATTCACAGGATATACTACAGTACGTGCACACTAGTTGGATTACGCATAAAAAAAGCTTATAATATTCATAATGAAAACGCATTTTTTGCGTTTATTTTTTTAAGGGAGAGATTTTATACATGAATAGTCCGGATGATCCTGGGAGTCCAGTTTTACTCCAACTCGTATTGATTGGTATTTTAACAGTCCTGAATGCTTTTTTTGCTGCGGCGGAAATCGCATTGGTCTCACTGAATAAGAATCGTATTTCGCAGCAAGCGGATGAAGGCGATAAAAAAGCAGCATTGCTGCAGAAGCTCATCGCCGATCCGAGTAAGTTCATTGCTACGATTCAAGTAGGTATAACGCTGGCAGGCTTCTTCTCGAGTGCCTCAGCTGCTACCGGACTTGCCAATCGATTCGCCGGTGTACTGGGAGATATCCCTTATGCACAGCAAATCAGCGTTATTGTGATTACTGTCTTGCTGTCATATGTAACACTTGTATTCGGTGAATTGTTCCCAAAAAGGGTTGCCCTTCAAAACGCGGAGAGGATAGCCAGATTCTCTGTCACACCGATTCTATTTATCAGTAAAATCGCAATGCCATTCGTTAAGTTCCTTTCCTTCTCCACGAATATGCTCGTAAAAATCACTCGTGTGGGAAATGACGCAGAAGCCGAAAAGGTTTCTCGGGAAGAGATCAAGCTCCTGGCTCAGACCGGTCAGGAGGAAGGTATATTGAATGCAGATGAGTTCGGCATGATCAAAGGTGTATTCGATCTTGATGATAAGATTGCACGTGAGATCATGACCCCCCGTACGGATACATTCACACTGAGTATCGATACCCCGGCAGAGGAGCTGGCTGACATTCTGCTGGAACAGAAATACTCCAGGATTCCGGTCTATCAGACAGATAGCGATACCATCGTCGGTATTCTGAACATGAAGGATTATTTCAAAGCAGTCCGGGAGTATGGATTCGATGGCATCCGTCTTGAGACGATTTTGCGGGAAGCACATTTTGTGCCCGAGACGAAATACATCGATGATTTGCTGAAGGAATTGCAGCAGACGCATAATCATCTCGCCATCCTGATCGATGAATATGGCGGTTTCTCTGGTATCGTGACCATGGAAGACATGATCGAAGAGATCGTCGGGGATATCGACGATGAATATGATGAAATCGAGGGAGAGCTGACACGCATCGATGACAATACGTATATGGCGAGCGGTTCCCTCCAAATCGATGAGTTTAACGATTACTTCGATACAGATATCGACGTACCAAATTTCGATACGATTGCCGGCTTCATCCTAAGCCGCATCGGATCAATCCCGGACGAAGATGCTGATACAGTCGTGGAATATGAAAACATGCTCTTTACCGTTGAATCCGTACGGGATAATCGCCTGGAAAAAATTAAAATTGAATTGAAGCGCCCGCACAGCGAGGCGACGGTATAAAAATAAGGAACTGCCTGTATCAGATACGGGCAGTTTCTTATTTTTCCGACTAAAATGCTGATTTGCACAGAATCGTGTTATGCTGTACATAACATGAATGAGGAAAGGATTTTGAACGTGCAAGCTACTGCCGAGCAAATACTCAAGGATTATTACGGTTATGACACCTTCCGAAAAGGTCAAGCCGAAGTGATCGGTCATGCAATGAATGATGAAAATACGTTAGCAATCATGCCGACAGGCGGTGGTAAATCGATATGCTACCAAGTCCCGGCCTTGATGCGGCAGGGTACTGCGCTGATCATCTCTCCCCTTATCTCCTTGATGAAGGATCAGGTGGATGCTCTGACAGCAATGGACATACCTGCCGCTTATATAAACAGTACATTGGAAGCAGCAGAACTGGAATGGACGATGCAGCAAGCTGCCCAAGGTGCATTCACCTTTCTCTATGTGGCGCCTGAACGGCTGGAAAATGCTCGCTTTCTGCAAATGATCCGCAAGCTTTCGATAAGCTTGATTGCCTTTGACGAAGCGCATTGCATCTCCCAGTGGGGACATGACTTTCGTCCAAGCTACCGATCAGCCATCTCCATCCTGGATAAGCTGGCAGATACGCCTCCAGTGATGGCTTTGACTGCCACTGCAACACCACAGGTGGCAGATGATATCCAAAAATTGCTGCATATCCAGGAAGACTATACGGTACGCACCGGCTTCGCTCGTGAGAACCTGCGCTTCCAGGTAGTGAAAGGAGCCGATAAAGAGCGCTATATCCTCGATTTCATCCAAAAACGCAAAGGAGATACAGGTATCATCTACGCACCAACAAGAAAGCTGGTCGATCAGCTTTCCCTGTTTCTCGACCGCCAAGGAATAAAGACGGCTAAATACCACGCCGGGATGAGCGAAGCAGATCGCCAGGCAGCGCAAATCTCCTTCATCCAGGATGAAGTCAGTGTCATGATTGCGACGAATGCTTTTGGCATGGGAATCGATAAGAGTAACGTACGCTATGTACTGCATTATGCCTTGCCAATGAACATGGAGGCCTATTATCAGGAGGCTGGCCGGGCAGGCCGCGATGGAGAACCGAGTGATTGTGTCCTGCTCTTCTCCGGCCAGGATGTGCATCTGCTGAAATTCCTGATTGAGAATTCTGCCTCGGACACACAAGCGGAGTATCAGAAACTGCAGCAAATGATCCATTACTGCCATACACAAAGCTGTTTACAGACCTATATGCTTCACTATTTCCAGGATCCGCATATTCCCGAGGATTGCGGCAGATGCAGCAATTGCTTGAATGAATTCGAAAAGACGGATATGACTCGTGAAGCGCAAATGGTGCTCTCCTGTGTCAAACGGATGGACGAGCGCTTTGGAGCCGTTTTGGTTGCAAAGGTTTTGAAAGGGTCCAAGGACAAGCGGATCAAGCAATTCGGGCTTGATGGACTTTCTACGTATGGCATCATGAAAAACCGTACGGAAAAGGATATCACACAGTTCATCCATTATCTTTCCGCAGAAATGATCCTTGCTCCAACCGATGATAAATACCCTGTATTGACACTGACGGATGAAGCTGTCCGTATACTGAAAGGCGAAAGGAAAGTAATGATGCAGATCGCCAAAGCGACGGAATCTGCCGAAGCGGACTATGATGAGGCGTTGTTCCAGGAACTGCGTGAATTGCGTAAAGGCATCGCACAAGCAGAAGGACTGCCTCCGTATGTCATCTTTTCGGATGCAACATTGAAAGAGCTATGCCGATATATCCCGCATACCCAGCAGGAAATGCTCGGTATCAAGGGGATCGGGGAAAGACGGATGGAACAATATGGAGAGCAGTTCCTCGAAGTGCTGAAGCAATATGAGCAGACAGCATCCAACCCGGACATCGATCAAAAGCCTCTCCTGCAGGAAAGGCAGGATACACCGAGTCATCTCATCAGCTATGATGCCTTCAGTCAAGGTATACCGATGGAAAACATAGCCAAGGAACGAGGCTTGACTCCGATGACTGTCAGCAATCATTTGTTCAAAGCTTATGCAGAAGGAAAAGCTCTCGATCTGAGGCAATTTTTCACCGAGGAGCAGGAAAATGCCGTTCTCCATGTGCTGAAGCAGCATGAAGAGCTGCCAAAGCTCAGGGAAATCAAGGATCAATTGGATATACCATGTGACTACCACGGCATCCGTGCAGTACTCGTGCATCACGCTATACTCGAGCAATAAAATAACCCGTATCACTGGATGCATTCCAGTGATGCGGGTTTTCTTTTAATCGAATTTGATTGCCCAGCTTCCATCACGGAATACAGGCTCGGATGTCCCATCTGCAAAGATACCGTCAATGGCTAGATCCGCTGAACCGATCATGAAATCTGTGTGTGTAAGACTATCATTGACGCCATGTTTATCCAATTCTTCTTCCGTCATGGACGAACCGCCTTCAAGCGTTGTCGGATAAGCTTTCCCTAAAGCAATGTGACAGGATGCATTCTCATCATACAAGGTGTTGTAGAAAATAAGGCCGGATTGGGAAATCGGCGATTCATGGGGCACTAAAGCCACTTCGCCAAGCCGCAAAGCACCTTCGTCTGTTTCCAGTAAATGCTTGAGCGTTTCCTGCCCCACTTCCGCTTTGTAATCAACAACTTTTCCTTCCTTGAAGGTAAGCGTGAAGTCATCGATCATATTCCCGTCATAAATCAACGGTTTCTTGCTTGTGACTGTCCCTTCCACATCATATTTATGCGGAAGCGTGAACACTTCCTCCGTCGGCATATTCGGATTGAATTCCGTACCGCTTTCTGTCGTAGATGAACCACCCTTCCAAATATGTCCATCCGGTAAACCAATCACAAGATCCGTTCCTTCGGATTTGAAGTGGAGCTTTTTGTAACGTTTGTCATTCAGGACATCCCGGGCATGGTGCAGCTTTGCATTGTGCTCTTTCCAGGCCTGGACAGGATCTTCCTGATCGACACGGACAATTTTAAAGATGGAGTCCCAAAGCAGCTTCGTTGCTTCCTCTGCAGATTTGCCCGGGAAGATTTTTTGCGCCCAGGCATCTGTCGGAATCGTGATGATCGTCCAAGGGATGATATCATTCATCGTATACTTGCGCAGATGCTGCAGGGCCTGGGCAGTCGCTCTTGTTGCCTGTGCCACTTTGCTTCCATCGACATCCTTCAAAAGATCCGGATCGGTGGAACGTATTTGCAGGAGAGCCGCTCCCTTTTTCATATAATAAGCGCGCTGCTCCACAACCCAATCAGGAATGTCTGTCAGCACCTCTTCGGATTGATGTTTATACTTCAAAAGGGTCAGCGTATCATCGGACCAATTGATATGTACTTCACTGGCCCCCAGCTCGTAAGCGCGCTTGGCGATTAGTCGGACAAACTCCGCTCCATCGATAGGTGCCATGATATATAGAGGTTGATCCTTTTGTATATTCACACCTGTACGCAAAGCAACCTCCGCGTATTTTTCCAATAATTCCTTTTCTGGCATTGGATTCATCCTTCCCGTCATTGATTTCAGACTATTCTTCCATTCTAGTAGAGTATGAGCAATTTCACACGAATTATGCCTGGACATTCTTTCTGGCTTCCAACAGGCTTTCTCACCCAATCGGTCACCTTTGCTTTTCGATTTCTTCTATCAGGAGGGATAATGTTTCCCATCGTTCCATCTTTTGCTCTAATTGCTGTTCCAGCTCCTGCTGCTCGGCAAATAGTTTCTGGACAAGCTCACTGTCACTGCCTGCTTCGGTGATGCCTGTCGTACAAGCCTCGATCCGCTGTTCCAGCTCCGCAATTTCATCTTCGATCGTGTTCCATTCCTGCTGTTCCTTGTAAGAGAGCTTCTGCTTTTTCTTTGCTTTCTTCTCTTGGACTGGTTCCGATTTTTTCTCCTGCTGCGGTTTAGGCTGTTCCTGCACTTTATCCCGGTACTCACTATAGTTGCCATAAAATGTGGAGATGACTCCTTCGCCTTCAAAGAGAATCAGCTGATCCACTACACGGTCCAGGAAATAACGATCATGGGAAACCGTTATGACCACACCAGGATAGGTATCCAAGTAATCCTCAAGGATCCCCAGTGTTTCTGTATCCAGGTCGTTGGTCGGTTCATCGAGGAAAAGGACATTCGGCTCTTCCATCAGCACACGGAGCAGATACAATCGCTTCCTTTCCCCTCCGGATAAACGATGAATATACGTATATTGATGACTCCGCGGGAAAAGGAATTGCTCGAGCATTTGTTCCGCCGTAATGACATTGCCATCTGCGGTATGGATGACTTCTGCTACTTCCTTGATGTAATCGATGATGCGAAGCTGCTGATCCATGTCTTGCTGCAGCTGCGTGTAATAGCCAAGTTTGACGGTCTCCCCTGTTTCCACTTCCCCGGCTGTCGGGGAAATCCTGCCTGCGAGTGTATTCAGAAGAGATGTTTTTCCGCTGCCATTGGGTCCGATGATGCCGATGCGGTCACCTGGCTTGAATAGGAAATCAAAATGACTGAATAATGTTTCATCACCGAATTTGACTGTCAGATCTTTCGCTTCCAATACCTTCTTGCCTAGTCGGGCAGCTCCGACCTGGAGATTCAACTCATTATCCTGCGTCTGGAACTTAGCCTCTTTCATTTCCTCGACACGCTGGATTCGTGCTTTTTGTTTTGTCGTACGTGCTTTGGCCCCCCGGCGCAGCCATGCAAGCTCCCGGCGCAGTGTATTTTGATGCTTTTCCTGATCCAAGAGAGTCTGTGCTTTCCGCTCCGCCTTCTTCGTCAAATATGTTTCATAGTTTCCTTCATATCGATATAGCCTGCCCATCTCCAGTTCAAAGATATGGCTGGTGATCCGATTCAGGAAGTAACGATCATGCGTCACCAGCATGATGGCTCCCTGATAACTAGGCAGATAGCCTTCCAGCCACTCGATTGTCTCGTTATCAAGATGGTTTGTCGGCTCGTCCAAGAGCAATAAATCCGCAGGCTGAATGAGTGCTTTTGCCAGTGCTACACGTTTTCGCTGTCCGCCTGATAAAGCATCGACAGAGGTTGTGTAATAATCGACACCCAGTTTCGTCAAAATGGTCTTCGCCTGGGTACTGGCATCCCAAGCGTCTTCGGCATCCATCTTGGCTTGAAGGTTGAATAACCGATTCTGCACTTTGGCATCATCCGGTTCCCGCTCCAAATCCGAAAGCGCTTCTTCGTAGGCGCGGATCGTCTGCAGGATCGGGCTGGATCCGCTGAACACCTCCTCCAGTACCGTCCTGCCAGGAGTCAATTCCGGCTCCTGCGCCAAGTAAGCGAGCTGAAATGTCTTGCTATGGTCGATGTCCCCGGCATCTGCACCTTCGATACCGGCCAACACCTTCAGCAATGTGGACTTTCCCGTCCCGTTGACACCGACAAGTCCGATTCGTTCACGGCTTTCGATATGAAATCCTATTGCTTGGAACAGCTGTTTATCCCCATATGTTTTCGTAAGATTTTCCACGCTGAAAATACGCATTTCCTCCTCCTTCCCGAACAAGGAAAAAGCCGCCCGTACAGGCGGCTTTTTCCTTATCCATCCTTGCTTATTGCTGCTGCATGGACTTTCTGGCACCGTGATTGACAGGGCCTACATATTCATTTAGCTTAAAGCCTCCGCGAATCGCTTCGGTAATGAATGCCTTCGCTTCGTATATGGCTTCTTTCACACTGCTTCCGTTTGCGAGCAATGCGCAGATTGCAGCAGAGCTTGTGCATCCGGCACCATGCGTATAAGTAGTATCGATATTCTCGCTTTCAAGAATCTCGAAGTTTTCCCCGTCATAAAGCACATCAATCGCTTTGTCCGTTTCCAGCTTGCTGCCGCCTTTGACAAGAACATATTTTGCACCCAAGGCATGAATTTTCTGTGCCGCTTCTTTCATTTCTTCCACTGAGTGAATCAATGGCATTTGCGCTAATTTGGCTGCTTCAAATAAGTTCGGTGTGATGACGGTTGCGAGCGGGACCAGCTTCTCCCGAAGGCTGACTGTGTTTTCCGGCTGAAGTTCTTCATCTGCACCCTTGCATACCATCACCGGGTCGATGACTACATTCGGAATATTATTTTCTTCGATCATCTTGGCTGCCAATTCAATGATTTCGGGGGAACCAAGCATTCCTGTCTTCACTGCGTCGACGCCTGCACCGACAACGATCGTGTTCAGCTGTTCCTTCACCGTATTCACATCAACCGGAAATACATTATGATGCCAATTATTGTAAGGATCCATTGCGACGATCGTCGTCACAGCAGACATTCCGTATACGCCAAATTCCTGCATCGTCTTCAGATCCGCTTGGATACCCGCTCCTCCAGAGGAATCTGAGCCTGCAATTGTCAATGCTTTGTTCATGTCCGTAACCCCTTTTTGCATACATGCTGTCATTTTTTATAACTGGTTGTATTATACTCCTTTTCTTCCTTGTCTATCAACCAGCCTGCATATCATCAGAGCTGTATGGTTAATATTATCAAAACTTGTCCATCCATCGGGTTTTTTGTCAAATCCCCTCCTTTCACTGGAAAAGTATGTAGGTTTTATAATACAATGAATCTAGTTTTTTGTACCTATTGCCCTTGGAGGTGTGCCCTGTTGGAAGAATCTCGATTGGAAGAATCATATTTAAATAAAAGCTCTGCGCTCCATCGCCGCCATTATGGTCAATATTTCACTCCCGATGCGGCCGCAGATATGATGAAACAGTGGGTGCTGCACAATCTGGATGGCGGCCGTCTGCTTGACCCCGCCGTCGGTCTGGGGAAGCTGATCAAAGATATACCCGATGAATATACAATCGATGCATATGATGATGATAAAGAGATTTTGGAGGCTAACCGAGACTTTTTCACATCCCAGTCCTCCATCCGCCTATATGAACAGGATTTCCTTT
The DNA here is from genome assembly GCF_037977385.1 of Terribacillus sp. FSL K6-0262. NCBI lineage: Bacteria > Bacillati > Bacillota > Bacilli > Caryophanales > Bacillaceae > Terribacillus > Terribacillus sp. FSL K6-0262. Next base: position 2,256,598 of record NZ_CP150277.1, on the reverse strand, counting down.
CAGCTGACTGGGAAAAGGTTTATGATGGCATCATTTGCAACCCGCCTTATATAACTTTCCGAAACCATGATGAAAAAGAGATTTACTTGAATCTATTCCGGCAGAAGATGGGCATCTTGCTTTCTACATATACAAACTTGTACGGTCTATTCATGCTTAAATCCCTGCATCAGCTGAACGAACACGGACGTGCTGCCTTCATCGTGCCTTCCGACTTCCTGAATGCTAGATATGGCACGAAGATAAAAGAGTATTTCCTCCAGGACGGCAGCCTGAAAATAATCATCAACACCGATATCCAAATGGGCTGGTTCAAAGGCGCGGCGACGACAAGCTCCTTGCTGCTTTTCGATAAATCGAGCAGCAGCGATGCAATTGAGTTCATCCGCACCCAGTCCGTTCAGGAACTGCAGCAAGCAAAGGCATACATCCTATCGGACCGGAAAAAGCCTCACGGTATCATCCGCCGGCGACAGGATTTGAATCCAGCTGATAAATGGAAATTGCATTTTTACCAGGAAAGCCAAAAGCGCTACACGAATGTACGGCCGCTGAAGCATTTTGCCAGTGCCAAACACGGCATAAAAACCGGATCGAATCAGTATTTCTGCTTTAACAGCAGCAAGATGCGGCAATGGCAAATCGGTAAACAGCACTTCCTGCCCTGTATTTCAAAAGCTGCTCAATTGAAACAGCCCTTCTTTTCCTACATTGATTACAAGCAGCTTGTGCAGCAGGATGAGCAGACGCTGCTTCTATGCGTGGATGATGAACAGGAACTGGAGCATGGCTTGAAGCAATATTTGGAGGACGGGAAATCCCATCGGGTCGATCAGCGGCATATCATCCGCTCTCGTAAGCCCTGGTACCGTTTTTCCGTATTGGAAGCAGCACCTATCCTGGTGAGTGTATTCAATCGGAAGCAAATTCAAATCGTCCGCAATAAAACCAATGTCCGCCATCTGGATCAATTGATGGGCATTTACTTCCATGATGAATATAAGCAGGAAGCAGACCTTTTCATGGCTTATTTCCTCAGTGACATCGCGCAGGAGCTGATGGCAAATCCGCATAAAGAATACGGCAAGGATTTGAAGAAATTGGAACCAAAGGATATGGACGCATCACTCGTCCTGGATGTTCAGGCGCTCACCGAGGAACAGAAGCATGAGATCCACAGCATTTATCAACGAATCGAATATTTGACTGTACATGACGGGGATGGACGGGAATTGAAGCACCATTACGACCTGCTGAATGACTTCTTCAGCCATTTGATCCAGCCATTGGAAAAAGAGAAGCTGTAAATATTCAGCTCTCTTTTTTTGTGATCAAAACACTAAACTATTTCCGTTTTCCTCCGATAGATACAAATGTATGAATTTTAAGGGGAATGACATTGGAAAAAAGATAGAAGCGATCATCACGGCAGTACCATATATAAAAGCAGTGCTCAGAGAGGAAGCAATGATCACCATTTTTGATGCTGAGCAGTATCTATACTATTCTCCAAGCGCAGATCTTAACTTCCATCACCAGGCTGGTGATCCGCTGCCAAAAGACTATAAACATTTCAAGCAAGTCAATCCGGAAGGTGTCACAGTCGTAAAAGTGCCGAAAGAGGAATTCGGTGCACCTTTCGACAGCATCTCCATTCCGATAAAAGATGATGCCGGCAATATGATTGGCGGGATGAATTTCGCGGTTACGACAGCCAAGCAGGATTTATTCAAAAACATCATCAGCAGCAATGGAAAGTGTCACGGATGCCCTACTCGGAAATATCCAGCATATTGCCGTACATTCGGAGGAGCTCTTCGCAACAACCGAGCAAATCTCGGAAAACACACGCAATACGGTGGCTCATTCAGCCAAAATAACCGATATTGCCGGAACGATCAAAGGCATCAGTGAACAGACGAATCTGCTCGGCCTCAATGCCGCTATCGAGGCAGCACGCGTCGGCAGCGCCGGAGCTGGCTTTGGCGTCGTAGCTGCTGAAGTCCGCAAGCTGAGTGTCGAGTCGAAAAATGCAACGATCAGCATCGAGGACACATTGAATGCGATCAAGGACTCCATCCATCAAATGCAAAATGACTTTCAGGATATTTCCAGTTCCACACAGGAAGAAGCCAAGCTGGTGAACGAGTTCATGATCGAAATCGAAAAGCTTACAAAAACAGCTGCCGATCTACGGGAATATGCAGAAAAGAATATACTGACATAAAAAAGACGAGCCTGCGGTGAAACAGGCTCGTCTTGCTCATTCTTCTTCGAAGTTGCGTCCGTCATTACGGAACCATGGATAATCAGTTCCGAATGCCACCGCCATCTCCTTGGAACGCTTCAAACGTTCTTTGCGGTAAGCAGCACGCTGCGGTGCACCATCATGCAGCCATTTCTCTTCGGGACTTTCCGGGAATACTTCCGGCACCTCGACTGGCTGATTGTTCTCATCCAGTGCAACCATCGTAACAAACGCAGTCGCCGATACTTTTCTGTCTCCTGTGCGTAAGTCCTCTGTCACGGCTTTGACAAAGACTTCCATGGAGGTATTGTTCGTCCATGTGACAAAAGCTTCGACACAGATTGTATCTCCCTCTTTCACTGGTGCAAGGAAGTCTACACTGTCGGTTGAAGCTGTCACTACAAGCTGCCTGGCGTGACGATAGGCAGCGATTGCCGCTACGTCATCGATATGAGCCATAAGCGTTCCTCCGAAAAGCGTACCGTGGGTATTCGTATCAGGAGGAAGTACATGGGACGTTTTCACTGTCAAAGATGCGATGCATGGTTTCGATTTCACTTGGGTTCCTTCTTTCCGCCAAACTTTAGGCTACAAGATCGGGGAGATCAAACGTGAGAGGGATTCCTTGAAACGGATCCAATTTGATCTCTGTTGATATAGTGTATGTGAAAGTTCCGTTGATAATAGGATATCCTCTTCAAATTTTTCTTTCAATACCCCCGCCGTATTTTCGTCATATAAAAATGCATTCACTTCAAAATTCAGCCTGAAACTGCGGACATCGATATTCGCTGTCCCGACGGAAGATATCTTATCATCGACAACGATCGTCTTGGCATGGAGGAATCCATTTTGGTAGATATAAACCTTTGCCCCGGCATTGATCAAGTCACCTGCATTGGAATAAGTCGCCCAATAGACGAATGGGTGATCGGGCTTGTTCGGGATCATGATCCGTACATCCACCCCTGACAGCACTGCAATCTTCACTGCATCCGCCAGACTTTCATCAGGGATGAAATATGGTGTCTGGATATAGACGTATTTCTTGGCTGAGAGAATCATCTTGATGTAGCCATGTTTGATCTGCTCCCACTCGGAATCCGGACCGCTTGAGACGATCTGTACCCCGATATTACCCGTCGGTTCCGACAAATAATAACGATCCTCATACTCGATATCATGGCGCGAGGCCTGGTTCCAGTCCAAAATGAAACGCGTCTGCATTGCTCTTACTGCCTCTCCTGTTATCCGCAGATGCGTATCACGCCAATAACCGAATTTCTTATCATAGCCCAGATATTCATCTCCGATGTTAAAGCCGCCAATGTAGCCGACTTTTCCATCGATGATCGCCAGCTTCCGGTGATTCCGGTGATTGAGCTTCAGGTTGATTTTTGGTATGAAAGACGGGAAGAAAGCTTCAATCTCCACTCCAGCTTTCACGAGTTTGCGCACATAGCTCTTTTTGATGCTGCGCGAACCCATATCATCATACAGAAACCGGACTTTGACACCTTCTTGTGCTTTCTTGATAAGCACGTCAGCCAGCCGTTCCCCCAGCTTGTCACTGCGCACGATATAATACAGGAGATGGATATGGTCCTTCGCCTGTGAAAGATCATGCAGCAGCGCATGGAATTTCTTTTGGCCGTCCGTGAACAGCTCCACCTCGTTCCCCTGTGTCAGGATGGCATCATCATTGCGCAGATGCATGTAGGCAAGGTCTTTGTATTCCTTGACTGCTTCTTGCTCATAGACGAATGTATCTTCCTCGATGGCACGCAATTGGGCCTGCACTTGTTTCTTCACACCAAGCCTTGACTTCGTATCCCAGGTGAAGATCTTGCCCGAGAGTTTGCGGCCAAAAAGCAAATAAATCACGAAGCCCGCCACCGGTATGAATACCAGTACGAGAAGCCATGCCCATGTGACACTGGCATCGCGCCGTTCCAGGAAGACAATTGCCAGTGCGAGGAGGATATTTATGATAGTTAATAATCCTAATAAATACGCAAATATATGCACATGAGCGTCTCCCTTCATATATTTCCAATTACCCATACTAATATATAGCATTCTATCGGGCATTGACAACTTCTCTACCCTTTAAAGAATAAAAGTATTGAAAACCCCGATACACAAACCTTACACTTAATCCATACAGAGATTAGAAAGAGAGGCGCATGCCATCATGCAATCGCAATCATCCAAGTCAGGTGTCGTATATGCCGCCATCGCATATGTGATGTGGGGCGTACTGCCGTTATTTTGGAATTTATTAGAGGGAATCGATGCCGGCCACTTGCTTGCCCATCGAATTGTCTGGTCCTTTGTCACGATGATCCTAATCGTCCTTCTGCTGGGAAAAATCCGTCCCTTCATCAGACAGCTGAAGGATCTGTTTTTGGATAAACGCGCATTCTGGGGGTTGTTCGCAGCTTCCATCATGGTCAGCCTCAATTGGCTCGTATTCATCTGGGCAGTAAATTCCGGTCATGTCCTGCAGTCCAGCCTGGGTTACTACATAAACCCGCTCATCAGCATCCTGCTCGCCATGATCGTCCTGAAGGAAAAAAGCACGCTTTTACAGATCATCAGCTTCATCCTTGCAGCTATCGGCGTCATATATCTCACCTTCAGTTATGGGGTATTTCCTTGGGTGTCGTTCCTGCTGGCAATCACTTTCGCTGTCTATGGCCTGCTTAAAAAGGTAGTGACGATCCCGCCTATGTTCGGACTGACAATCGAGACGATGTTCGTCACCCCGTTGGCTATCCTTTATTTGCTCTTTGTGCCTGCTGCGGACAGTGATCCCATATCAGCTGGTACAGCTGTCGTCCTATTCTTATCCGGAGCTGCCACAGCAGCGCCGCTTCTGCTATTCGCCTTTGGCGCCCGCAGACTTTCTTTGACGACGATCGGCCTGCTCCAGTATATTGCACCAACACTCATGCTGATTTTGGGTGTCACTTTATTCGGTGAAGCATTCACACATGCACATTTGATTGCTTTCACATGCATTTGGGGGGCATTGCTTCTCTACACCATATCCGGCATCCGCATGAAGCGTCTGACGACAAAGCAGCTGAAGCATGCCGAAGCTGTAAAATAAGCCACCTTCATTTACGAAAAGGTGGCAAGAAAAGCAATATCACGAATAATCCACATAAGATAGAAGCAAAGATGTATAATGTCCCTTTGATGAGTTCCCCCTGGAACAGGACAGAGAATATACTGGTTACAAGCAGCAGCAGTGCCGTTACAGCAGCTGGGATGAATAAAACAAACGGGTCCTTGGTGACATGACGCAGCACTCCGATACTGATCAATGCGATTCCCGAAAAAGCTAACAGCAGCAAGGAAAATTCCATACTTGCACCTCCTGCTGTTCAGCTTATTCAGGAACTGCCCAAAGGGTTAAAAAATACCGGCAACAAAAGCCGGTATTTTTAAAACCGTCTCTCTTCTTTTACCTCATGCTGTGCATCACAGATGATGAGTTTGCTGGGTGCATTTTCCCGGGCAAGTCCTTCTGCCTCCAAAACGGCAGCATCTTCCATTTTCACGTACCAGCCTGATACATCCTTATTCGGCATAGCACCGTATTCCTTCATACTGTGCTCCTCCTACCCTTTTAGTAAAACGTGTTCCCAACAAAACATTCAGCAAAACATTGCGGGGTACCAGCTGTTCCCACTACCCAACCTTCTCTGAATCTAGTAAGATATAGTTTTACAACCAATTAACAATTGTATTTTCAGTATCCCGCCGCCCAAATGGCGGGAATACGCAATCATATTTCTGCTGATCGAGGGTGATGATGCTTGCATAAAAGAAAAATCTACTACATGGTTGCATCGTTCCTGCTCGCCATTGTAATCGGGGCAGTGATTGTTTTTGCAGGAACCGATAAAAAAGCAACGGTCACGAATGCCCCTACCGAAATTGTACCTAGTGAAACCGATAATTCCAATGACACCGCGGAAAATCCGGCTGCATCGGAAGAAGAAGCAGATACTTCCTCCGAAATAAAGAAGGCTTTCCAGCGATTGCTCAAGGATACAATCGGCCTCTTCATCAAGGAAGATCTGCATATCACCGCAATCGGTGATTCCCTGACCCAAGGAGTGGGAGACACGACAGGGAATGGCGGGTATGTCGGCATTCTAAAGCAAACGTTCGAAGAAACAGATGATCACGTCAAAATCGATAATTTCGGCAAACGCGGCAATCGAACGGATCAGCTGCTGAAAAGACTGGACGATCCTGTCATCTCGGCCTCCATCGAGAATGCAGATGTTGTCCTGATTACGATCGGCGCCAATGATATCATGAAAGTGACTAAGGATCACTTCACTGATCTGGATTACGATGACTACAGCGCGGCCATGCCGTCCTATGAAGAACGGATGAAAGAAGTATTCAATAAAATCGGGACATTGAATCCCGATGCTGAAGTATATTTGATCGGCTTTTATAATCCTTTTGAGGAATCCTTCCCTCAAATCGAGGATCAGCTCGGCACGATCGTAGATGAATATAATGCCATTGGAAAGCAGGTTGCAGAAGAAGAAGACCAGCATTATATTGAAACAGCCGATTTATTCCATAATCAGACAGCAGCTTTATTGGCTGATGACTACTTCCATCCAAATGAAGTCGGGTATGGAAAAGTTGCCGAACGGGTATTGGAGAGTATCAAACCTGTTATACAGGAAGACGATGAATAGGCAGGTGTGACTATCATGGAAAACAGAAAAAATGAAACACGGCCGCCGAAACAGCGGGACTGGAAAAAATACTTTAAAATATTGGCTATTGCAAACGGTGTTGTCCTGCTGCTTTTGCTTTTGCTTATCTTCCTTCCGGCATTCAGTCCGGCTCCGGAGCCGCCAAAGGAAGCCCAATTCGATAGCTCGGATTCTTCCGAGTTCACAATCAGCTCGACCAAAGCAAACGTCAATGAACTGATCAACGCATACATCGACAAGGAACTGAACGATGACTCCGATAATTATTCGGTTGTACTCGGGGATGATGCTGTGGAATTGAGAGGGGGAATCACTGCATTCGGCGTAAGGATTCCGCTGCAGATCACCCTTGAACCGCAAGTACAGGAAAATGGGGATCTATTGCTCGTACAGCGGGATATCTCCCTTGGAAGTCTATCCCTGCCGAATGATAAGGTCCTTAAATATATAGACAGATATTATAAGATGCCTGAATGGGTCACAATCAATCCAGATAAGGAATCCATCTATGTCGCTGTCACGCAGATGGAATTACAAAACAACTTCCATGTGGAAGTAGAGCAATTCGATTTGCCGAATGATGACTTGAGCTTCAAACTGTATATCCCGAACGATACATTCGGTTTATAAAAAAGCAGGCATTCCCTTTAAAGGGAAGCCTGCTTTTTCACTGGAGCAATCCATTTTCATGCACATAGATGGCCGCTTGCGTGCGATCCTGCACCTCCAGCTTGCTCAATATATTGCTGACATGCACCTTTACTGTCTTCAGGGCGATGAACAGCTCCGAGGCGATCTCTTGATTGGATCTTCCCTTGGCGATCAAAAGCAATACCTCCCGCTCCCTTGCTGTCAGTGTTTCATGCAAGGCAGGAGCCTGCGGCTGCCGCATGCGAGCCATCACTTTATTGGTCACTTCCGGTTCGAAAACAGCATTTCCATTATATGTAGATCTTATTGCCTTGGCTATTTCCGTTGCTTTGGATGTTTTCAGCAGATAACTGGCTGCACCCGCTTCCAAGGCCGGATACACTTTATCATCATCCAGAAAACTCGTGACGACAATCACCTTAGCCTCGGGCCAGGCCGTTACGATCTGTCTGGTCGCTTCTATCCCATCCATCCGGTCCATCACAAGGTCCATCAGGATGATATCCGGTTTCAATTCCAGCGCCAGTCGAACCGCTTCCTCCCCATTGTCCGCTTCTCCGATGACCTCGATATCGGCTTGCGTCGATAGATATGCCGAAACACCGATCCGCACCATTTCATGATCGTCTACAAATAGAACCTTGATCATGTCCATTCTTCCTCCCTATCAAGCATCGGAACCCGCACCTCCAAGCGTGTACCTTGGTTCGGCACACTTACCACCCGCAGATGGGCACCGATTTCCGCTGCTCTTTCCTTCATATTTTGTAAACCGTAAGCTCCCGGCTGTTCGGTGCCTATTTCGAAGCCGATACCATCATCCGCAACGAGCAGGATGATGAAGCTGTCACGCTGGAGAAGCTTGATTGAAAGACTTTCCGCTTTTGCATGACGCAGCGTATTGGATACAGATTCCTGCACGATACGGAATAGCTGATCCTCGATACCTTTTTCCACAGGGAAGGTATCCAGCTCCCATTCAATCGAAAGCGGCACCTTCGCCCGCAGATCTTCCAGGAGCATATCCATCCCTTCCTGCAGCGTTTTCCCTTTCAGGGCTGCAGGTCTAAGGTGCAAAAGCAGCGCCCGCATCTCCAGCTGCGATTGCTGGACCATTGCTTCAAGCTGCTTCAATGCAGTGAACATTGCTGTCTCTCCTTCTTCGGATTCGGTCAGGGCGGAAATCAGCATGGAGGCCGCGAACAGTTCCTGGCTGACAGAGTCATGCAGCTCCCTTGCCAAACGATTTCGCTCTTCCGAGACGATGCGCTGGACCTCTTCTTCGCGGTCGATCACCCGCTCATTCGTCAATTTCTGTGCAAGCTTAGCCTGTTCGTTCATATAAGCCTGCAGACGTTCCAGCTCGGCCCAGGTGTGCTGCAGCTCGGATAAACTGAAGCTGCGCTTCTTCAAAGGCTGCTGCCCCTCCCGGATGCTCTCCAGTTCCCGGGCTGCCTGATGCCAGCGCCTCCGCCAATACAGGCCGGAAAACAATCCAAGAATCGCACCTGAAAATAAGACGAAAAGCGGTGCTGCAATCAAAAACGGCATATTACTTTCATGCATGGTCCAAATCGATTTCCAATCATCGATTGGAAAATCCAGCAGATACAATGCCGCCAATCCCGCAAGCAAAAGCAGACTGTACAGCATGCCAAAACCGACATGGCGTTTGACGATATTGCTCATACGCGCACCACCTCCAGCTTGCCAGCTACAACACTTGTGACGATTTTGATGCGCTGGGAGGATTGCTGATAGCCTTTTGTACGCATATGAATCACTTTATTCCAGCTGTTCTGTTCCCTATGCTCAAAGATGGCGATCGATCCATAAACAACGGAATGATGCACATCCACTTCTATATCATATGGAACGATGATCCGTACATTCCCCAATACTTTACGCACCATCAGCACAGCTTCTTCTTTCGGCAGTACCGTATAATTCAGATCGATGATCGTATCGCCGATGAATGACTGAATATTGGTATCCTGCCATTCGTACACATTGCCGCCTGCCGACTGCGCACCGAACCAGCTATTTTGAAACAATGATTTTTTTTCGAAGACCGACTCCTCCGATGATGCGTGGTCAAAAGATGGCTGATAGGTTTGCGGTTTATCCGTCGTATCGTGGATTTTGGAAAAGTAATAGATGATTCCAGCTGTCAAAACTAAATAAAAAGCGAATGATTGCAATAAACTCATGGCCACTATGACTATGCCCAGCCAAAATAAAATCGTCCCCTTACGACCGGATAACTGCCGTTTTCCGAGATAGATGAACAGTATACCCATACCGATGCCAATCAGCACACCTGTCCCCGATAGCAATAATTCAGCCAGGAAAACCACTGCTGCCGTGATGAGCAGCCAGCGTATCATATCGTTCGGCTTCACTCCGAGGCACCCCTTTCATGCGGCAAGTGTAAACAAGGAAGCACACAGCCGTCTGTGTCCTTCCTAGATTACCACGTCATGCTTATTTTAACTAGATTTCCTTTCCAGCTCTGCCAGTTTGGCATCCAGTGTCATCTTACGATAATCCGCATCCACCTTTCGCTCCAGCCGGTCGATATATCCTTCCAGATCATTTAATTTGTTGGAGGCGAATTCAAACTCGGGCTTGTGCTTGAGGATCTCATTCATCCCGCGGTGTGCTTTCGCGACATTTTCCCGCTCCGCGAATTCCATTTTCTTCACGTAAAGATCCTTCAGTTTATGCTTCATCTGGACGTATTTTTTCTCCAGCTCCTGCAGATCAGAAGCAGCTTTTTCCATCATTGCCTTGATCTTATCTGCACGCTCTTGGTATTGTCCGCGCTCCTCTTGTGCCTGTTCGGCCAGTTCAGCCTCCCCTTGCTCTGCCGCAAGCTTTGCCTGCCGCTCCCGTTTATCCGCCATTGCCTGTGCTGCATGATATTCTTTTGTAAAATCATGCTTCAGCTGATACTGCTTCTCGATCAACTCGCGAATTTTCTTCGCCTGCTGCTCACATTGACGGATATACTGGCTTAGCTGCACCGTTGGATTCTTTTCTTCCTTCTTATCCAAGATTTCGTGAAAATCTGCTGCAACCGCCTGTTTGATTCGAGTAAAAATGTTTTCCATGTGTATCTCTCCTTTTTGATTAGAATATATCTCCGACAAGTGCCAGTACTGGAATCAACAGTGCCAGAATCGGAATAAACGCCCATATCCACGTATTATCCCGACCCGGCTTTGCCTTCTCCTTCAGCTCCTCCACTTCCAGCTCCAGCACACGTACTCGCTGCTCCAAGTAATCGTCCACTATGCTCCTCCTTTAAATTAAAGAGTATAATCGAACTTCTCTGCTTCCTTTTCTTTTTTCCAAGCTTTGTACATATAGTACAGCGCCGCCAGGGCAATCAAACCGATCAACGCCGGCAGATTGGAAAGGGAGATGCAAACACCAATCCCAATGACAATGCCCCAGCCAATCTTGGCACCGACACTATCGGTCATGATGAATCTCCTCAAACCGTAATAACCAATTGCCACACTGACAGCCAGCACAAGCAGCGACCCAAGGTTCGCCAGCAGCACCGCCCCAGCAATGACAGCACCAATGATCAATAAAACCTTCTTCATCACGCCTCACTCCTTTCATACTCCTAGTCTACCTTCATTCCCCCTCCACCATAACGACCCCCAGCCATAACTTAAGTAAGACTTTGGTCTTACGAAAAGCGAAGGGGACTGATTAGAAACAGAGCGGTAAGTGAGAAAGCACGGAGTGGGCGCTTTATCCCACGCAGGGCTTTTCTTGGGAATATCAATTCAATGAAGACAAACAAAAAGAGGCTGGGACAAAAGTGTTTTAGCCAAATAAAAAACCGAACTATACTGCAAATCTTCATACGAAAATTTGCATAAGTTCGGTTTTTTGATTGGTTATCTATCCCAGTGTAGGGAGAACGCGGAGACTCCTGCGGGAACAGCGCGAGCTGAAGACCCCGCAGTGGGGACCTTTCCACGAGGAGGCTGAGGCCGTGCCCGTGGAAAGCAGCGCTCAAGAATAAGATTCGGTTTTAAGCACTGGGAAATTAGTTATGTCCCAGCCTCCTTCAGCTTCTCCATTGTTATTGCATTGGGACGATAAACATCAGATATGGAATTTACGCTTTAATTTCTCCATCCATTTTTTCGGCATCCTATAGGAAATCAGCAGCAGAACAGATCCCAGCAAAGTAGAAGGAAGGAGGTCTTTCGAAGATTGCAGGATGATATCTTCAGCATGCAAATACCTTTTCAAGACAAAATCGATTCCAACGATCAGAATGAGAAGCGAAAAAATAATATATCCGCTTTGACGGAACCAGCTTCTATTTCTTTTATAAATTGCTATATTCAGCAACAGCAGCAACAAAGCTATGATCAATATCGGGAATGCTATCTCGACAGACCAGCCCGTATATCCATGGATGAAGTCAAATCCGAATAATCCAGCACATATGGTCATCAGTAAAACGATGATTTTATCTCTTGTTCTTTTGACATAGCCAAATAGAACGTAGAAGAAGCACCAGCCCATCAAAATGGATAAATTGCTGTATAAAGACCAGGTAAAGGCTTTATTCAATAGGAAGTCTATCAACGAAGGCACCAGGAATCCCAATATCATCAACACACAAAGAACCCGGAAAATGATACGGATAAAGAAACTGACCAGGTTCTCATACAAACTGTAATATTTCGGAAAGCCATTCGTATCCAACAATTCCTCATCGCTCAAGACCTTTGGTATATAGGTAAAGCATAGCGGACAAGGAACCTGATCCTTCTCGACACTCACCCCGCATTTAGGACAGTAAGCCATCAATATGCACTCCTGTTTGTTTCAATTTTTATTTGGATGCCCTCTTCGACTAATTTCCTGAAGAACATCCTTTCCACTATCCTATCGTTCGACAAATTTCCGAATGTAATATACATATCATCCTTGTAGCTGATTACGCCGGCTTTTATTTTGTTGCCGATGCTTGGCGGGGGGTAGAAATCAAACCGCTGCACATATTCTTCCAATTCTTTTTCAAGGGATATCACCCCGAGATTGGAAATGGAACTTGTATACAGGTTTTCGCCAAACCTGGCGTGGACCAGCGGGGAAATCCAGTCCTTTACAAACAAAGGGAGCGTCCGAAGCAGGAAATGCCGTTCTCCCCTGACACTTCGGGCAATCAGCGTCTTTAATTGTTTACCATTTAAATATCGTTTCAGCTCGATACTGATCGCTTCCACAATATCCTCGAAGCTATAGGTACCGAGACGGGGATCGATTGTGATCGGAACACTTACAAAGAAATTTTTCAGTGTGCTGCTTTCAAAGAAGTTACGCAGATTGACAGGGACGTTCATTGTGATGGGCTGTTTCCTCTTTTTTGAATTTTGTTCTTGAATGCCGATCAAAATCTCAGTATATAATGCCAGCAAATAGGTTGTGACGCTGGTTTGATGTTTTCTGGATACCTCTTTCAAGACCTCTACTTTCAGCTTACCGGTTGTAACATGATACACTCCCCTCTTGTCCAATCTGATAGGAATCTTATAGGCTTTATCCAGCGCCTCCTGCCAGTTTGGAACCGATTTTTCATAATGCTGGATGAATGCATTATCAAAATTAAAGTCCCCTAGCTTTTTTCCCGGGGACGGGACACTGATTCCTTCCCTTTTCAGATAGTTCCTCACGAGAAGCTTTAAGAACTCCATTCCGCCGGTTCCGTCAGTCAGCATATGGGAAAGCTCTAAGGAGATTTTCTTATTATAGTAAAGAACCCTGTAGGGAAATGTGTTGCGTCCTCTGAAAAATAGATTGGAACAAGGGTAATAGTGCTCTTCGGAAACAACGGGAATAGCCGTTGTTTTTTCGAAATAATACCAAAAGACGCCTCTTTTCACGACAACTTTAAAAGAAGGAATCTCTTCCAGTGTTTCCTCCAGAGCTTCTTGAAGGTATGCAGCGTTTATCGACTTATACATACTTGCCGAAAGACGAAAGACGGTGGAAACCCTGGATGTAACAGTGGAAGCATATAGCTTGCCGGCGCTATCCAGTTTATACCAATCTGTTTCCATGCGGAAATCCCCTTCCTTCTCTCATGCTAGTTTTCTGGTATAGGCAGTATACTCTCATGGATACTGCATTCCCCCTATATCTCTCCTTATGAATGCATCATTGCCGATGCTTGGAAGCTACAACTTGAAGATTCTTTCCCCGGCGGCGAAAAGTAAAAAGATCAGGCATGAAACACAGCAAAATGGAAGACCTTAGGCTCCACAGTGCGTCGACATCTGCTTGTCTCGGACCACTCAGGCAAGAAAAAAGCTTCCTCTATATTATGTACGGTGAATGCGATAAGGAAAAGCAGGATTTCCATACATATCTCCTCCTCTTCATTATCGCATAATATGCATGGATCAGCTGCTGACTTTCCGAATATCTGTCAGTATCATCTGACTCTTCGGCATGCTCGGCATGGACGAATGGCTATAGCTCAAATCCTGTTCCGGCACCATATACCTCAGCTTATTCACAAGAAAATCCACACTCACTTCCATTACCTGGATCGTCACCCACTCCCCGGCACAGCGGTGTCCCATGCCGAAATCCCCGCCTCCTTGCGGGATGAAGTCAAATGGGCTCTTATCCCAATCGAGAAATCGCTCCGGCCGGAATAAATCAGGCTGTTCCCATAGATGCGGATCGTGATTGTTGCCGTATAAATCCAGTAATGTCATCGTGCCTTCTTTGAACTGATAGCCATTCCATTCAAAATCCTTTTTCACCTTGGCCAGCGTCGCTGGGAAGAAGGGATAAAAACGGCGGACTTCTTGTACGAAACGATGGATACTGCCATCCCCTCGTTCCAGGCGTTTCTTTTCCTCCGGAAATTGATGCAGGGCAAGGGCGGCAAATACAATGTAAATACTGATGGCGACAATCGGCCGGAGTATATTCAGCACTTCAACAGCCGCAACCTCCGCAGGCAAAAGCTCGCCATCTGCATCCCGATGCCATGAAAAGACATAGAGCGCGCCTTCCCGGATCGGGTGCAAGTCACCGCTGCGTACTTGCTGCACCAACTCCGAGATCCACTTTTCCGCACCGGAACGCGAGACTCGCCCTTGCCAATGGGAAGCTCCAAGGGCAGCCGGCGCTTCGAATAAATGGCGCATTTGTTCTGTCCTTTTCTTTTCGTCATCCAGCGGTACACCTGCCCATCCACACGCTGCCTTCATCAGTATATGGTGTGATGCTTCGTATAATTTGATTTGGTCTGCTTCATCCCATTTTTCACTCGCCCGGTCCCATTCCCTCTCGATAAGCTGATCCAATTTCTGAAGCTGGTTTCTTGTCATGATGGACATGAACATCTCTTTTCGATTTCTATGCTGCTCTCCATCCAGTGTCTGAACGCCGCCTTCCCCGAACAGTGTTTTGACGAGGCGATTCGGAGCAGCACCAGCTCGGATGAATTTATCTGTATCATAGAAAAGCTCCGCTCCTTCTTTTCCGCCGAGACAAATCGCCTTTTTTCCAAGCAAAGTAGTCTCGAATACATCGGACTGAAAGCTCTTCCTCCGATGCAGGATGAATTCATACCCTTCCTTCAAGAAAGCCAGGGTATGGTCCAGACCTTCTTCCTTCGGCATTGCCATATAACGTCACCCTTCCCTGTTTCACTTGGCTTTTCCCTGCAATCTTCGTCTGAAAACGAAAAAGCACCTTGCCTATTTTTCCTGAGCAAGGTGCTTCCTATGTATCAGAATGCTACATAAAAGGGATGCTGGGCTTCATCCAGATAGCTCTCGATCCTCTCAGACGGTGTACAAATACCGCCGATCGGCCTGCCAAGGAATAATGTATTGCAGATGCTTTTCCCGGTATTTTGATAAATCCCGCAAAACTTCGTCACTTCGATTTCAATGCCGCTTTCTTCCTTCACTTCGCGGACTGCTGCCTGGGCGAGGGATTCACCCTCCTCCACCTGCCCGCCAGGCATTTCCCAGCCCCTCCTCGGACCTTTGATCAAAAAAATATGTCCTCACAATCGCCGCTGCAGAAACGATATGTTTAGGCGGCATATCACTCTCCTCCTTCCTTTATTCCTCCCATAAGAAAATGACCCTTTCCTGCTGTTATAGAGATTTTTTATGTGCATGCCATTCCGCACCCCACAATGTTAGAATCTTTGAAAAGGAGGTTTTCCCTATGCTTGATATCATCCTGCTTGGATTTGCTTTGGCTGCAACGCCAGGACCTGATTTCCTGCTTATGACACGGAACACATTGGCACAAGGCAAAAGATCCGGATTCATCACACTGCTCGGCAACCGCTGCAGTCTGCTTATACATATCAGTTTTGCCTTGCTTGGTCTATCGATGATCCTGCAGCAATCCATCCTCCTGTTCACCGGCATCCGGCTTCTCGGTGCCTGTTACCTGATTTATCTCGGAATCAAGAGGATTATCCATCTCGTTCGCAGACAGAAACGACAGCAGGAAAACACGACATTTACAATCACGAAAACACATGCTTTTCGCATGGGATTTTTAAGCAATTTCCTGAATCCGAAGGTCAGCCTGTTCTTCCTCAGTATTTTTCCGCAATTCGCCAGTACCGATCAGCTGCACAATCCATTATTGCTGATCATTTGTTTCTTGCTCGGCAACAGCACTTGGTACGTCGGGGCACTGCTCCTTATCGGCATGAAACGTATCCGTAAGATCGTCCTCGGATTCCAAGCATATTTGGATGCAGTATTCGGTTTTGTCTTCCTCCTATATGGGGGGAAAATTGTGTGGGATGAGGTCGTTCGCAAACTCGCCTTCCAAGAAGGGACTCCAGTCCGCATGCATTGAAAAAGACCTGCCGATATCCAATCGGCAGGTCTTTACTTTCGTTTATTGTTTCTTGAATTTTGCCAATGCATCAGCCAAGGCAGTATTGGTGAAGCCATCATCCTGCTGGTTCTTCTTCAGATACTTCTGTACATCTCGTTTGCTCGCTTTATTGGATTTTTCCTTTTTCCGGCGCTCGTTGAATGTACTTAGCTTTTCACGATGGCCGCACTTACAGAAGAACATCTGTCCTTCCCCTTCACCGCGGAGCTCCAAACGTTTATGGCAGTTAGGGCAGCGGGCATTCGTCGTTTTGGCGATATTCTTCTTATGTCCGCATTCCCGATCCTGACAGACGAGCATACGACCGCGTTTACCATTGACCTCCAGCATCAGCTTGCCGCAATCCGGGCATTGCGTGCCAGTTATATTATCGTGTTTGTACTTATGCTCACTGTTTTTGATTTGCGTGACGACTTCTTTGGCATACTGCTTCATTTCCGAGATATATTGCTTCTGGTTCAGCTTCCCTTCGGCAATGGCACCCAGCTTCATTTCCCATTCCGCTGTCAGCGCAGGGGATTTCAGCTCTTCCGGTACGAGCTCCAGCAGCTGCCGCCCTTTGGATGTGATCTTCAAGTATTTGCCCTGCTTCTCGATATATAACGTATTGAATAGCTTATCGATGATATCGGCGCGTGTCGCTACTGTGCCCAGTCCGCCAGTTCGGCCGATCGTTTTGATAAGATCCTTGTTCTCTCCGGCCATGAATCGGACCGGATTTTCCATCGCATGCAGCAAGGTACCTTCCGTGAATCTTTCCGGAGGTTTTGTTTCCCCCGTTGTCATCCGATATGCGAGCGTCCACTGCTCCCCTTTTTCGACATTCGGCAGCGTCTGGTCATCATCAGCTTCCTCGTCATCGAAACGATTCGCATAGACTTCCTTCCAGCCTTGTTTCTTCACGATTTTCCCTTTGGCGGTAAACACTTCCCCCGCAGCTTCGACAGTCAACGTCGTCTGTTCATATTCAAATGGCGGGAACAGCACCGCAAAGAAACGCTTGATGACCAAGTCATAGATCTTCCGTTCCTTATCCGAAAGATCGGCACCATATGCATTCTGATCCGTCGGAATGATTGCATGGTGATCGGATACCTTTTTATCATCTACAAATGCTTTCGTCGCCTTGATCGGTGCATTGGCGATTTTTGTAGCCAAACGGCCATAGCTTCCCACGCCAGCGGCTTTTACACGATCTTTCAGTGTCGGGACGATATCCGAGGACAGATAACGGGAATCAGTCCGCGGATATGTCAAAAGTTTATGACGCTCATACAGCTGCTGCATGATATTGAGCGTTTCCTTACCGCCAAAACCGAACAGCCGGTTGGCATCACGCTGAAGTTCCGTTAAATCATACAATTGCGGAGCATAGCTTTTCTTCAGCTTCTTCTCCACTTCCTGCACGGTGCCCTTCACCTGATCCAGCTTCCGCAGCACCTGTTCTGCCTTGTCTTTGGAAAACGTGCGTGTACTGTTATGCTTCTGATCCTTCCAGATGAGGCGCAAGCCTTTTTGAGTCTTGGCTTCGATACCATAAAATGTCTCCGGCTTGAAGTTCTTGATCTCTTCTTCCCGCTGATGGATCATTGCCAGCGTCGGCGTCTGCACGCGCCCGCTGGATAACTGCGCATTGAACTTCGTTGTCAGAGCCCGTGTCGCATTAAGTCCGACATACCAGTCTGCTTCTGCACGTGCTACCGCCGATTTATAAAGATTCTCGAATTGCTTGCCGCTTTTCAGGTTTTTGAATCCATCCTTGATCGCTTTATCCGTCACCGAGGAGATCCATAACCGCTTCACCGGCTTGTTGACACGTGCTTTTTCCAGGATCCAGCGTGCCACAAGCTCCCCCTCGCGTCCGGCATCCGTCGCAATGACAATCTCGCTGACATCGCTTCTGTTCAGCTGTGTTTTGACCGTGCTGAACTGTCTGCCAGTCTGCTTGATCACGACAAGCTTCAGCTTGTCCGGCAGCATCGGCAGATCCTCTATCTTCCATGTTTTATATTTATCGTCATATGTCTCCGGGTCAGCCAGCGTCACCAAGTGACCAAGCGCCCACGTTACAATATAGTCTTTTCCTTCCATATAGCTATTCGTTTTCTTCGTACATCCAAGAACACGAGCTATATCGCGGCCGACAGATGGCTTCTCTGCCAGTACAACCGTTTTACCCATGAAAACATCCTTTCTCGAATCACTTCCTATAGTGTAGCACATGGCAGCTTTTTTCGGGAGCGCCGGGCATGGGACAGTACCCTGACAGGATTCATTTTGATAAGCCGGCTCTTGCCTCCTGCCTGCGTCATGCAAAATTCAGAACATTGACTTACACCTATAAATCCCGTAAGCTTAAGGCATGCGTGACATTTTTGATCATGGAGGAAAAAGAATACATGATAACGGTAAATAATGTAGGATTGCAATATGGCGATAAGAAGCTATTTGAAGAAGTTAATATAAAATTCACCCCAGGGAACTGCTATGGGGTCATTGGTGCGAATGGTGCCGGAAAATCCACTTTCTTGAAGGTACTTTCCGGTGAAGTCGAGCCGCAAACAGGCAATGTGGCAATCGGCGACGGAGAGCGTCTTGCCTTCCTGAAACAGAACCACTTTGGTTATGAAGAGCATGAAGTCCTGCAGACCGTCATGATGGGGCATGAGCGCCTGTTCAAGATCATCGAGGAAAAAGATGCCCTTTATGCAAAGGCTGACTTCTCCGAGGAAGATGGCATGCGTGCTGCCGAGCTTGAAGGTGAATTCGCAGAGCTGAACGGCTGGGAAGCAGAATCCGATGCGGCTGTCCTTTTGAAAGGACTAGGTATCCCGGAAAGCTTGCATGACAAAAAGATGGCGGAACTGACTGGTGCGGAGAAAGTGAAAGTGCTCTTGGCACAAGCTTTGTTCGGCAACCCGGATGTCCTTCTGCTGGATGAGCCGACGAACGGACTTGATTTGCAGGCCATCCAATGGCTGGAGGAATTCTTGATCAATTTCGAGAATACAGTCATCGTCGTATCCCACGACCGTCACTTCCTGAATAAGATTTGCACCCATATTGCGGATGTCGACTTCGGCAAGATCCAGCTTTATGTCGGAAACTATGATTTCTGGTACGAATCCAGCAAGCTGGCAACGCAAATGGCGCAGGATGAAAACAAGAAAAAAGAAGAGAAAATCAAAGAACTGCAATCCTTCATCGCGCGTTTCAGTGCCAATGCTTCCAAATCGAAGCAAGCGACATCACGTAAGAAGATGCTTGAAAACATCACATTGGAAGATATCAAACCCTCTTCCCGCCGCTATCCGTATGTAGGATTCCAGCAAGAGCGCGAAATCGGCAATGATGTACTGACGGTAAAAGGCATCACGAAAACGATCGACGGTGTCAAAGTACTGGATAATGTCAGCTTTACAATCGGCCGCGAAGACAAGGTGGCCCTGGTCGGACGTGATGAAATCGCAAAAACGACACTGCTGAAAATCATCATGGGTGAAATGGAAGCTGATGCTGGCGAGTATAAATGGGGCATCACGACTTCCCAATCGTACTTCCCGAAAGATAACTCCGAGTATTTTGATGGTGTGAACCTCACTTTGGTTGACTGGCTTCGCCAATATTCCCCTGAGGATCAGACAGAAACATTCTTGCGCGGTTTCCTTGGCCGCATGCTGTTCAGCGGAGAAGATGCGCTGAAAGAGGCAAGTGTGCTTTCCGGAGGAGAAAAAGTACGCTGCATGCTTTCCAAGATGATGCTGAGCAAAGCCAATGTCTTGGTGCTGGATGAACCGACGAACCACTTGGATCTTGAATCCATCCAATCGCTGAATGAAGGGTTGATCAAGTTCAAAGGTGTCATCCTATTCACTTCCCATGACCAACAGTTTGTGAACAGTATCGCGAATCGTCTGATCGAGATCACTCCGAACGGTATTGTGGATAAAGAAATGACGTATGATGAATATGTTTCCGATACGAAGCTGCAAAAAGAAATCGCAGCAATGTACAATTAAACCAACAAGCTCCAAGGCCCCTGCTTTGGAGCTTGTTCTTTAGGAGGCCGCCATGTCTTATATAAGTAATGTCGAGACGCCTTTAGGTAATGTACAGATCACTGCAACGGAGCAGTTCATTACCAGTATCCTCTTTGCCGAGGAACTTTCGGCTAACGAAAACTCCCTGACGCAGCTGGCCAAGTCCCAGCTGCAAGCCTATTTTTCCGGGGAGCTCACACAGTTCCAGCTGCCGCTTGCCATGAACGGAAGCCTTTTCCAGAAACGAGTGTGGGAGCAAATCAACCGGATTCCGTATGGGGAATCAAGCTATTACAGTGCAATCGCAGAACAAGCTGGAAATGGACGGGCAGTGCGGGCAGCTGCCAGTGCTGTCGGACGCAATACGTATGCCATCGTCGTGCCTTGTCACCGAGTCATCGGTAAGAACGGTATTGTCTCAGGATATCGCTGGGAACCTTGGCGAAAAGAATGGCTGTTGGAATTTGAACAGCGAAGGAGCGGATGAGAAATGAAAGTACTTGTAACGGGAGCTGCCGGCCATATCGGCAAGAATCTGGTGAAAGCTATCCATCAGGATTATGAATTGGTTTTGACGGATATCAAGCAGGACGAAGAACTGAAGGAATTCGGGGACTTCCGGCAGGCGGATCTAGCGGTATTGGAAGAAGTGGAGAAACTTGCTGAAGGCGCGGATGCAATCGTCCACCTCGGCGGTATTGCAACCGAAAGCACATATGAGCAAATCAACCGAAATAATTTCAATGGTACCTACCATATATATGAAGCAGCCAAAAAGCATGGAGTGAAAAGGATCGTTTTCGCCAGCAGCAATCATGCAGTCGGCTTCCATCCTATCAATCAATCCATCGGTCCGGATGCCCCTCATTTGCCTGATACATACTATGGCGCAAGCAAAGCCTTCGGTGAGAACCTGGCCAATATGTATCACCAAAAACATGGCATCGAGACTGCCAGCCTGCGTATCGGCAGCTATTTGGAAAAGCCTGCTGAACATCGCAACCTGAACACATGGATAAGCGTCAGGGATATGAATCAGCTGATCGTCCGATGCCTGGAGGCAGATCGGATTGGTACAGCTGTCCATTATGGTGTCTCTTCCCTGCATAATGATTATTTTGACAATCGCGATGCAGCCAAAATCGGTTATCAACCCGAAGATGATCCAGACGATTACCGGGACGAAATAGAAAACGTCAAACCGGAAAATGTGACCGATTACGTCGGCGGTGTGTTTACGAACTTCGGAAGATAATTCGAAACCATCCATCAATTTCAACGACTTGATGGATGGTTTTTTGCTGCTTGCGGACAGGAATCCCGCCATTGACAGCGAATATCTTACAGGATTGAAATAACTACAGATAGGATGTTGAAAATGGTACAGGGCATCAATTCTTATATCGTCACAAATGGCAATGGACAAGAAGCAGTCGAATTATATGAGGATGCATTGGATGCGCAAGTATTGAGCATCCAAACCTTCGGTGATATGCCGGAAGACCCGAATCATCCCATACCTGCCGAAGCCAAGGACCGTGTTTTGCATGCGCATTTAAAAATAGGAAGCAATGACCTGATGCTTTCCGATACATTTCCAGGACAGCCGTTTGAGCTGGGTGATCAAGTGGGGATCGCCGTTTCCATCAGCACACCGGAAAAAGCAAGGGATGTGTTTGATAAGCTTTCCGTCGGCGGCCAGGTAATCATGGAACTGCAGCAAACATTTTGGAGCCCATTATACGGCCAGGTAAAAGATAAATTCGGCGTTACATGGCAAGTATCCACTGTCGCTGAAAATCATTGATAATGAGTCGAAAGGCTGCCAAGAAAGTCTCGGCAGCCTTTTGTTATCTTGATCAATTTTTATTTTTTTATATTACCCGATAACTTCAACGCTTCCTTCAGCTGATTGAACGAACCGCCTTTTCCGTACATCAGGACCCCGCCGCGATAAACTTTGGCGGATAACCAGGCAATGAGCAGGATTGCTGCTACAAGAATGGCGATGGATAGAGCTATTTCCCAAGCGGGTACTCCCAGCATTCCGATGCGAAGGAACATGATCATCGGTGTAAAGAATGGAATGTAAGATGCAGCGACAATGATCGGCGAATCAGGTGAGCCAAGTCCGTATATGGAAAGGAAGAAAGCACCCATCACCAAAAAGATGACCGGACTGACAAGCTGCTGGACATCCTCCATCCTGCTTACCACCGAGCCAAGTCCGGCACATATGGTGGCATATAGGAAATAGCCTAAAATAAAGAAGATCAGCGCAAAGGTCAATGTAACCGGTGAAGCATTGGCTATCCCGATAAAATCGAAGAAGCCTCCGCCCAGTTCCTGGCCTCGGATTTGGATCATGGCATACACAGCAGCTGTGATCAATGCGACTTGTGTAAGCCCCATCATTCCAATCGCAAGAATCTTTGCGAACATTTGACCGACCGGAGAGGAACTGGATATCAATATCTCCATTACTCTGGAGGATTTTTCATTGGTAATATCCGTTGCGATCATCATGCCGTAAATAATGACACTCATATAAAGCGCAAAGACTAAAATATAGACAAGTCCATATGATCCTGCCAGTTCTTCTTCCGTTTTTGCTTCCTCATCAAGTGCTTCCCGCTGGAAAGAAACAGGCGTATAAATATCCTGGATGGTTGCTTCATCCACCCCAGCCTGCGAAGCAGCTTGCGCTACTTTGATTTGCTGCAGCTGTGCCTCGATATCATCGCTGGTGCCATTCGTCAGCTGCATCCCATAAAAAACAGCCTGCGGCAGGTTTTGCTCCGACTGACTCAAGACGAGCAGACCCTCATATTCTTCATTTTCTACCGCCTGCTTTGCTTCTTCTTCATTGCCGTCAAACAGCATAGGCTGATATCCATCGGCACTGGTACTCAATGCTTCGTAGAGCTGCTGATTTTCAGTCTCATCAATCACCGCCACCACCGGATCTTCGCTGTCCCCAGAAAAACGATCGATGATATCCGGCACATAAAAAAATCCGCAAATGGCAAGTAAGAAAATTGCGCTTGAAATGATATAGCCTTTTGTTTTCACCCGGGATAGATAGGTATGCGAAAATACAATCCAAAACTTACGCATAGGACTCACCTGCCTTTTCGATGAAGATATCGTTCAGAGTAGGTTCCCCCACTTCGAATTTAGTGACGAAGCCTTTCTCGGTCAGCAGCTTCCAAACGGTTTTGGCATCTTCCGACGATGCAATCTGCAGTTTGCATCCCTGCTGTGTCTCCTGATATTTCACCACACCAGCTGTGTCTTTCAAGAAAGTTACATCATAGTCTGCTGCAATGGTGATGTTCTTTTTACGGAAAGAACGTTTTATTTCCACCAAATCACCTTCCACGACCGGCCTTCCCCGCTTCATGATGCACAGGTAACGGCATAGCTCTTCTACATGCTCCATACGGTGAGAGGAAAATATGATCGAGGTCCCGGCCTGTTTCAACTCGATGACTGCTTGTTTCAGCATTTCCACATTGACAGGATCCAAGCCCGAGAATGGTTCATCCAATATCAGCAGCCGAGGATTGTGTAATACAGCGGATATGAATTGTATTTTCTGCTGATTCCCTTTGGAGAGCTCTTCCACTTTTTTGTTTTCATATTCTGTTATATTGAACCGCTCGAGCCAGCTCTTCAAGGCCTTGACACTGTCTGCCTTTGCCATTCCCCTAAGCTTGGCAAGGTATACGAGCTGATCCTTCACGGTAAGCTTGGGATAAAGCCCGCGTTCCTCCGGGAGATAGCCTATTTCATTGCTCTGGTCGTATGTAATCTTGCTGCCTCGCCAGAATATTTCTCCTTCTGTATTCTCCAATAGATTGAGAATCATACGGAATGTAGTCGTTTTCCCGGCACCGTTAGCTCCCAGGAATCCAAAAATCTCTCCTTCCGGTATTGATAATGTCAGCTGATCTACAGCAGTATGTTTGCCGAACCTTTTGGTCACATCTTTCAATTCAAGCACCAGCACCATCCTTTCTTCCCTGTTTTCCTATATATACGGATGAATGCTGGCAATGTTTCACTTGATAACAAGATTAACCCAATTTGATGACATGGAA
Source organism: Terribacillus sp. FSL K6-0262 (assembly GCF_037977385.1). Taxonomy (NCBI): domain Bacteria; kingdom Bacillati; phylum Bacillota; class Bacilli; order Caryophanales; family Bacillaceae; genus Terribacillus; species Terribacillus sp. FSL K6-0262. Next base: position 2,231,874 of record NZ_CP150277.1, on the reverse strand, counting down.
AAAGAGTCCAGGGAAATAATTGTTTTCCCTGGACCCTGCCCGGAGGAAGCAATGCTCAGGCCTGCTTCCTGGATGCAATCAAATCTCTCACTTGCTGCCTTTCCCCTCGATGCAAGGCATCGACGATCTTGCTTCCTACTACCACACCGTCGCAGTACTGGCTCAGTTCCTTGACATGATCCGGCGTGGAGACACCGAAGCCTGCCAGCACAGGCGCCTTGCTGACCTCTTTCAATGCCATCAGATGCGTACCAAGTTTATCGACGAAGCTCGCTCTCTCTCCTGTCGTTCCTGCCACCGTCACTGCATAAAGGAATCCCTCCGCACGCTCTGCAAGTGCCCGGATCCTTTCCGGAGTGCTTGTCAATGCGACCAGACGAATCAATGCAATGTCATGCTTCTTCAGTGCTTCGGTTACCAGCCCTTCTTCCTCGAGCGGCAAATCAGGCAGGATGAGACCGGATATCCCTGCTTCCGCACAAGCGGACGCAAAAGCTTCCACTCCATAAGCAAAGACTGGGTTCAAATAAGTCATGATGACAAGAGGCACGGTACGGCCCGCTTTCTCCTTTGCCACCTCATTCAAAACCGCTTGAACCGTCGTACCAGCTTCCAATGCACGTATGCCTGCTGCCTGGATCGTCGGGCCGTCAGCAACCGGATCTGAGAACGGCAGTCCCAGCTCGATTGCTGTAGCGCCGCATTCAGCTAGGAAACGAATGCGTTCATTCAGGCTGTCCAAGCCGCCATCACCAGCCATGATATAAGGTACGAATGCTTTTTCCCCAGCATCCGCCGCTGTTTGGAATGCCGTATCCAGCTTTGCTTTACTCATGCCGATCCCCTCCTGTCTCATGTGCTTCCCTGATTGTATTTACATCTTTGTCACCGCGTCCCGACAAGCAGACAACCAGCACATCCTCTTTCTTCATCGCCGGTGCGAGCTTTTTGCAATATGCCACTGCATGAGCGCTTTCCAATGCCGGTATGATTCCTTCTGTCCTGGACAGAAGCCGTACTGCCCCCAGCGCTTCCTCGTCGGTGACTGCATCATACGTCACGCGCCCTGTATCCTTCAGATAACTGTGCTCTGGTCCGACACCCGGGTAATCCAATCCGGCAGAAATGGAATGAGCCTCTTGCACTTGACCGTCCTCATTTTGCAGAAGATAGGATAATGATCCATGCAGGATGCCAGCTTTCCCTTCGGAAAGGGAAGCTGCATGCTGTCCTGTCGGCAGCCCTTTACCGCCAGCTTCCACACCAAACATTTTCACTTCATTATCCTCCACGAATGGATAGAACATGCCGATTGCATTACTTCCGCCGCCGACACAGGCAACAATCGCTTCCGGAAGCTTTCCTTCCGCTTCCAGGATCTGCTTGCGCGTTTCATCACCGATCACACGCTGAAAGTCCCGGACGATTTGCGGGAACGGGTGCGGACCAGCAGCCGTGCCGAAGATATAATGCGTATCTTCGACATTTGCCGTCCAGTAACGCATCGCTTCATTTACAGCATCCTTCAGTGTACCGTTCCCTTGATCGACGGATACGACCTGCGCACCAAGCAGCTCCATACGATAAACGTTCAAAGCCTGCCTTCTGACGTCTTCCTTTCCCATGAAGATGATGCATTCCAATCCAAGCAGGGCACTGACTGTCGCAGTGGCCACACCATGCTGGCCGGCCCCTGTTTCCGCGACGACCTTTTTCTTGCCCATCCGCTGTGTCAGCAGCGCCTGGCCGATTGTATTATTGATTTTATGGGCACCTGTATGATTGAGGTCTTCCCGTTTCAAATAGATTTTCGGACCGCCCAGGGACGCCGAAAGACGCTCTGCATAATAAAGCGGTGTCTCCCGGCCGATGTATTGCTTTAGATAATAACGCATCTCTTCCTGGAAGGCTGGGTCCGTCTTTGCTTTTTGGAATGCCTGCTCGAGCTCCAAGATGGCCGGCATCAATGTTTCCGGTACAAATCGGCCGCCAAAACTGCCGTAAAGTCCTGTTTCTGTCGGATAAATAGCCATTTTTTCACTTCCCTCTCTTTGCCGCTGTAATAAATTGCTGTATTTTAACTGGATCCTTTTGTCTTTCCGTCTCCACGCCGCTGCTGACATCGACTCCTGCAGGATGCACTTCCCGGATGGCCTGCTGTACATTCCCGGCATGCAATCCTCCTGCCAGGAAAAGCTTTTCCCTCGGAATTGCGTCGGAGCTTGCCAGCGACCAATCGAACGTGGTACCATTACCTCCGCGGTATGCTTCCGCCGGACTGTCCAGCAGATAATAATCACATGGATATGCCGCCAGCAGCTGCAAGTCATCCTCCGATGCTACTGAAAAAGCCTTTATGACGGGCTTATTGATGGATCTGACGTAGGATGGCGTTTCATCCCCATGCAGCTGAATATAGTCCAGTTCCGCAGTCTCGGCAATATCCTGCAAACTTTCGATCGGTTCGTTGACGAACACACCTACTGTTTTTACTTTTGGCGGCAGCTGTCGGGTGATGCTGGCTGCCTGCTCAGGCGACACTCTCCTTCTGCTGTCGGCAAAGACGAAGCCAATCATGTCAGCCCCAGCTTCCACTGCAGCCTTCCCAGCTTCGACTGATTGGATTCCGCATATTTTCACGATCATGATGATGCAGCTCCCACAGGAACTTGAAGTGACTTCAAGACGGAGGATACATCAAATGCACGCATGAGTGTTTCCCCGACAAGGATGCCCCTTGCACCTGCCTTTGCTGCGCGAGCTGCATCTTCCGGTACCGCCATGCCGCTTTCACTGATGACAAGTGTAGCCGAGGTATCGATTTTTTTGAGCAGTCGCTCTGTCACGCCTAAGTCAACTTCGAAGGTTTTCAAGTTCCGGTTGTTGATACCAATAATCCTTGCCCCGAGTTCCTGCGCTTGTGCCAATTCCCCTTCATTGTGCACCTCTGTCAGCACATCCAGCCCTTTCGATGCCGCATACCGATAAAGAGCATGCAGCCGCTCCTGTTCCAAAGCTGCAACGATGAGCAGTATCACATCGGCACCATAATCCGCAGCCCTGTCTATCTGGATTTCATCAAGGATGAAATCTTTATTCAATATCGGGATTTCGACCGCTTCCCGGACAGCTGCCAAATCGTCCATCGTACCTTTGAAGAACGGTGTATCAGTCAAGACGGAAATGGCTCCCGCTCCTGCCGCTTCGTACATTGCAGCCTGATCCGCTGGCACCACATCGGGATTGATCATACCCTTGGAAGGCGAAGCACGCTTGATTTCGGCAATGATTTGAAGCTGTTCCTGCTCCTGGAATCGTTCATATAGGGAAATCGGCTGACGCTGCGCTGCCGTCGGACGATAGGTTTGCTTCAGGAAGCTGATTTCTGTTCGTTTTTCTTCTAGTATTTTTGCCAAAAATGTCATGGTGTCACTTCCTTTTTATAATCGATCAAATACTGCAGCTTCTGTCTTGCCGCCCCGCTATCAATGCTTTCCTTGGCAAGCTGGATCCCTTCCTGGATGGAGGCTGCCTTGCCATTGGCAAAGATGCCCAGACCTGCATTCAATAGGACCGTATCCCTGTGGACGCCAGCTTCTCCGTTCAATACACGCAGCAGGATATCTGCATTCTCAGCTGCATCGCCGCCCTTGATCGCTTCAAGCGGATATACCGGCAGGCCGACTTCTTCCGGATGGAGAGTGAAGGCTGCCTGCTTGCCATCCTCAAGCAAAACAAGATGATTCTCTCCTGCCAATGATGCTTCATCCATGTACCCCGCACCATTGATGACGATTGCCCGCTTGCGCCCCAGCTTATCAAGAGCTTCTGCCATCATCCCCAGCATGTCGCGACGATAAATGCCGAGCAGCTGTGAATCAAGCCGAACCGGATTCGTCAATGGCCCGATCAAATTGAAAATCGTCGGAATACGCAGCACTTTGCGAAGCTGCATCACCTGCTTCAAACCTGGATGTACATGCGGCGCGAACAGAAAAGCGATGCCATTCTCTTCAAGCAGATGCGTCATCTCCTCAGCAGGCAAATACAATGGGATACCCAGCTTCTCCAGTACATCCGCACTGCCGGTTCTGCTGGATACACTGCGGTTGCCATGCTTGGCTATCGTGATGCCGGCACCTGCAATGACAAAGGCTGCTGTCGTACTGATATTGAAGCTCTGCGACCCATCGCCTCCTGTACCGCAATTATCCATCACATCGGCTGCTTGAAGCGGGATGATCTGCGCTTTCTCCCGGATCGCCGCCACCATGCCTGCCACTTCATCGGCTGTTTCCCCGCGGGTTTGCAGCATGGAAAGGAAGGCTCCTGCTACAGCATCCGGCATGCTGCCATCCAGCAATTCACGTGATGCCTGCAATGCTTCTGCATACGTCAAAGCCTTTGTATTTGCAAGCTTAGCCAATAATGGTTCCATTACTTTCCCCTTCTTTCATGAGTTGAATATAATACTTCACGATCTCCTTGCCCGCTTCGGTCCCGATGGACTCTGGATGGAACTGCAATCCATGAACAGGATAACGGCTATGCTGGACAGCCATGATTTCCTCGTCATCTTCTGCATAAGCAATGACTGCCAATTCATTCGGAACAGTGCGTCTATCAATGACGAGGGAATGATAGCGCATGATGGGCAGATCTTTGATGATGTGCTCGATGGCTGGTTCCCCTACATAACGAAGTGTCGATGTCTTGCCATGCTTGATTTGGCCAGCCCGGACGATATCTGCCCCGAAGGCTGCGCCTATCGCCTGGTGCCCGAGACAGATGCCAAGGATTGGAATCCTGCCGGCAAAGTACCGGATGGCTTCGATACAAATACCGGCATCCTCCGGTCTGCCTGGTCCAGGTGAAATGATGATTGCCTCTGGATCCAGCACTTCGATTTCCCGGATCGTGGCCGCATCATTCCGGACAACTTTGACCTCTTCGCCAAGTTCCGCCATGTATTGGAAAAGGTTATACGTAAAAGAATCATAATTATCGATCAGCAGGATCATGTGAACCAACCTCCGTTAAAGATTTCGCTTTATGCAGCGTTTCGTGATACTCCGTCTCCGGATCGGAGTCATATACAAGACCGGCTCCCGCCTGTACATATGCTTTAGCATCCTTTACGATCATCGTCCGGATTGCCAGCGCCAGATCAAGATCGCCATTCATATTGATATAACCGACTGCCCCAGCGTAAAGGCCCCGTTTTTTCCTTTCGAATTGATTGATCAGTTCCATTGCCCGTATTTTCGGGGCACCGGATACCGTCCCGGCTGGAAGGGCAGCTATCAGTGCATCCAATCCAGACATGCCATCAGCCAGCTCTCCCCGTACCTCGGAAACGATATGCATGATGTGCTGATACTTTTCCACTGCCATATATTTGGTCAGCTCTACGGTTCCCACCTTACACACACGCCCCAGGTCATTGCGGCTTAAGTCGACAAGCATCCGATGCTCTGCCAGCTCCTTTTCATCCGCCAAAAGCTCATCCGTCAGCTGCTCATCCTGCGCCAGCGTCTTTCCGCGCGGCCTCGATCCCGCAATCGGGTTAGCCGTCACTTCATTGCCGCTTGCCTTGATCAAGCTTTCAGGCGAAGCACCCAATACGATATAGTCTTCAAAATCAAGGAAAAACATATATGGTGAAGGGTTGCTGGCTCGCAGCTTCCGGTAGAAGCTGAAAGCATCTCCATCAAATTCCGCTGTCAGCCGCTGGGAAAGCACTATTTGGAATACATCGCCAGCTTTGATATATGCCTTGGCATCTTCCACCATCTTCATGAATGTCGCTTGATCCGTTTCCGGCCGGAATCGGACTGGGGGCAGTACTGCATCAGGTATGTCTTTGTAGGCTGTTATTTCCTCCTCCATTTCCTCCAGCCTTGCCCGGAGCAAATCCTTGGACCGGCTGCCTGTGCCATCAATCGCCAGCAAAGTGATTTGCTGGTGCTTATGGTCATACACGATGATGTCCTCATAAAACATGAAATGTATTTCCGGCATACCGATTGGATCCTCCGGAACATCACCTATTGCTTCATACTGCCGGATAGAATCATATGCCATATAACCGACCGCCCCGCCATAAAAAGGAAAATCAAGCGGCAGCTCCATCCCGCCTATCTGACTTTTCAAAATCTCCAACGGCTTCCCCGATACCCTCTCCTCCTGACCGGATACCTTGAGCAGCGTTTCCCGTCCTCTGCCGATCAATTCTTTGTATGGATTGGCACCGATGATGGAATAACGTCCCTTTCCTGCGTGATGAACCGAACTTTCCAGCAAAAATTTCTTCTCGCCTGCCAGCCGTTTATAAATCACGACAGGTGTCAATGTATCTCCGTTCAATTCCTTCTTCTCAAATCGTATGCTTTCTGCAACCTTCATCTTTTTCGCTCCCTCTTTTTTGTAATAAAAAAACCGTCCCCTATGTACATGAATCGATTCATGTACATAGGGGACGGTTCTTCACCGCGGTGCCACCTCTATTGAAAGCTCTTGCTTTCCGCTCATTCGGATACGAAGGCAATGAGCCTTGATATCCTATCCCGATAACGGGGGAAACCGGATTCCCCTACTAATGTTCAAGGAATCTCTCTGAAGTCCATTCCATGCTGCCGACTTGACCGGAATCCCACCACAACCGGCTCTCTGTGCAAATCCAACAGCATGTACTCCTCTTCATCCACGATTATGCGTATAAAAAAAGGGCAATCCCTCCTATAAAGGACGAGATTACCCGTGGTACCACCTTTGTTAGCTAGCGAACTAGCTCACTTTGCTCCTCTTATCGGGGGAGTTGCCGCCACAGCCTACTGTCATTTTCAGCCATGGTGCTCGGAAGTCCATTCACATATGCGCCACACCGGTTCCCACCTAACACCGGCTCTCTGAAGTGACCACATAAGCTACTACTCTTCGTCGTCGCTCACGTATCAGTTATGTTGGATTCATTGTAGTACCCTCGTTTTTGTTTGTCAAGGGACAATTATTCTGCATCCAGTAATTCCGGCTTGCCATTTTCCCCGAAAATCAGTTGTTTCCGCGGCAGACGCTGTTTTGTCTCTTTTTCAATTTGTTTTATTTGCTGTCGATCACGCGGTGTAACAAAGGCTACAGTCAGACCTGTACTGCCAGCCCTGCCCGTACGGCCGATCCGGTGGATATAGCTTTCCGTATCTTCCGGCAGATCATAGTTGAAGACATGGGTCACACCTTCCACATCCAATCCCCGAGCCGCCACATCCGTCGCAACAAGGAATTGTGTCTTATACTCCCGGAAATTCTTCATGGCACGTTCCCGTTTTGCCTGCGACAGGTCGCCATGCAGCTCATCGGATTCAAGCCCCAGCCCGCGCAAATAGCCGTGCAGCTCGGAAGCTCGCCTCCTTGTCCTGCAGAAAATAATCGCAGCAAACGGACGATACATCTGCAATAAAACCTTTAATGTATTCCGCTTTTCCCGATCTGGCATCTCCAGGACAATCTGCTTGATTTCCTTCAACGTCACATTGTTTGATTCGATCGTGATTTCCTTTGGCTTCTGCATTTGGGAAGCCGCCAGCTGACGGATTTCCTTCGGCATGGTCGCAGAGAACAACAGAGTCTGTTTAGCTTCGGGAAGCGCAGCTGCAACATCCTTCACATCGTGCCAGAACCCCATATGGAGCATCTGATCAGCCTCGTCCAGGACAAATGTCCGGACATGGGAAAGGTCCACTGTTCCGCGGCGCATATGGTCGAGCAGCCTCCCTGGCGTCGCGACGACGATATCCACCCTGCCTTCCAGTCTCTTGAGCTGTTTGATGATATCTTGACCGCCATAGACAGCCAATGTGCCGATTTCCTCCTCGGGATGAATCAGCTTTGCCAGTTCATCATAAATCTGGATCGCCAGCTCCCTCGTCGGGCTGAGGATGAGTGCCTGAATACCTGCACTGTCAGCCTCGAGCATCTCCAATATCGGAAGCAGGAATGCGAGCGTCTTCCCTGTACCCGTCTGTGCTTTGGCAATCACATCTTTCCCCGCCAGGATCTCGGGAATAGCCTGCTGCTGTACTGGAGTCGGTTCAGTCAAACCCAATTTATGTAATACGTCAAGCCGTTCATGCTTTATATTCAAATCCTCGAAAAGCTTCATATCGTTCCCTCTTTCATACTTTTTCCATGATTATTATGTGAAATTTCCATAGATGTACGCTTAAAAAGTTTGTAAGATACTAGTATACACATAAAAAGGGGGAAATTATATGCAAAAATGGCTGATCGGCATTTTTGTGCTGCTGATCATCAGTTTCAGTCTCATCGGCCTTTTCCGCGGGGAAGGAGAAGTCCACCAAATAAATGAAACAGGTAAATCATCTGCAAATTCAAATGATGAAGCGTTTACCCTGCACACTAACGGGTAAACTGTAATATAAATAAAAACAGGCAGAGCAAACCGCCATTTGCTCCACCTGTTCAAGGTATTCTTATCAGTCTAGCACTTTTACTGTTACAGTTTTACGTCCCCAGTCCAATGCAGTTCCTTGATCTGGTACGTGTACATCGATTTTATTACCTTTGATTGCACCGCCAGTATCGCCGGCGATTGCTTCACCATAGCCTTCCACCCATACTTTAGATCCTAAAGGAATGACGCTAGGGTCTACAGCAATAACTTTTGCATTCGGATTTGCATTCAAATCGATGCCAGTAGCTGTCACACCAGAGCAACCTTCACATTGACCAGTATATGCAGTTGCGGATACTGTGATTTCTTTTGCTGCTTCCTGGCTAGTGCTTGCAGCCGCTTGTTCTTCTTTGGCAGGAGCTGCTTCTTGTTCAGCAGGTTCTGCTTTTTGTTCTGTTTGTGCAGGTGCTTCCTGCTTTTCTTCTTGCTTAGGAGCTTCTTGCTGGGTTGTTTCCTGCTTAGGAGCTTCCTGTTCAGGAGCCTCCTGCTGAGCTGCTTCTTGCTTAGGAGCTTCTTGCTTCACTGGTGCTGTTTCTGCTACCGCGCCACCAGTCACCGCCAGTTGCTGACCTATTACAATCAAATCGGAATTCAGGCTGTTCCAAGCTTTTAGCTCGCCTACCGAAATGTTGAACTTCCCTGCGATCTTAGAAAGAGAATCGCCTTTTTGTACTGTGTATGTGTCTGCTTGATTTGTTTCTTTATCTATAGTCAATTTCTGATTAGGAAAGATTAGGTCAGAATCAAGTTGGTTAAGTTCTTTAAGCTGATTAACACTAACTTCGTATTTATCTGCGATTTTCCAAAGGGAGTCCCCTTTTTGAACATTATATTCAGCAGCTGATGCTGATGTACCGAATGCCCCCGCAATTACTAGTCCTGTAGCTAAAGATACGACTGTTTTTTTCATTCGTCGTTTACCTCCTTAAATTTCTAACAAGACTTATGCTAACACATGGGCGAAGGGGAGTGGGTTACAGGAAGTTTAAGGTTATATTACAAGCTCCGCTTACAGAAACATTATTGTCACACTGTAACACTCCTGTAATAAAACCGAGGATAACCTAGCTTTAGAGGGGTTTTCTGTAATAAAAGACCTTGATTTATTCCATATATTGGAACGATATAAGTTTGAAATTCTTGTTGACTTTGTTTGCAATCACGTTTTTCCCTCGAAAAATTGTCGTTTTTTCGCTTTTCTTAGGATAAATGTTACAAAAACAACCCTACAATTCCCTTTTATTTTCCAAATAAAGAAGAAACAGGGGGTTTATGCCCCTGTTCCTTACTTGCTCACACGCCAATTATGATTGCAAGTTGCTTCTATTACTTTGCGCTTGCTGATGTAGTCAGCAATCAGTTCCGTCATGTCTGTGGTAAACTCCCGAACCACTCGCTTCCCTTTGAACATGATATAATCACCTCCACCTGCAGCTCGGTAATTATTCATGACAACATGATACATTTGATCTGCCACGACAGGACTGCCTTCGATGGACAATCCTTGCACCCGGTCTCCCACCTCACGGCTGATATCCAATGTATATTCGATTCCTTCCCACATGTCATAATTGTAATGCTGCGGCTTCGGTTCCAAGAAGGATCGGCTTACCTCCAGCTGTCCCTCCTCATCCAAAGTGAAATAGGTAGCGGATAGTTCCAGCGCCTGCTTCATATCCGCTCCGGAAATTTCGATTACTTTCAAGGTGTTGGGATAGATATAATTTGAGACAATATCCCGCATCGTTATATTTTGCGGGAAACCAGGTGAAGCATTATGGAACAATGCCGTGCTGGATATAGCCACACCGGCTGCATCCATCTGGACTTTATTGATGAACTCGATAAACGGGGTTTCCTTCACCCTCGTCTCAAAGGCGTCGTGGATGATCATATCTCCCTCTATTTTTCCGATCGGCTGGTCCAGCCATTTCTGTGTTTCCTCTTCATAGGAAGAAACTAGGTTTAAAATCGTTTCATCCGGATCTATTTCATTCGTTATGTCATGCAATTTCGACTCTGATACAACACTTTTCCTACTATTATATGAATGTTCGACAGCAATCGATACTTCACCTAAAAATGCACCATTCGATCCTGGCTGCACAACCGTGACATCATTCACCTTTTCGGCAAGGGCCCTATGCTGATGCCCCGTCACTAAAATATCGATTCCTTCTATTGAATGGCAAATTTCATAACCTACATTTTCTCCAGTGAGTGATTCCGTCGGATCCCCGGTTTCCAAATCCCGTTCGAAGCCGCCATGATAAGCAACAATCAGGACATCCGGCCGCTCCTTCTCCCTGACTTCCTTCACCCATCTCCTCGTAGATTCCAATACATGCTCAAAGGCAAGACCCTCGATATGATGAGGGTCCTCCCAGTTCGGTATGAAATGAGTCGTGACACCGATGATGGCCAGTTTGACATCCTCAATCTGCTTTATTAGATATGGTTTACCGAAAACAGGTTCCTTTTTTGCCTCATCCAGGATATTGGCGCAAAGATAAGGAAAATCCGCAAGCTGAATCGCTGATTGCAAGTACGGCCTGCCATAGTTGAACTCATGATTGCCTATCACCGCTGCATCATACCCGAGCTCATTCATGCAGCTGATCATTGGGTTATCTTTATCAGATCTATATTTCGCATGATGATATGTCATGGGCGTCCCCTGTATCATATCTCCATTATCAAGGAGCAAGACATGCTCATTTTCTTCTCTGATCCTCTTGATCAAAGCAGCAGTCCGCGCCAGACCTTGAGGAGCTGGTTCGTGATCCCGGTATGTAGTAGGAAAGATATTTCCATGCACATCACTAGTGACAAGCAGTGTGATATTTGTCGTTTTATCTGGCATTCTATTGATTCCTCCGACCTCATTTTCTGAATTGAAACAGTTTTTGCTATTATCTATCATAACATGACAAAACCATCTTTACATTCTTATTACAGTAAGTTAACATAAACTGGAACAAGTCGTGATATAGTTGTTCATGCAGTGCAAATTAAACAATTTTTGGGGGTATATCATGTTTAAGAAAATTGCAGGTGTCGGCGCGACTCTATTTCTGGCAGCAGGCTTGCTCAGCGCATGCGGATCTGACGATTCAAACGCAGAAGGCGGCAGCGGCAGCGGCGGCAAAGGAGATCTGGAAGAACTTCGTGTGCAGTTCGTTCCTTCCCAGAATGCCGAGACACTTGAAGCAAAAGCAAAACCGCTTGAAGGACTTCTTGAGGAAGAATTGGATATTCCTGTCGAAGTAAGCGTATCCACCAACTACAACACTATCGTCGAGGCGATGGCTTCCGGCCAGGTAGACGTTGGATTCCTGCCTCCTACAGCATATGTTTTGGCACATGAAAAGGGTGCAGCCGATGTTATCCTTCAGTCCCAGCGCTACGGTGTCAATCCAGAAGATGGTTCACCGACGGATGAACTAGTGGACTACTATCTGGCGCAATTCGTCGTAAAAGCTGATTCCGATATCAATTCCCTTGAAGACCTTAAAGGCAAAAGCATCGCCGTGCAGGACGTGACATCTTCTGCAGGTTATGTATGGCCGGCAGGTGCGCTTGACGAAGTCGGTTTGGACATCCAGCAGGATTTGACTCCGACAATCGTCAAAGGTCATGATGCAGGTATCATCAGCGTATTGAACGGCGATACGGATGCCGCTGTTACGTTCCAGGATGCACGTAATACTGTAAAAGGCGACTACCCGACTGTATTTGAAGATACGAAAGTAATCGCAACGACAGAAAAAATCCCGAACGATACAATTGCAATCACTCCTGATATCAATGACGAATGGAAAGAAAAAATCACAGATGCTTTCATCAACATCGGTAAAGATCCAGAAGGTTTGGAGATCATCCGCGACGTTTACACACATGAAGGTTATGTGAAATCCGATGACAGCAACTTCGAGGTCGTACGTGAGTACGCTGAGAAATACGGTTTAGAATAATCAAGCTCCTTTTATAATTTCCCTATACATCCAGCCAGCCTGAGATATCCTTGGACTGGCTGGGCTTTTGTCTGTATGTATATCTTTTCAGGATGGTACGTTTCATCTTTACTATTAAATTACATAAAAAGGTTGGTATAGAAAGTGATAGAATTTCGCAATGTTTCGAAAACATATCCCAATGGCGTCAAAGGTTTGAAAAACATCAACTTGACTATCGAAAAAGGCGAGTTCATTGTCATTGTCGGTCTTTCCGGAGCTGGTAAGTCCACATTGCTGCGCTCGATTAATAGATTGCATGAAATCTCTGAAGGGGAAATCCTGATTGATAATCAGTCGATCACTGCTGCAAAAGGAAAGAATTTGCGTATGATCCGCCGTGATATCGGCATGATTTTCCAAAACTTCAATCTTGTCAAACGTTCTTCTGTACTGCGCAATGTCCTTTCCGGTCGTGTTGCTTATCACTCTACGCTGCGGACCATATTCGGGTTATTCCCGAAAGAGGATGTCAACTTGGCTCTTAACGCATTGGATCGGGTGAATATCATAGATAAGGCATACACACGTTCCGATCAGCTTTCCGGCGGTCAGCAGCAGCGTGTCTCGATCGCAAGGGCATTGGCTCAGGAAGCGAAAATCATCCTCGCTGATGAACCGGTTGCTTCCTTGGATCCACTCACAACGAAACAAGTGATGGATGATTTGAAAAACATCAATCAGGAGCTTGGCATTACGACAGTCGTCAACCTTCACTTCATCGATATCGCCCGCCAATATGCCACGCGCATCATTGGTCTGAATGCCGGGGAAGTCGTATTCGATGGTCCAGTGGAAGAAGCGACCGATGAGAAGTTTCAGGAAATCTACGGACAGCAGCTGGAAAAAGAACAGCAGCGGGGGCCGATTGGAGCTGGGGTCGAATGAGTCAGCCGTCAAAAAAGATAGTTCCGAAAGCCCCGTCAAAACTCAAGCATTATCTCACAGGCATCATTGTTCTTGCATTGCTTGTCTGGAGCTACTGGCGTTCTGAAGCCAGCATCGTAGATCTGTTTACCAATCGTGAACAAATGGCATCCATTTTGATTGAAATGTTCCCGCCAGACTGGGGCTATTTCCTTGAAATAATCGATCCCATGCTGGAAACGATCCGTATGGCTGTAATCGGCACGACATTCGGTGCGATCATAGCTGTTCCCATTATCCTGCTATGTGCGAATAATGTTAACCCTATTCCTTGGATCTCTTATCCAGCGCGTTTTGTGCTCAACTTGATCCGTACTGTACCAGAGCTCCTGCTTGCGGCTGTTTTTGTTGCTATTTTCGGACTCGGTATGATTCCTGGTATCTTTGCTTTGACGATTTTTTCTGTCGGAATCATCGCCAAATTGACTTATGAGTCAATCGAAGGCATCGATAAAGGACCAATGGAAGCGATGACTGCAGTTGGTGCGAATAAAGCGCAATGGATCACCTTCTCCATCATTCCGCAGGCTGCTGCATATTTCGTATCTTATGTGCTTTATACATTTGAGGTGAATATCCGTGCCGCGGCTATTCTCGGACTAGTCGGTGCCGGGGGTATCGGTCTATTATTCGACAGCAACCTTGGATTCTTCAACTATCCGAATGTCAATACATTGGTTTTCGCAACTCTGATCGTTGTAGTGATCATCGATTTTATCAGCAATAAACTTCGGGAGAAATTACTATGAGCCAACTATCCACACAAACCGTCGACAAACCAAAAGGCCGCGGTAAAAAGGTATTCAACCGTGTGCTGATTCTGGTCATACTGGCTGCAGTCTATGTTTGGGCATTCTCTGGTGTTGAGGAGTTTCAAATCAAGGATACAGCCGGCCAGATTTCCAAGGCTATCTTTGAAGGGATCATTCATCCGGATTGGGACTTCATTAATGATGAGGAAGGTTTAATTTACGGGTTGATCGACACCTTGGCGATTTCGATCCTCGGTACATTCATTTCAGCGATCCTTACCGTGCCATTTGGCTTTTGGGCTGCAAGGCGCCGGAGTAAAGGAGGATTCTTCGTCACAGGAGTAGGACGATTCATCCTTAGTTATATCCGGGTATTTCCGGAGGTTGTATTGGCCATCATCTTCATCAAGGCAGTTGGTCCAGGTTCCTATGCCGGGGTGCTGGCATTAGGCCTCCACTCCATCGGTATGCTGGGCAAATTATTTGCTGAAGAAATCGATGCAATCGATCATGGTCCTCGCGAAGCACTTATCGCTACCGGGGCGAACCGGATCCAGGTACTGGTTTACTCCGTATTGCCACAGGTGCTGCCTGGCTTCATTTCCTACACACTGTATCGTTTCGAACTGAATGTCCGGGGAGCATCCATCCTTGGTATCATTGGGGCTGGCGGTATCGGGGCTCCGCTTATCTTTGCCTTGCAATCACGTAACTGGCCGCGGGTTGGCATCATTCTGCTGGGTGTCATTATACTCGTATCGCTGATCGACTTGATTTCGGGTTATTTACGGAAAAAGATTGTATAAAAGTAAAACGGCGATTCTGCTTAAGCAGAATCGCCGTTTTCAGTTTAATACGGTTGTCCGGTGACTTGCCGGCACCCTTGGCTTTGCTTTTGGTTCCTTTCCGATATGCCCGACTTGAAGCAGCCCGATATTACGCTCCCCTGGTTTGATTTGCAGCAATTCCCTGGCCTCCGGGTTCTCCAGCAGTGCATTCGTCTTCCAGATTGTTCCGATACCTTTTTCCCAGGCAAGCAAGCTGAAATTCTGGATCAGCATACTGGCAGATGCGTAATCCTCTTCCCGGAGTTTCAAATTCGCGTTTTCCTCCAGTACAACCGCTATCCATAGCGGTACGTCGATAATCTTCTTTTTCAGTGCCTCTGCTTTTTTCTCTTTTTCTTCAGCAGTTGCAGCACCCTTTGCTCCTTGCTTGGCATTGATATTGCCCAGCTGCTCCTTCGTCTTTCCATCAATCAGGATGAATCTCCAGGGCTGCGTCATTTTGTGGTTCGGTACCCATACCGCTATGTCAAGCAATTCTTGAATCTCTTCATAAGAGACTGGCTTACTTGTATCGTAATTCGAAATCGATCTTCTTTCCTTGATCAGCTGCTCCAATTGCATCATGGACGCGCTCCCCTTCCTCTTCCCCAGACTATCGTTCAATTGAAAATCATTATCATCATCATATCTGAATATTCCATACAATGTCAATCTGAGGTCAGCTGGCAGAAATCTTACTTTTTTATGAAATTTGCCGGATAAAGCTTGAATAGCCTCTTATTTTGTGACAATATAAATGATAACGAATCTCATTCTCACAATACGGAGAAGCCGAAAGGGGTACCAGTAATGGGACGTTTACAGACGAAATTACTTGAAGTAGCCTATGGAGATAAATCAATTGTAAAAGATTTGACTATAGAAATTCCCAAAGGGAAGATTACAGCACTTGTCGGAGCAAATGGCTCAGGCAAGTCCACTATACTTAAGACGATGGCACGTGTCATGAAGCCCAAAAACGGCACCGTGCTATTGGACGGTAAAAGCATCCATAAACAATCAACGAAAGCAGTCGCGAAGCAGCTCGCCATCCTGCCCCAAAACCCTGTTGCCCCAGAGGGCCTGACCGTATCGGAGCTTGTGGCATATGGCCGCTATCCGCATCAAAAAGGATTTGGCACACTCACGCCTTATGATAAAGAAGTGATTGAATGGGCAATCGATGTAACCGGCATGACGGATTTCGCCCAACGCGCAGTCGACCAGCTTTCCGGCGGACAGCGTCAGCGCGCTTGGATTGCGATGGCATTGGCGCAGGAAACGGAAACCCTTTTCCTCGATGAGCCGACCACATTCCTGGATATGGCACATCAGCTGGAAGTGCTTATGCTGCTGCATAAACTGAACCGCGAGGAAAAGCGGACGATTGTCATGGTCGTGCACGATCTCAATCACGCTACCCGTTATGCTGATCATATGATCGCAATCAAGCAAGGTCAGGTGGTTTGCGAAGGTTCGCCTCAAGAGACGGTGACTGCAGAGAACCTGCGGGAAGTCTTCCATATCGAAGCAGATGTCATCATCGATCCCCGCTCAGGAGTGCCGCTTTGTTTACCATATAATATACTCGGGAGTGCATCTCCTATGGAGCCGGAACGTGTCATGGAGAAAACACTGGCATAATAAAACGCTTTGCAGATCCCTGCAAAGCGTTTTTTCATTCCTGTCCTTCCATTTCCCTTGTGGCCCTGATGAAAGCGATCATCCCGATGATCTCCTTCTCCGTCAGCTTTCTTTGATCTATCGAAAGCTCTGCCTTTTTCCTATCGGTCAATTCAATAGGCTTCTCGAAATGCCGTCCAAGCAAATCGTCACAGCTTGTGTCGAACAAGTCTGCCAGCATGATCAATGCCTCGAACGAGGGACGGCGATATCCCGATTCATATCCTGCATATGTACTTTTGGCAATTCCCAGACGGTCTGCGGTGTCTTGCAGCGACCAATTCTTCTTTTTCCTCAATTCTGATAAGCGATCCAGATTCATCTTACTTCCCCCGCTCTTTTTCCTTCCATTTATTATAGCATATTTTTCATCGTTTCGTACGCGATTCGAATAATAGATTCTTGCTAATAACGGATCACTTCTCTATAATTAATTTAAAAGTACGCAATTAGCGAATATATCATGATATGTCATGATATGTAACGATAGATAGAAGAGGTGCAGGAATGAAGAAGCTATTATTACTTACCACCGGCGGCACCATCGCATCAGTCGAAGGGGAAAATGGTCTGGCTCCGGCTGTGGATGCGAATGAACTGTTAAGTTATGTTTCCGACATGGACAACGAATACACCATGGAGACGATATCGCTTATGAATCTCGATAGCACGAATATGCAGCCGGAAGACTGGGTGACGATGGCTGAAGCCGTGCGGGATCATTATCAGGACTATGATGGCTTTGTCATCACCCATGGAACCGATACGATGGCTTATACTGCAGCAGCATTATCGTATATGCTTCAAAATGCCAGTAAGCCAATTGTCATCACCGGCTCCCAGATACCGATCACTTTCCAGAAAACAGATGCGAAAAAGAATATCAAGGATGCTATCCGCTTTGCTTGTGAAGAGGTAGGCGGTGTCTACGTGGTATTTGATGGCCGGGTCATTCAAGGAACAAGGGCAATAAAGCTGCGGACAAAAAGCTATGATGCATTTGAAAGCATCAATTATCCATATATCGCCTTCATCCATGATGATACCATCGAGTATAACAAGCAGATACAAGGAGAAAATCTGCCATTTACCGTTGATACTTCCCTTTGTACTGATGTACTCTTATTAAGGCTGTATCCGGGACTCAAGCCTGAAATGCTTGATACTATAGCAAGCATGTATAAAGGTGTTGTAATCGAAAGCTATGGCAGCGGCGGCATTCCATTCGAAGGGCGTGATCTTCTGCAAAAGATCAATGAGTTGGTGGAAAAAGGCATCGTGGTCGTCATCACCACCCAATGTCTGGAAGAAGGCGAAGACATGAGCATTTATGAAGTCGGCCGGCGCATCGATCAGGAGCTGGTGACTCGTTCAAGCAATATGAACACAGAAGCGATTGTACCGAAGCTCATGTGGGCACTTGGCCGATCCACTGATCCAAAGGAAGTAAAACGCATGATGGAAACACCGATCGCTGAAGATATTACTATATGGCCATCTTAAAAAAGTGAAAAAGGAAGGTTCAAGTCATGGCAGACTTACAGGAGAATTATCGGATTGAAAAAGACTTTCTGGGAGAGAAGCAAATCAACAAAGATGCTTATTACGGTATTCAGACACTGCGAGCATCAGAGAATTTCCCGATTACTGGATATCGCATCCATGAAGAGATGATCAAGGCACTGGGTATCGTGAAAAAATCGGCCGCACTCGCGAATATGGATGTAAAACGCCTGTATGAGGGACTCGGTAATGCAATCGTTCAAGCATCCGAGGAAATAATAGATGGAAAATGGCATGAACAGTTCATTGTGGATCCGATCCAAGGCGGTGCCGGCACCTCCATCAATATGAACGCCAATGAAGTCATCGCTAATCGGGCATTGGAAATCCTCGGTCATGAAAAAGGCGATTATCAGCAGTTAAGCCCTAATACGCACGTGAATATGTCGCAATCGACGAATGATGTATTCCCGACAGCAATCCATATTTCCACATTGAACATGCTCGAAAGACTGCTCGAAACGATGGAATATATGCAAGGTGAATTCAAGAAAAAAGCAAAACAATTCGATTCTGTCATCAAAATGGGACGCACACATCTGCAGGATGCGGTGCCGATTCGTCTTGGTCAGGAATTTGAAGCCTACAGCCGCGTGCTGGAAAGGGATATCAAGCGGATCAAGCAATCCCGTCAGCATTTGTATGAAGTCAATATGGGGGCGACAGCAGTCGGTACCGGGTTGAATGCAAATCCGAAATATATCGAGTGTGTTGTCAAACATTTGGCTGACAACAGCGGGCTACCGCTTGTAACAGCAGAGAACCTAGTGGATGCCACACAAAACACGGATGCATATACCGAGGTTTCCGCAAGCCTGAAGGTTTGTATGATGAACATGTCCAAGATTGCCAACGACCTTCGCCTGATGGCTTCCGGTCCGAGAGCAGGGCTGAATGAGATCAACTTGCCTGCACGTCAGCCAGGGTCCTCCATCATGCCGGGTAAGGTGAATCCGGTCATGGCAGAGATGATCAACCAGATCGCCTTCCAAGTGATCGGCAATGATAATACAATCTGCCTGGCCTCCGAAGCCGGACAGCTTGAACTGAACGTCATGGAGCCTGTACTGGTGTTCAACCTGCTGCAGTCCATCAGCATCATGAACAATGGCTTCCGCTCCTTCACCGATAACTGTCTGATTGGTATCGAAGCAAACGAAGCCTTGCTCAAGGAATATGTTGACAAGAGTGTCGGGTTGCTGACAGCAGTCAATCCGCATTTGGGATATGAAGTAGCTGCGCGAATCGCCCGTGAAGCGATCCTTACCGGGAAATCAATCCGTGAGCTATGCCTCCAGTACGATGTCTTGACCGAAGAAGAATTGGATATCATCTTGAATCCTTACGAAATGACGAAACCGGGTATTGCCGGCGAGGAGCTTTTTGATAGATAATAGGAAGATGTGCATGTGTTCCGTTTTTTAAAAAGCGGAATCCTTTGCACATCTTTAACCGTTTCCATTTGTAAGCGGGTTCACTATTTTTTAGGAGGACTGGATTTGAAAGAAGCAAGATTACCAACAATCACAGAGATCATCATCATATTAGGGGTCTTTCTAGCGCTTGTATTATCCTTCACAGTCTACCTTGACTTGCCGATTCAGCTGGCGCTCTTCATATCATGGTTTGTCGTCATCATACTTGGCATACGCCTCGGATACGCCTATCAGGATTTACAGAAATCCATCATGAATGGCATCTCGAACGGGCTCGAGGCAATCTTGATCCTCGTCGCCGTAGGTGCACTGATCGGAACATGGATTGCAGGCGGGGTCGTACCGACATTGATTTACTATGGTCTGGAGTTCATCCATCCGAGCATATTCCTGCTTGCAACCTTGATCATCTGCGCCATCATGTCCGTTGCTACTGGTACATCGTGGGGAACCGCAGGTACGGCTGGCATCGCCATGATGGCAATCGGCGAGGGATTGGGCATGCCGCTGCCGTTAGTGGCCGGGGCTGTCCTATCAGGGGCCTATTTTGGGGACAAGCTTTCTCCGCTGTCTGATAGTACCGTACTCGCGTCCTCCCTCTCCAAAGTGGATGTCTTGGAGCATGTCCGGGCAATGCTGTTCCTATCCATCCCGGCGTTCGTTATCACGGCTATTCTTTTTACTGGGGCTGGCTTCCTCTACGCTGGAGATGATATCGACCAAGCAAGGGTTGATTCACTCAAAACAGCATTGATGGATAATTTTGATATCGGCATCCTCATGCTGGTTCCTGCGCTGGTCGTCCTTGTTTTGCTGGCCATGAAGAAACCTTCCATGCCGGTGATCGTGATAGGTGCGCTGCTTGGTGCCATCTGGGCATCCGCATTCCAGGGAATGAATTTCGCAGAAGCACTCGGTACTGCTTATAATGGATTTTCGATTGATACAGGTGTGAATTTCATCGATGGCATTCTCAACCGAGGCGGCGTGATGGGCATGCTCGATACGTTGATGGTCATCATTTTCGGCCTTGGTTTCGGCGGATTGCTGGAGAAACTTGGTGTCCTGCAGGTCATCGTTTCCACTTTCGAGAAGAAGCTTGTCTCCGCGGGCAATACGACAGTCGCCACACTCATCGTGGCTTTCCTGGGCAATGTCCTCGGCTGTGCCATGTATGTTGCCTTGATTCTGACACCTAAAATGATGGAAAAAACGTATGACAAGCAGCAGCTTGACCGACGCGTCCTTTCCCGTAACACAGAAGTCGGGGGCACTTTGACTTCCGGTATGGTGCCTTGGTCGGACAATGGTATTTACATGGCTGGCATTCTTGGTGTTTCGACCTTCTCCTATCTGCCATTCATGTGGCTGAGCTTTGTAGCTCTCGGACTTGCCATCATCTACGGGTACACTGGAAAGTTCATCTGGTATAACAAAGATAAAAGCCCAGTCGAAAGCTAAAAAAGAACCTTCAAGCAAATGATTGCTTGAAGGTTCTTTTCATTACCAGCGCCAGAACAGCTGCTTCACCCAATTCCATACCGTACCGATGATACCTTTTACGAAATCTGCAATCGGATGATCCGGATCTGCTGGTGGTTCCTCCGGATCTGCCGGCGGCTCCTCGGGACCGGACGGAGGATCCACTGGTGCATCCCCGCTTACTTCTGAAATGCGTCCCTCTGCTTCATAAGCGATCGGCTCCATTTCGAAGCCCCTTACAAATGCAACGGTTGCTTCCAAATCCTCCGGCCCCATGACAGGGTTGCGGCCCAGCTCACTGATCGGGCGATACTTATCTCCTTGCGAGGTACCCATGAAGTTATTCACAGTCAGCGTATATACTTTATCCTCCGCAATCGAAGAACCATCGGGAAGCTTGATATCCATAACCTGATTGGTTTCCCCATTCCATGTATACGTAAAACCGCTGATGCTGTAATCAGGACCATAGGAAGTGATCTGCGCATTCAGGATTTCCTCCAGATCCGCCCCGTCAATCTCGAATGTCATGAGCGTATTATTGAATGGCTGGATATTGAAGAGTTCACCCCAAGTAATATCGCCTTCCAGCAAATCATCCCTGATCCCTCCGCCGTTCATCATGGCAAAATCACTATCCATTGCCTCCCTCATGCCATCAGCGATCAAATTCCCAAGGGCATTGTCCCCTGCTTCTCCTTTTACAGCATAACCGCCAGTCATGGTATTGGCTGCGATACCAACGACTTCATCCATGATTGGTGCCACTTCTTCGGCATATCCAGCCAAGATTGCCCCGACTGTCGGATCAGGCGTAAGGACTGCCTGATCTGCCCAGACTATTTCTGCTTGCTTGGAAACAATGTCGCCTGTCTCGCGATCGATTTCGACATCCACATCCGAAAAAGCTTTTCCGTATTCCGATGCCTGAACGATCAGTTTATCATCCACCATTGCATTCACAACAGCATGGTTATGGGCAGCGAAGATGATATCCACTTCATCATCCACAGCATTGGCCATCTCCGCTGCATCACCCGTCGCGCCATCCCCGCTTTGCTCAGCTGGCATATGGGACAGGACGACAATTGCCTTGATGCCTTTTTCCTTCAATTCAGCCGCTGCTTTATTGACTGCTTCCACCTCATCGGTGATGGTGATATCCTGAATTCCTTCCGGCATGACCATCCCAAGCGATGCGGTTGTATTCACACCGATAAAACCAATTTTCTCTCCATCGACTTCCTCGATGCTGTAAGGAGGCAAAATCGTTTCGCCGCTGTCTTTATACACGCAGTTGGCACATAATGTCGGAAAGTCCATTCCATCATAGCCCGGAGTACCGTTCGGATGCTCCCCTCCATGTACGATACGCAGCAGCTCCTCTGTACCTTCATCCAGTTCATGATTGCCGATCGTACCCACGTCGAAGCCCATCGCTTCCATGATTTCGATTGTAGGCTCATCCTGCAGCAATGCCGAAACAGGAGAGCTGCCGCCAATCATGTCCCCTGCATGCACAAGCAAGCTATTCGGATTTTCAGCTTCCCGCTGTTTAATGGCTGCCGCTGTGTAATCCATACGTCCGAAAGTGCCATCTGTCGTGCCATCTCCGTCTGTATCCAATTCATATTGCTGATCGATCTTGCCGTGAAGATCGTTCATGCCCAGAAGCTGCACAGAGAGGGTATCTTCCTGGGCAGGTGGCTGCATTTCACCAGCGGTTTCATAGCCCGCCTCGATTGCATCCTGTTCTGTCCAGAAGAAAATACGCTTGTCTACCGGAATGGACTCCCACTGATCAGGAACGACATATTGCTTTGTATCCGAATTCCCGACATATTTATCCAGTCCGCCGCCATCATAACGAGCACGGAATTCAAATGGCAGCTCCTCCAATGGAGAGTCTGGCCTCCAGATTCCTTTTTGCTGACTTTTTGCTTCTGCCACTGCTCGCTGATAGGTCTCGTACTCTCCCTCATTCCCAATCGGTGCGATGAAGTAAGTAACGGCCAAACCTTCCCTCACCAGTTCAAGATTCAAATTTTCGCCATCGGCAGTAATTACCTGCGCCAGCAGTCGACCGTAATCATCCGTCGGCTCTTCTCCTACTTTCACTGTGATTTCGTCACCTTCGGACAGCTTGGATTTCAAATAGTCAGAGGCTGCTTTGCCGTGATCCATCTGGTTTTGGTCCAATTCATTTTTGACACTGTGGAATGTCTCTGGCGTATCCGCATTTACAAAGCGGACCCGATCCGAGCCTAAAACAGGTTCCTGCAAGCGAATCGTATCACCATCCGTTACAGATTCCACAATCGCCGTGTACTCTCCCTCTGCCTTTGGAGGCTCCGGCTGTTCCTGTGCCGCCTGCATATCCTCTTGTTTGCGAGGGAGGATTTGATAGCTGTCGTATTGACTCAGGATGCCGGTAACGGTATACCACTTTCCTTCTTCGACAGCTGACATGTCCATGGCAGATTCCATGATCCGCAATGTGACAGATTCATAGTTTTCGTTGATGAACTGGATATTGTAACCGCCGCCAGCTGGGCTTTCCGGGATATCTTTGATGTAGCCGGACACCCGGATCAGCTTCCCTTCTGCCGGTTCAGCTGTTTCCTCAGCCTGGAGCTGACCGATTGTCAGCTCTTTTGGAAGGGGAAGCTCATTATCTTGGGAAATGACAGTCATACCATCCGCTTCAGGTGCAATCTCTGTCAAACCTCGATAATTAGTGATTTCTCCTGTCACACGGATAAGATCCCCTTCTTTCACCTCCGGAAAGGCGGCTTCATCAGCATGATAGATATTGATTCCAGCTGTGTCATCTTGGATGTAGACAGATAGCTTGCCTCCGCCGATACTTCCATTATCTGCGGTTGCTATCCCTTCCACAGTCACCGTTTCTCCTGTCTTGCTCTTTATATCGGCAATCGACTGGACTTCGCCTGGTTCAGGCTCTTCCCCCGGCTCATCCGCAGGAGGCTCCTGTCCATGGGATCCGATCGTTTCAAAGGCATCCTTCGCTGTCTCTTCCCACTGCTCCGAAACAAAGGCCGGGCTGCCCTCGGTCACGTCAGCAGACCGGATGAGGCCGATATCCTTGGCCGTGTCCTGATCGTTTCCGATTTCACCTACGACATCAAGGATCGCTCCATCCTTCTGCAGGGCTACTGCATCATTCCCATTGAAATTGATGACACTCCCGTTTGTCTGATCCGCTTTGGCCAGCAGGGCTTCGCTTGCACGCGGATTCACAATGACATATGTATCAGCCGGCGCCAATGTACCCGACAAGGTAAACGAAGCGGTTGCTTTTGTATTGCCATTGAAATATCCTGCCAGCTCGAATTGACTGAGATCGATTGGTTCATCTGTCGGATTATAAAGCTCAATTGCCTTATCATAGGAGCTTCCTTCTGCATACTCCGATAGAATCGGCGCCGCGATACGCTCCGCCGCCTGTGATACAGAGGCGAAGCCCGGCATGATACCGGAACAGATAAGTGCGACTATTGCAAAAACAGATACTGCTCTTTTGCCCATTAACATGATTCCCCCAAAATAATAGTAAGTTCGGCAAATAGCGGCGAACTCCGTCATCTACCATACTAGCGGGAACCTCCCCTTCCCGAAATAGGAGGATAGGCATGATTCTGGTTAATTTTATGTAAAATAACCGGGATTTCCTGGACAAAAGAAAAAAAGCAGCCGAAGCTGCTTTTCAACGTAATGGATAGGCATCCATATAAGCTTTGGCTGTACGAAGGACACGGGCGTCCTCGAAGCGATTGGCGGCAATCTGCATACCGATCGGCAGCCTTCCCTGTGAAAGGCCGGCCGGAAGTGATGCTGCCGGAAGACCTGTCACATTATAAGCATGTGTCATCATCCAGTCTGCATCTTCCTTCACTTGCTGCCCGTCTATGACTGAAGGTCCCAATAAGTGATGGTCGAAGGCTGGAACTGCCAATGTCGGTGACAATACCAAATCATAATCCTGCAGCACCGTCTGCAGCCTGTTCCAGACCGTCGTACGATTCCGTTCATAAGCACGATAATCAGAGGCCATCAAGGCTTTGCCCTTTTCGATCATATCGCGATAGGAATCGGACACCCATTCCGGATTGCTTTCAAGCAGCTTGGCGCTGCCAGCCGCCGATGAAGCATACCACATGCTTGTGAAGAATCCATTGAACCCGCGCCGATCCATATCGAAATCCAGTTCCACTGTTTCCACAGACATGCCGAGTGCGCGCCAGTTATCAAATGTCGCCTCCACAACCTGGCGTACTTCCGGATCGACGGCATACATTCCGAAATCCGGTGTATAAGCAATCCGAAGACCCTGCGCCTGTTCCTCCAGATAGGAAGAGCCGATTTGGCTGTCCAAAAGCGGGAGGCTGAATGGATCGGTCGTGGAAGGTCCCTGTACAGCTTCCAGGAATAGCGCACTGTCATCCGGATTGTTCGACAACGGTCCATGGTTGACGAACGGGGAGCTGGATCCGAAGACATTCCCCAGATTATTATCCATCGGGATCCGCCCATATGTCGGCTTGAAGCCGAAAACGCCGCATAGGCTGGCCGGAATGCGGATGGAGCCTCCGCCATCGCTTCCTTCTGCCAGCGGCACCATGCCGGCAGCCACTGCAGCAGCTGCACCGCCGCTTGATCCGCCTGCGGTTTTCGTATGGTCCCAAGGGTTTACGGTCGCCCCGAAAACAAGATTGTCAGTAGTACCTTTATGACCGAATTCAGGCGTATTCGTCTTGCCCATGATCAGAGCACCCGCTTGGCGGAGCCGCGTGACGATGGTCGCATCCCGATCTGCAATATTGTCCTTGAAAGCAGGCGAACCGAAAGTCGTCCGCATCCCTTTCACCGGTGTCAAGTCCTTGATGCCGATCGGTATACCATGCAGCAATCCTGTTTTTTCACCGCGCATCACTGCTGCTTCCGCTTCCTTGGCGTCAGCAATCAAGTTTTCATTCATCGTGACGAAAGCATTGATATCACCATTGGACTTCTCTGTTTGCTCCAGATAATAGGAGGCCACCTCAACAGGTGAGATTTCCTTATTCTTGATATCCGTCACTAGTTCGCGTACTGTTTTGCCTTTCACTGTCATCGCCCCTTTTCATCCTCTGTACGTATCATAACGCTAGCGTGTCCCTCGTTCAACCATCAGAGGATCATCGCGGCAATCCAGCCAAAGACGATGACAGGCAAGGTGTAATGGAGGAATGTCGGAACGACTGTATCCCACATATGGTCATGCTGGCCGTCCGCATTCAAGCCGGATGTCGGTCCGAGTGTGGAGTCGGAGGCAGGCGATCCCGCATCGCCAAGGGCGCCTGCTGTACCGACGAGTGCGACGATGGCCATCGGGCTGAAGCCCAGTTCGATGGCCAAAGGAACAAAAATCGTCGCGATTACTGGTACCGTGGAGAATGAAGACCCAATCCCCATCGTCACGAGCAAGCCGACAATAAGCATCAGCAAAGCTCCCAGTGCCTGACTGCCATTAATGGCAGCCGCCGCATCCTGGACAAGGGACTCCACCTCTCCGGTGGCATTGATGACACTGGAGAAGCCGGAAGCTGCAATCATGACGAATCCGATGAAGGCCATCAGACGCATCCCGTTGGTAAGAATGGTATCTGCTTCTTTCCATTTGACTGTTCTCGTAATATAAAGCACGATGATACCAGCCAGCGCACCGAACACCATCGAATCGGTCCAGATCTGTACAGCCAATGCTGCAACGATCGCAGCAATCGAAAAGATCAAGGCGGCAGGCTTCAACGTACCATTTTCTTCTTTTACTTCATCCGGGACAGGTAAATCAATGTCCTTGTATATTCTTGGCTTCCGATAAGAAAATAAAGCAATGATCAGACCCACGACCATGCCAAGCGACGGTATCATCATCGCATTTGTCACTTGATCTGGATTGACTTCCAAACCGCTCGACGTCATATTCGTTGCTATGATATCATGAAATATTTGTCCGTATCCTGCCGGCAGCAGCATATACGGTGTAACCAAACCGAATGTCAGGATCGTCGCTGTCAGACGTCGATCAATCTGTAATTCAGACATGATTTTCAAAAGCGGAGGAATCAATAAAGGTATAAAAGCAATATGCACTGGAATCACATTCTGAGAAAAGCAAGCCATGATCAAAATCAAGATGAGGATGAGTGCGCGTGTACGCTTTTTAGCATAGGCTGTGTCCTTCTTCCCGCTGAGGGAAATGATCCCTCTCACCATCGCTTCTGGCAGACCTGTGCTGGCAATCGCAACAGCGAATCCGCCGAGCATCGCATAGCTAAGCGCAACATTCGCTCCTCCTCCCACTCCATCCGTGAACGCGCTGAGCGTTCCATCTATTCCAAGCCCTCCGACCAAACCGCCGATGAGGGAGCCCAATATCAATGAAAAAACGACATTGATCCGCAGCAAGCTGAGGATCAAAACTGCAAGAACTGCTATAACGACTGCGTTCACTTCAAATTCCTCCATCACTTTATTATGGTAAAGTATTAAAGTACAATAACAGATGATCCAGCTTTTTGTCAATGAAAATCGAAGTTATCGTAAAATTCCATACATAAGAAAAACCAGCATTCCTGCTGGTTCCCCCTCTCCCTATTCGGCTATGATCACATCAATGAGCTTGAATGTCGTGACATCGGCAAGGCCGCGGTTCGTCACACGGATTTCCGGGATCACCGGCAGAGCTATCAATGAAAATGTCATGATTGGATCCGTTATGCTGCATCCCAGCTTCTCCCATGCTTTAACCAGCTCCCCGACTTGTCCGGCAACTGTTTCCAAAGGCTGATCGGACATCAATCCGGCAATCGGCATCGGCAATTCAGCCAAAGTCTCACCGTTCAAAACAGCCACGAGACCTCCGCCGATTTCCGCCAGCCGATTAGCAGCAATAGCCATATCTTCCCTGTCGACGCCCATCACGAGCAAATTATGACTGTCATGCGCCACAGTCGAAGCAACTGCTCCGCGCTGGAACTGGAAGCCGCTGACAAAGACATTGGATATTTGTCCGGTTCCTTTATGCCGTTCGATACAAGACAAATGGATGATATCCTGATCCTTATCGATCTGGATCACTCCATCCTTGACTTGCAGGACAGCCGTTTTCTTCTCTGTCCGTGCACTTCCCTCGATCGCACCTACTACATTCACCCTGACTTCCCCGTCCGGACGATCCGTCCGATAAAGAAAATCATCGGCTTTCATTTCGCCGGCCAGGTGCACTGAGCTGCGTACAGCTTCCGGATACGTATACGTCGGGAATGCTTGCTGCAGTTCACCATTTTCGAACTGTATACTGCCGTCCGCAATGACGATGGAAGCCTCCATCTGCTGCAAATCCTCGATCAGCAGCAAGTCCGCAAATTTGCCGGCACTGATACTGCCGATATCATTTTCCATATGGAAATACCGGGCAGAATTGATCGTTGCCAGCTGAATCGCCGTTACTGGATCAAGCCCTTCCTCGATCGCCCGACGGACAACATGATTCATATGTCCCTTCGTGATCAATGTCTCTGGATAAACATCATCTGTCACCAAGGAGATATTGCGTGTATCCACTTTATATTCCGTGATGACTTTGATTACTTCCTTCACATCGCGCCATGCCGACCCCTCTCGAATCTGTACATGAAGGCCGGCACGCAGTTTCGCCAATGCATCTTCCTTGGCAATCGTTTCATGGTCGGATGTAACACCTGCGGCGATATATGCTTGCAGCGCGTAAGGATCCTCTGACGGGAAATGCCCCGTTACGACCTTATCCGCTTTGATTGTTTCGCCAATCTCGCCAAGCATCTTGCCATCCCCATGAACCACACCAGGGAAATTCATCACTTCACCCAGTCCTTGGACATTTTCCCAGCTCAGCCCTTCCTGTATATCGGCTACACTCAGACTGGCTCCGGCATCCTCCAAATCATCGGTTGCCGGCACACAGGATGGGAATGTCGTATATACTTTCAGCGGCAGCTGCTGCCCTTCCTCATGCATATAGCGTACACCTTTGATACCGAATACATTCGCAATCTCATGCGGATCCATGAAAACAGTCGTTGTCCCTTTGGCAAGAGCCGCCTTGGAAAATTCCGTTACCGAAAGCATCGTGCTCTCCACATGCATATGGCCATCGATCAGACCTGGTACAAGATAGCGACCATTTGCGGTAATGACTTTGGTCTCCGGTCCTTCATGCTCCGGCAAAGCTTTTCCGACCAATGCTATCCGATCGCCTGAAATGACGACATCTGTATGCTCCAGCAGTTCTCCTGTAAATACGTTGACCAGCACACCATCTCGGATAATTAAATCAGCGGGACGCTTTCCCAATGCAACCTCACCCAAACGCTTTGCCGCTTCAAATAATTTTGTTCTTTTTCCCACTGTCTTCAACTCCTATTATCCTTATACGTTATGCCCATAAACGTGCAAAAAATTCCCGTGCCATGAACGCTGCCCGGGAGAGCCTTAGCAATATGTATATATATATTTCTATCTATAAAATCATATATCCGCTTTATGCGTCAACCCCGCCTGCAAAAAAACCGCCAGCAGGAGGCGGTTTCGCAGAAGTCATTTCCTTTTTGTATCAAGCGGGGTCAATCTCGCTTCAATCGTATCCCGCTGTTGTTCGAGAAACGGCGGCAGTGCCAAAGTCTCTCCCAATGCATCCGGATCTTCATCGGCAGCAAAGCCAGGACCATCTGTCGCAAGCTCGAACAAAATACCATTTGGTTCCTTGAAATAAAGCGATTGAAAGTAATATCTATCTATCAGTCCCGAATTCGGCAGATGCGCAGCATAGAGTATTTTCTTTGCGCGCTCCAGCTCTTCCCTGTCTTTCACCCGGAAAGCTACATGATGCACGCTTCCGCGTCCAGGACGCTCCCGCTGCAATCCAGGGACGACCTCTACCATTACCTCGGCTCCAGTGCCGCCTGCCCCCACTTCGTAAATATGCAGGTTGGTCCCGTCGGCAAGCTGCTCTTCTGCTTTTTTACGGAATCCCATCAATTCCAGTAAGACACGCTCTGTCGGCTCAAGCTCGGGAACAGTCAGCTTCACCGGTCCAAGACCGATAATGGCAAACGCAGCCGGTACATCCGCTCCATCCCAGGGAACGCCCGGTGCTTCGCCTTCATTCCGTTCATCGGACACAAGCATAAGCCTTTGCTTTTCCGGATCCTCAAAGAAGAGAACTTTGCGGCCCTGCAGATCCGCCTCTTCGGTCTGGATATCATATTCCTGCAATCTGCCGGCCCAATATCGGATTGCTTCATCCGATGCCACACGCAGGGAAGTCAGGGAGATACTATTGTTGCCTATGTATGTCCTGCCCGCCCGGTGAATCTCAAAAAAAGTCAGATCCGTTCCTGGACTGCCAAGCTTGTCAGCATAGAATAGATGATACATGGACGGGTCGTCTTGATTGACAGTCTTTTTGACCAAGCGCATCCCCATCACTCTTGTATAAAAATCATAGTTATTTGCCGCATTTGCTGTTATGGCTGACACATGGTGAATACCGTGAAGCTCCATCATCTGCTCCGCCTCCTAAACGAACGATTTATCAGTTACTTACAAAATGTAACTTAGATCATATGAAATTGCAAATACCTTCCTTTATATTTGATAGAATGATACATAAGGGAGGATTGCTATGCTGACAATGATGTATCTTGTACGCCACGCACACACGATCTATACGCCGGATGAACGGAACCGGACATTATCCGAGCAAGGTTATGCAGACGCAAAGATAGTCCGGAAACTATTGGCAGCAGAACAGGTGGATACATATATCTCCAGCCCTTACCGGAGGGCATGGGAAACAATCGTAACTGATCCATCCGCTGCTGCTCTGGATGAGCGGCTCCGTGAAAGACAGATTGCGCCCGCTCCGGTAAAAGACTTCCAGGGAGCCATGGACCGTTTATGGTCTGATGAGGAGTACCAATTTCCTGGCGGTGAATCGAATATGACGGCAAGGCGGAGGGTTGTGGATGCATTGGAGGATATACTTGCTGCTCATCCCGGTAAACGGATTGCCATCGGGACGCATGGAAATCTGATGGTGCTTGCCATGGGCCATTACGATGATGGATTTGATTATGCCTTCTGGAAGCAGCTGCCGATGCCAGCCATCTGGAAACTCACCTTTGATGGCCGGCGATACATACAGGCAGAGTCCCTGCGCCTAAAAAAATAGCGGACATCATCTGTCCGCTATTTTCCATCCATATGCAATTTCGGGATAAGAGATACCTTCTATCTCAAGCTTTCCCTCGGCGATCTTCTTTCCGCCAAGGGCTTCATAGAAGTACCGGGCATCATTACCGGCAAGCATCCAAGCAAATATCCCCTGAATCCCTTCAGCAGCAAGCTGCTTCTCCAAAGATTGTATAAGCATCTTGCCGATTCCGCGCTGCGTTTGATCGGGATCAAGATATATGGCATATACTTCACCGGCATAATCCGGATGCAAATCTTCCCGGGATCTTCCCCCGCTGAGGAATCCGACAATCCTTCCGTCCACTTCCGCAACCAGCATAAGGGAGCCGGATGCAAGTACTTTTTCAAAGCGCGCTGCTCTATCTTCCGGACGAATGGCAGCCAAATAGTCAGCCGGCAAGATATTTTGATAAGCAAATCGCCAGCTTTTTGTACTGATTTCCCCGATCCTTCCACAATCAGCCATCTTCGCTTCACGTATGGTTGCTGTCATCCCTATCCCCTTTCTGGGCTCAGGCCAGTACAGTCGGCTGGAAATCGATCAAGAGGACAGCACGGACACCCGGGCGGTTTGCGTCCCCTTTTCTGATCGGGCTCACGTAGTGACTGACTGCCTCGTCATGTACCCCGTAGGACTCCAGCGGCCGATGAATCTCGAAGCTCTCGTGGAATTGACTGGAATCTGCATCTTCCGGCAGCTTGCCAGCACATTCAGGAGTCGCAATGATATTAAGGCCCCCAACCACATTGTCGCGTTTGATAAGATGGGCGAATGTGAATGGCTCACCGTCCTGATGGATCAAGTTCGGGGAGGATACACCCTCTTGTCCATCCTCCGTCACCTCAAGCTTGACAAAATGAACACCAGCATGAACCGGCAGGATCAGATCCTCTTTACGCCAGAATGTTTCGTGATAATCATGCATGATGATTTTCTGCAACAGTTCATTTTCCAGGATATGGTCGGGAAGTGATGGGAATTCCCGATATGAATCGACATATTCCGGATTGAAGCGGCCCTGGAAATACTGCGCCATGCTTCCATTCTCCCGTTCGATCCCCGGCAGCCATTCCAATCGATTGTCTTTATCGAAGATGATTGCCCGGGAGTAACGGCGGTAACGGTTCAGTTCCGGTGCATAGCTGTCGGCAGGCAATGTATCAAAAACAGCCTGTATCTCGGCTAAATCCTTCTCCATCCCGTCATACGCGAGATCCTTTTGTAAATCATATATGCTGTATCCTTGTTTCTTTAATGCATGCATGCTTAAACCTCCACAAATCTAGAATCTTTCTCTATCATAATACATGCAGGGTTAAAGGAACATGCTTTCGATTGAGATTTTGTGACATTTGAACAAGGAGTGACCCCGATGAGGAAATCCAAAGCAGAAATGGAAAATCTATACCAAACCGCTGACAGCATACAGACGATGCTTCAGACCGGAGATGTACTCTACAGCTCGATTGGCCCCTCCACCTTTTTCTTCAGCCATGCCGGCATTGCCGGTCCTGATGGTCGCATTTTTCATGCACATCCATCCGGCGGGATCACCGAATCTCTGGCCGCTTACCTGTCTCGCCACCGCTATGGCGGAACGATCACCCTGCTCCGGCCAAAAAAGGATCCAACAGGAGCAGCTGCATGGGCGGAGAAATCCATCAGCTTGATGAAAGGATACAGATTCAGCCGCACCCTGGAGGATACAGATTGGAATTATTGCACAAAGTTCGTCTGGCAGGCCTTTTGGAGCGGTTCCGGCACCGATTTGACCAGTGCGGCAAAACAGCTTTCCCGGCGCTGGATCTTCCCGCGTCATATCAAACACTCGTCCCATTTTGATCCGATTGCAAAATTCTCCCTGGAGTTCCGCCTCTAGTCATAATTTTCTGGTAAAATGATGAAGATAGGTTGATTAAAGGGGGATTCTCATGCAATTCGAACAAAAATTAGCAAAGTACGCCGAGCTTTTACTGCACATCGGCTTGAATGTAAAGCAAGGGCAGGATCTGATGATAGTTGCAGATTTGGCAGCTGCGCCATTTACAAAGATCGTTGCCGAGAAAGCCTATGAAGCTGGCTTGCGGGATGTCATCGTCGATTATCAGGATGATAACATCACGAAAGCAAAAGTGAAGCATGCCCGGAAAGAGGACTTGGATTACTTCACACCTTTCCGCGGCCGTGTCTATGAAGAATTGGCAGCAGCCGATACT
Organism: Terribacillus sp. FSL K6-0262; assembly: GCF_037977385.1. Lineage (NCBI taxonomy): Bacteria > Bacillati > Bacillota > Bacilli > Caryophanales > Bacillaceae > Terribacillus > Terribacillus sp. FSL K6-0262. Next base: position 2,198,205 of record NZ_CP150277.1, on the reverse strand, counting down.
GCCTTCCTGGAGCTGAAGACGCCGAATCCATCTCTTTTTGATGGTATCGATCCGGAAAGGGTCGCCCGCTATACGAAAGCAATGGGCGCAGCCAGACAAGGCTATCAAGCTCACAAGACGAATGGACGCGTCAACTGGCTCATCGCTTCCGTTCCGACTGTCGAATGGGCTGAATCGGTCTTCCCTGATCGGAAAGGACAAGCAGCAGTCGATAAGCTATGGGATGCAATCTTCTTCACTACCCGCTCCGATCAGGAAAATACGGTCGAGCTATGGGAACAGCATGTCGCGGCAATGAAGAAAAACGCTGATCATTTGAATGCACGCGACTATCGCAAGCTGCATTATACCGGTCCTGGAACCGATTTGACGATTGAACTGCATCCGGAATCCTTCTGGACTTGTGCAGAATTCATGAAAGAAGATGGCTCTACATATATACCAAACCTTCCAACAGAAGAAGTTTTTACCATTCCGGTAAAAAATGGAGTGAATGGGACAGTCAGCAGTACGAAACCTTTGAATTATGCCGGCACTTTGCTTGAGAACTTTTCACTAACTTTCGAAAATGGCAAAGTCGTCGATTTCTCAGCAGAAAAAGGCTATGACACGCTCAAGAATCTGCTGGATACCGATGAAGGCGCACGCTTCCTTGGGGAGGTTGCGCTCGTGCCGCATCAATCACCGATTTCCCAATCCGGCATCGTCTTCAACAACACATTATTCGATGAGAATGCTTCCTGCCATTTGGCACTTGGACAAGCAATCGGCATGTGCGTGAAGGATGCCCGCAGCAAATCGAAAGAGGAATTGGAGTCGATCGGATTCAACTACAGTCTGGCACATGTTGATTTCATGGTCGGTTCCGGGGAATTATCCATCACAGGCGAAACGCCGGATGGCACAATCGAACCCATCTTCGAAAAAGGGAATTGGGCTTTCTGATGAAATAAAAAAGGAACAGCGGCATTGCTGTTCCTTTTTTATGTATGGCAGATCATGATGACTTCCCGATAATAATCAAGCTGATGAGGGCAAAGTTCTTCATGTGTAATCTCGATTCGCTGACAGGGAGCTCCCGCAACGATTTCCGCTTCCACGCTTTTCGCTTTGCCTTCCACGAGTCTTTCCAAGTCATTCACCTTCATCCTGACAATCTGTATCACTTCTTCATTCAGCAAGATCTCCGGCAATTCTTCCAAGTAATAGAAAAATTGATGACAGAACTCCCGATCGATCAGATCCTTGGCGAATAATTCCTCTTGGATGATACCTTTATAAAATAGATCACTTTCCTGAAGCGTGACACCCAATTCTTCCTGTATCTCACGTAAGCCGCCTATTACGGGCGTTTCGCCGCTTCCCAGATGACCAGCTGCAGTAATGTCGTATTTCCCGGGAAATTCGCTTTTATTAGCAGAACGCTGCTGTAGATAAATGTATGGTTCTGTACCATCATGCTCCACGAACCAGCAGTGGAAAGTCTCATGCCAGTCCCCATCGCGATGGACTGCCTGTCTTTCTTTCACTCCTATTTCCCGGTGCTGCCCATCGAAAATCGTCAATAGCTCCATAGTTTCCCCCATACTCACTCTTTTTTTCTAATGTACGCGATAAAAATAAGATTGTCCACCGCTCATTCCCAATTAAATGGAATCTTCCCGCATTTCCTCCACCAATGGGATGACTTCTTTGGCGAAACGCTCCATCTCTCGTTTTTGCGGGGAAAACTGAAGCAGCAATAGGCTGACACCTGCGTGCTCATAAGCCAGTATCCGCTGTGCAATCTGCATCGGTGTCCCGACAAAGTTTGGCCGCAGTCCTCTGGCAGAAACAGCATCGTCACTTATCCTGCTTTTCTGCGCCAGCTCCTCCTCCGTTACATATGCTTCATAGTCGGAACTGGTAATCCTTTCCCATTCCTGGATGGCTTCTTCCTCTGAGTCACGGCATATGACATAAGCTGTCATGCCAAACTCCGTGAACGCGGACTTGCCAGATGCTTCCCGGCGAATCTGCATATCGGCAATCATACTGGCCACTTCCTGCACTGTGCCGCCCTTCATGACATACGCATCACATGTCTCGGCAATTGTCTGTCGTAAGTAGTCGCTTTCCCCGCCTGCATATAAAGGGGAAATCTCTTTTTTCTTTCCGGCAGGCAAATGATCGACATGCTCCACTTGATAGTACAGCCCATCGTATGTGTAGCTGCCGGCAGTCCAGACTCCCCGCAGTACTTCGAAGAATTCTTCTGTCTGGAGATAGAATTCCTCCGTTCCTTCTATATCGCCAGCTTGACGCTTTCTTTCCTCTTCACGCAGAAATGAAACGACTGCCAGGGAAAAGCGGCTATTGCTGATTCCGTCGATCTTCACCGCCTGCTTGGCAGCTTCTGCCGGCTGATCGATACTGGGCCGGACCGCTGCCATGATATGCAATTTATCGGTTGCTTCTGCTATCGCTCCAGCCGTTTCCCAAAAGTCCAGCTTCTGATCGGCATTTTTCCCTTGGTATAGGTAAGTATCTGGAAGGAATACGGCATCGAACCCCAAGGTTTCCGCCATATGCGCTATTTCTTGGACACACGTCAAACGCAGCGGCCCCCCATCCTCCACATGACGCAGCCAGCTGTTTGAAACTGGCTGCCAGTATGCATATTTCATTGTTATTACTCCTTTTGCACATAGGAAATCCTACCGAACGACACATCAAATCTACTAAAAAAGCTTCTTCGATGAGAAGAAGCCATTGTTTGCAGCCGTCGTCATCTTATCACGCAGCTTTTGCTGCAGGTCGTAGCACCTTCCTGCAGGACTGCCCTCCTGCAGTGGGTTGCCGGGCTTCATCGGGCCTTTCCCTCCGCCACTCGTTATAAGACTTCTTATGAATTATCACTCTTACTATACCAGAATAGCGGTGTCCGATTCAAACAGAATAACTGCGGCGCCGATGGGCCTCCATCAACAGGCGGAACCCATTTTGTCTTGCTTTCTCTTCATAAACGGGGCTGGTCAGCATGAACTCGACCTCCGCTCCGTAATAGTTCTCCAGCTCATCCAATTGCTGAAGTACTTCATCAGGTGTCCCGATCACCATGGTCGGGCGGTTGTCTTCCAGGCGCTCCTTTTCATAAGGAGACAGCTTATAGGCTGACGCTGTATCCGGGCGGAGCATCCCTTTCACTGGTCTTCCCTGCTCCTGCAAAAGCGAGGCAACCTCATGACTTTTGGCCAAGGCTTCTGCAGCTTCCGTCGTTTCTGCACAGAAAAGGAAGAGACTGACCATCATTTGCGGCTCCTGTTCATTCTTCCGGAAGGATTTTCGATATACATCCAGCACCGCTGCATCCTTTTCCCCACGGATGAATTGCGCATAGGCGAATCCGATTCCATGATACGCAGCAAGCCCTGCACTTCCGGCACTGCCGCCGAGCAGCCATACAGATGGGGCGGTGCCGATTTCAGGCATCGCCCGCAAGTCGCCGAACCGATGCTTGTCTTCTTTTCTTATATCCAGGTAATGAAGCAGGTCCCGTATCTGCTGATCATACCAATCCTCCGGCACAGATTTATGCTCCTGCAATGCTCTTTTCGCAGCCGGCATACCACCAGGCGCCCTTCCGATGCCAAGATCGATTCTTCCTGGATGGAGCGCTTCAAGCAATCTTGCATTTTCTGCCACTTTATACGCACTATAATGAGGCAGCATGACACCGCCTGAACCGATACGGATGCGGCTCGTCCGTGCAGCCAGATGACCCATCATAAGCTCTGGACTGCTATGCGCCAGGCTGCCGCTGTGATGCTCGGAAACCCAGAATCGTGTATAGCCAAGCTGATCCGCCAGCTCAGCCAGCCGCACCGTTTCCTCCAGTGCTTCTGCCGCACTGCCATCTTCTTTGATCCGGGATTGATCCAATATACTAAGCTTCATTTTCTTCACTCCTTCTTTGTATCATATCCTGTGCGAAAGACTTTTAAAAACAATCCGTTTTTCTGTATGCTAGAAAAGACTCCAATATAAAGGATGGTGCTTATATGATCGGATTTATCGGACTAGGAATAATGGGAGAAAACATGGCTGCCAATCTGCTGGAAAAGGGAGAGCGATTAGTCGTTTTCAACCGTACAAAAGAGAAAGCACACGCGTTGATGGACAAAGGTGCTGTCTGGGCTGACTCGCCTCGTGAAGTCGGGGAGCAAGCTGATATCGTATTTACGATGCTGACAGATCCAGGAGCAGTCCAAGCTGTCATCTTTGGTGAAGACGGACTTTTCAGCGGCATGAAAAAGAATGGCTTATGGGTCGATGCGAGCACTGTCAAGCCCGCTTTCACGAAGGAGATGGCAAAAGCAGCTCGAGCTCATGATATCCGCTTTGTCGATGCACCCGTTTCCGGATCCAAGGCACCGGCTCAGCAAGGAAAGCTGCACTTCCTTGTCGGCGGTGATGAAAAGGATGTAAAAGAAATCACCCCACTGCTTGAGAAAATGGGACAAAGCATCCAATACATGGGTGGAAATGGCAATGGTTCAGCTACCAAATTGGCAGTCAATATGCTGCTCGTCCAATCCTTGACCGGTTTATCTGAAGCTGTCAGCTTCGGTGAAGCAGTCGGTCTGGATCGGGAGCATTTGATGGATGTCCTGCTTGCCTTGCCAGTGACGAGTGATATCCAAGCCGGTAAGCGGGATACGATTCTCAATCAAGATTTCGACCCCCAATTCCCTTTGGAACATGCATACAAGGACTTACAGCAGATTTCAGAAACAGCCTATGAAGCAGGTGCTCCCCTCCCGATGACCAACAGCGTCAAGGAACTGTACGCATTGGCGAAAAAGAACGGCTATGGCAAGCAAGATGTCGCCGCCGTTTATGCACTTTTGGCAAGGGATTGACCCAAAAATGACACGGAATCCGAATTTTTTCGGATTCTTTTTTTATTCTCATTTATTTTTTTTAATTAACATTGGCATATTAACAAGGTGCAGGATACGAAGCGGGAGGTTACTTAATCTGTGTGAACCATTTTTTCGCTTATTTCCATTACATTATAATCATTTTAATCTGAATGATTTATTAAATTTTTTAAATCAGATAAAATGTAATTTTGCTTATACTGAATACTTTCATATCAATATTTTTGTGCTAATATAATTATTGTTTTCTTAATTTAATAACTTTCTAAAGGGGTCTTCATCATGGCTGATTCATCAAGCAAATCAAAACGGGAAGTCAAATGGATTCCACTTCTGATCACCATATTGATCGGCGTAATCCTTTGGTTCATCCCTTCACCAGATGGTGTAAAAGCCGAAGCATGGCATCTGTTCGCCATCTTCGTCGCGACGATCATCGGTTTGATCATTAAACCAATGCCGATGGGAAGCGTCGCCATCCTATCTTTGACAGCGATTGTGCTGACAAAAACACTTGGTCTGGAGGAAGCACTGAGCGGATTCCAGAACAGCACGATCTGGCTCATCGTCATTGCCTTCTTCATTTCCAGAGGCTTTATCAAAACAGGACTCGGATCAAGGATTGCTTATTTATTCGTCCGCCTGTTTGGTAAAAAGACATTGGGCTTGTCTTATTCCTTGATCGGAAGTGATTTGATCCTGTCACCGGCTATGCCGTCCAATACAGCACGTGCCGGCGGTATCATCTTCCCGATCATCCAGTCATTGTCCAATTCCTATGGATCCAGGAGCGGAGATGGCACGGAGCGGAAAATCGGTTCCTTCCTGACTTTCACGTCCTATCAAGGAAACGGCATCACTTCCGCCATGTTCCTGACAGCAATGGCAGCAAACCCATTGGCAGCCAGCGCTGCGGAAAGCGTCACTGGTCAATCGATCTCATGGGGAAGCTGGATCCTTGCTTCCATCGTCCCTGGTATCATCAGTTTGATCGTCATTCCATTCGTCATCTTCAAGCTGTATCCTCCTGAAATCAAGGAGACACCGAAGGCGACTGAAATGGCAACCGTGAAACTGCAGAGCATGGGCAAGCTGAAGCGTTCCGAATGGTATATGATCGCTGTTTTCCTATTGCTGCTTGTATTATGGATTTTCGGCGAAAACTTCGGTATCGGTTCTACGACTGCCGCTTTCATCGGTCTTGTCGTGCTATTGCTTACGGAAGTATTGACTTGGTCCGATATCAAGCAGGAACAAGGTGCATGGGATACACTCGTTTGGTTCGCCGTGCTTGTCATGATGGCGAATTACCTGAATGAACTTGGTCTTGTACCTTGGTTCAGCGATATCATGAGTGATGTCGTAAGCACACTATCCTGGCCGGTTGCATTGCTGATTTTGGCTGTCGTGTATTTCTACTCCCATTACTTCTTTGCGAGTAACACAGCCCACGTCAGCGCGATGTATGCCGCCTTCCTTTCCGTCGTTGTGGCAGCTGGCGCGCCGCCATTATTATCAGCGTTATTGCTGGCTTTCTTCAGCAACTTGTTCGGCTGTCTGACACACTATGGCAGCGGCCCTGCCCCGGTATTCTTCGGCGCAGGCTTCGTTTCCCAGCAAAAATGGTGGGGGCTTGGTTTCCTCATCTCCATCATCCACCTTATCGTCTGGATCGGAATTGGCGGACTGTGGTGGAAACTGATCGGTCTATGGTAAAAAAAACAGGAATCCTTCACGGATTCCTGTTTTTTATTTGACTGCATACGTTTCGGCAGCTGCCGCTTTGATAAATGGACTCAAGTTCCTGACAGTATACATATGCAATTCATGCATCGCTCTTGTACATGCTGTGTAAAGCAAGGTACGCTCCGATTCATGGCCGTACGACTCATCCGAGACATCATACAATAGGACAGCATCGAATTCGATACCCTTGGCCAGATATGCCGGGATCACCGATAAACCTTTTTTGTATTGGGAAGTCGTTTCGGTAATCAGATCTGCTTCCATTTCTTCCTTGATCCAATCATGCGCTTCTTTGCTCTCCTTGCTGGTCTTGCCAATCACTGCAATCGTTTCGTAACCAGCTTCCTGCAAAGATCGGATCTTCTCCAGAATCAGCCGGCGCCTTTCCTGCTCGTCAGCTGCTTTTATCACTGTCGGCAAATCACCATCGCGGTTGAAAGGCTGTATATCCTTGGCGTTATCCAAGAGCTCCTTCGTGAAGTCGACTATCTGCCTTGTCGAACGATAGCTGCGCCACAGCTCGATTCGATGACTGTCGGCTGTATTGCCAGAGAGCACATTCTCCCCTGTCAAAGCATGCGCCTGAATCGCCTGATTGATATCACCAAGCAATGTCATCCTCGCATTCGGGAAAGCCTGCTGCAAATAGGCGAACTGGAACGCCGAATAATCCTGCGCTTCATCGATGAGCACATAACGGATGGACTTATCCGAGCGATCCCCCAGCACCTTATCACGGAAATATACGAATGGCGTCACATCTTCCCAGCTCATATATTTCCGCATGAGATTCTGCTTCGTCGTTTCATATAGCTCTGGCCACGAAGCTGGCATTTCCGGCCGTCTTTCGGCTGCCAGCATACGCAAGTATGACTTTTTGACATTGATGAAGGCATGCTTACGGACTTTCTTGATCAAGGGACGAAGCTTCCGTTCGACAACCCATTTCCGGAGAATTTCTTCTTCCTGTTTGTTCTCCTCAAAATCGTCCGTTTCTGAGCGTTCTTTCTTCTGGAGCTCGGCAAATGCTTCGACATAGTCCTCTTTTTCCATCAGCTCGACTTCTTCCCGAACCCAATCCTTCCGTGTTTCCCATTCACCCCACAGCTGGAGTTTTTCGACGATCCAAGCCGCAGTCAGCTCGGCCCGGTTGGAAATCGGCAAAGTATTGGACAGGCTGTAAAAATAAGACTGGATTTCCTGCTTGCTCACGATGCGCTGCTTACGGAAGCTGACATCCTTGAAAATGAGGCCGGCACGCTTGAATTCGTCCAGCTTGTCATCGATGTAATGCTTGAAATCCAAGCTTGCTTTATACTGGATACCAGCAAGCCTCCGCTCCTTTTCCTCCCCGGAAGCAAGCAGCATATATTCCATTTGTTCAAATGGCGTCTCGATCGTCTCCCTGCCCTCCAGCTGGGCATCCATATGGGCATAGAAAGTAGCCTGCTTCATATTATCTTCCCCAAGCTCCGGCAAGACATTGGATACATAGCTGTTGAACAGCGGGTTCGGGGACAGCAGCACGATATTCTCAGCCGAGATGCGATCGCGATAGTGATACAGCAAGTATGCCACCCGCTGCAGCGCCGCCGATGTTTTGCCGCTCCCCGCTGCACCTTGTACAATCAAATTAGCGGCAGATTCGTTACGGATGATTTGATTCTGCTCTTTCTGGATGGTCGCAACGATGCTTTTCATCTCGGTACTCGCATTCCCGCCAAGTACATACTGCAGGAGACTGTCACCGATCGTCACCCCTGTATCAAACAAAGCAACCAGCTTCCCATTACGGATGATGAACTGGCGTTTCAGCGTCATTTCCCCTTGTATCCTGCCTTCGATCGTTTCGTAGGAAGCCTCTCCAGGTGAAAAATCATAATACATGCTGGAGATCGGCGCCCGCCAATCATAGATGAGGAAATCCTCTTCCTTCTCATCCATCAGACTCGCCAGCCCGACATAGATTTCCTCCTCATGATCAGCACCCGTTTCCCGGAAATCGATACGGCCGAAATAAGGGTTGCGCTGCAAGCGGTCCAATGTTTTCACTTCATTATGGATCTGCTGATGGGTCCGCTCCCGTTCACCAAGAAGCTCAGCCTGCTGCTTCAGGCTGGCCTGCGTTTCATTCACATCATCCGGCTCATCCAGGTTGACAGTTACATCCTCCCAGAAATTCTTGCGCAAATCGATCACTTTCTCCCGGAGCCCTTGAATCATTCCTGCGGTTTTTTCCCGTTTCTTTTCGATCGTTTCCTGGACCCGGGCCACGCGGGCTTGTTCGTCCTTTAAATCCTTCTCCTCTTCAGTCATACCGGCGTCCCTCCAAAACATTTGACATTTATATTGAAATAAAGTATAATTTTATATGGTTTGCTAAATTATGTTATATTAGCAGAACATCCTCTATTTTATCATGTTCATTGTTCCCCTGCAATTTTTCTCTATCCTTCCTGCCATTTACAAGCCACCCCTTTGCATATCCCTTCCATTCGTGTGTATAATTAGTTAGGGAAACGAAATATTAATGCGAAAGAAGTGTTTTTCACATAATGACGGACGAACAGCTCGCAAAACGCAACCTGTTTATCATGTGGTTCGCCAATTTCTTCATCTCGGCGAGCTTGAGTATGATCATGCCATTCCTCTCCTTATATATTTCATCATTCGGTACATTATCCGATCGGGAGGTCCAAAGCTGGTCAGGCATCATTTTCGGGGTGACTTTTGTTACCGCATTCATATGCTCGCCATTCTGGGGGAAAATCGGCGACCGATACGGACGGAAGCTTATTTTGATCATATCTTCCTTCGGCATGGGGGTTTCCATTCTCCTGCTCGGATTCACCGAAAATGTGTGGCAGTTATTCATGCTCCGTGTATTCATGGGAATCTTCACCGGATTCATCGGAATATCCCAAGCGTTCATTTCGACACAGACTCCCAGTCACATTGCCGGACGCGTGCTCGGCACCTTACAGACCGGCAGCATCACTGGTATGCTCTTCGGTCCGATGATCGGCGGCATCCTGGCCGACAGCATCGGCTTTCATGGAACATTCCTGCTTGTATCGATAAGCGTCTTCATCTCTGCCGTACTCGTCACGTTCGGAACGAAGGAATACCCAGTGAAGGTTCAAAAAGGGGAGAAATCACATTATACTTCCAAGGAAGTGCTCACACATATCCTGAAGGATCCGATTTTACTAGTCGTACTCCTTTTAAGCTCATTGATCCAGATTGCCAATTTCAGCGTCCAGCCAATCCTATCTTTATATGTCCGGGAACTGCATGGGCCTGAGAATCTAGCATTCTACTCCGGTATTGCCTTTTCGGCAGCCGGACTGGGAAATCTGCTCATGACAAGGACTTGGGGAAAGCTTGGCGACCGCATCGGATATGTCAAGATCCTGATAGGACTCATCATTGCCGCAGGTATCGTTTATATACCCGGTGCAATGGTCGGCTCGGTCTGGGAACTAGCAATCATCCGCCTGCTTCTGGGCATGGCCATCGGCGGTATCATCCCGCTGCGAGTCGCTTACATCCGGCATGCCGCTCCGCTTACCATGCAAGGAGAAGTACTCGGATATAATAACAGCCTTCGGTTCCTCGGGAACTTCATCGGTCCGATATTGGGCGGTATGATGGCTGGTTATTTCGGCTTCTCGGCCGTTTTCTATATGACAAGCGCCCTGCTTATCATTTGCGGTATCACATTGCTTACTGCTCATATTAAAAATGGCCGCTCACGGGCGGAGACTTCTTCCATTTAAAAAGGATTGCCGAACATCGGCAATCCTTTTTTTTTACATATTGAAGCTGCGGACAGCAATCGCTTCGATCTCCACTTTCGCCCCTTTTGGCAGTTTGGAAACCTCCACGGTCGCACGTGCCGGATATGGCTCGGACAAATGGCGTCCATACACTTCATTCACGGCTGCAAAATCATCCAACGAGGTAAGGAATATCGTTGTCTTGACAACTTGATCGAATGACAAATTCGCTTCCTCCAAAATAGCAGACAGATTCTTCATCACTTGATCCGTCTGTTCCTCGATACTGTCTGCCATCTCCCCTGTAGCCGGATCCAGCGGGATCTGCCCTGAAATATAAACTGTCCCGGCTGTTTCCACTGCCTGGGAATATGGACCGATCGCTTGTGGTGCTTTGTCGGTTTGAATGATATTACGCATACGTATCTCCCCTATTTAAAATAGATTTTTGAAGAAGTCACCAATCGACTTGAAGAAATCCTTCACACTTTGCCAGAAGCCTTCATTTCCAGCTACTTCATCTATCTTGTCCTGGATCGTCGCGGCAATATCATCCAGCTGTGATTTCACACCTTCGAAATCGATATCCAGCTGGCGCATCTTATCGAAAAGATCGATAAGCAGCTGACGATCTTCATCGCTTAAGCTGATTTCCAGCTTGCTCAGCTGGTCGGAAACGATCTGCTCGACATCTTCGCGCGTGGCAGGGTTCTGCTCCGCAATTTCCTGTTTGATATCCGTTAAAAGCTGCGTGACTTTCTCGTTATCCAGCCCTTCCTTCTGCGCCAAATCCGTCGCCAGATCGAGCTCATCATTGGCAACTTCCGTCCGTTCCGGATCCAGGTTGCCATCTGCTGTATCATAGGCTTTATAAATACCGGTCAAAGCGGAATGACCGCTGACTTTCACCGGGGAAGCGACTTCCACTGTAGCATCCTCGATACCAGCAGTAAGCAATGCGTTCTTATACATATCGACTGTCACCTGCGTGATATTGTCAGGCGTGACAATCTGGACATCCAGTCCGTGGCCTTCATCTTCCCTTGTGATCATTGCCGAGGAATACATCCTGGAATTGGCATCCCCATCTATGTACTTCACGATATCCTCGGCAGTAACCGGAATTTCCTCTACATTATCTGTATTTGTAACACCAAGGTCTTCCCTGACCTGTTCTTTTTGTGCTTCTGATAACGAATCTCCAACTACGACAATCGGCAAGCCGAATTTCTCATTGATACTATCCGTGTTCTTTCCTGTATTTGCGGATACAACATCGGAAAAGGCAAAGCTGAGCATCAGGACCAATGCTGCACATGCCATCATGCTTTTGGTTAACCTTCTCATGGAATGATCCACCTTTTCTTCAAAATGGTCTTGCTTTCCTCATTATAAGCTTTTATGGAAATAAATAAAGTCTTAACTTGTCCTGCGTCCCTGGTCGTATATCCCCAAAAAGCACAGACAAGCAAAAAGGCCGCATCCTTGACCGATGCAGCCCTTTCATTAAGCACGTTTCTGAACAGAACCATCCTTCTTGTGGATGATCGTCTCTGTTCCTTTATTTTTTGCAATCTCCTTGGCCCGCTTCACAGCGTCCTGTTTTTTATCAAATACCTGGGACGGCCGTTTCGAGCCCTTGGCTTGAACTGCCCAGCCATCATCATGAGGCACGACCTCCTCCGCATTGTCTATCAAATCCGGATTACTGCCAGATCCATCAGAATCACGTTCTGTCGGATCATCATTTTCCATGAAGTCCCTCACTTCGCTTTCGGAGGCATTCTCATGCCACTCTTTCGCCTGACTGGTCGCAATCGGAATGGCCCTGCTTTCATCATAGCCTTCATCCACCATCGCATTGGCAATCTCAATAACTTTCTTTTTGACTGGTTTGTCCAAATTTTTCAGCGAAGCAGGATAGTCGTCCATCGTCCATGGCATGCTAAAAACTCCTTTGCGATTGTTTATATAGTCCCTATTCCCCTCCCTGTGACCATGAAACGCGAAAAGCAAATGAGTTGTGTAAGTTCCTGCCGCCGTCTTACAATTATCGTATTATCAAAAGGAGATGATGCCCCATGGCGAAAAATGAAGAAATCCAATTGGCAGAACGTCCGGAAGGCATGCCGACGAAAGATACTTTTCGTTTTGTCGAAACAGAAATCCCAGCACTCGAGGAAGGACAAGTGCTCATCAAAAGCATCTATATCAGTGTCGATCCATATATGCGCGGCCGGATGAATGATACGAAATCCTACGTGCCTCCGTATGAGCTGGATGCACCGATTGCTGGCGGTATTGTCGGTCAAGTTACCGAATCCACATCGGATAAGTTCCAAAAAGGCGATTTTGTACTCGGCAATTTGCCTTGGGCCCGTTATAACGCAGCGGATCCGAATAACCTGCAAAAGGTCGATCCCGATCTCGGCCCAATCTCTACGGCATTAGGTGTACTGGGCATGCCGGGTCTCACTGCGTACTTCGGTTTGATGGATATCGGCGAACCAAAAGCCGGTGAAACGGTCGTCGTTTCCGGAGCAGCTGGCGCAGTCGGATCCACCGTCGTCCAGATTGCCAAAATCATCGGTGCCCGCGTCGTCGGCATCGCCGGATCCCCCAAAAAACTCGACTATGTCAAACATACACTTGGCGCCGATGAAGTCATCAATTATAAAGAAGACGATGTAGCGAAAGCTCTTGAGAAAGCCTGCCCTGACGGCGTGGATGTCTATTTCGACAACGTCGGCGGCCCAGTGTCAGACGCAGTCTATCCATTGCTTAATGCACATGCCCGCATTCCGCTTTGCGGCAGCATTTCTTCTTACAACAAAAAAGAAGATCAAGGACCACGCGTCCACGGCTACCTCGTCAAATCGAAAGCCAAAATGCAAGGCTTCATCGTCGGCGACTATGGCGATCGCTTCGCCGAAGGAAAGAAACAGCTGTCCGAATGGTTCAAGCAGGACAAGCTTACATTCGAAGAAAATGTCGTGGAAGGCTTTGAGAATGTGCCCGATGCTTTCCTTGGATTGTTCAAGGGAGAGAATTTAGGGAAACAATTAGTGAAAGTGGCAGAAGAGGAATGATGCAAAAGCCTGACAGCTTGTACACTGTCAGGCTTTTTTCTTTAATCGTTCTCTACTATTTGGATAAGGTTGCCGCATGTATCGTCAAAGACAGCCAATGTGACTTGTCCCATTTTGGTTGGTTCTATTGTAAACTTCACACCTTGGTCCAATAACCGTCTATACTCTGATTCAATATCTGAAACACCAAACATAGTTACTGGGATGCCTTGCATAAACAACTTTTCTTGATACTCCTTGGCTATCGGATTATTATTCGGTTCCAATAAAAGTTCAGTACCTTCTTGCTCATCAGGAGAAACTAGAGTTATCCATCTGAATTCTCCAGCTGGCTCGTCATGCTTTTTTACAAACCCGAGTGTTCCCGTATAAAATTCCAATGCTTTGTCTTGATCTTCTACAAATATACTCGTAACAATGATTTTCAAATTGTTTTGCCTCCTTTGTATTGACACCTTGCTAACATGCTGAGATCCGTCGGTAATACCATTCATTCTATCTTCACTCTGATGATTCTAATCACTATAAATTATACCACCCGAACAATATACTCCTTCACCATTTCCACTAATTCCATTAATAGCATGCACTAAAAAAGGCACCCCACTTCAGGGATGCCTTTTCCTAAACTCTTTTAATCATAATGATTTATTCTTCCTATGATTATACAATTTATCACTGCTTATCTATTATCCACTTTCTCCGGATACATATCATGATTCATCATGCGATGATCTGCCATCTGCTCATACTTCGTGCCTGGGCGGCCGTAGTTGACGTATGGATCGATGCTTATTCCACCGCGTGGTGTGAACTTGCCCCATACTTCGATGTAGCGCGGGTTCATCAGTTCCTTCAGGTCGTTCAGGATGATGTTCATGCAGTCTTCGTGGAAATCACCATGGTTGCGGAAGCTGAATAGGTACAGCTTCAGCGATTTGCTTTCCACCATCTTCTCATCCGGGATGTAGCTGATGTACACCGTACCGAAGTCCGGCTGATTCGTGATCGGGCATAGTGTCGTGAATTCCGGGCAATTGAATTTCACGAAGTAATCACGGTACGTGTGTTTATTATCAAAGGTTTCGAGAACCTCAGGTTTGTAATCGAAATCGTAGACATTGTTTTTGTTGCCAAGCAATGTTATGTCTTCCATTTCTTCTGGCTTTCTTCCTGCCATTTGTATTCCTCCTTGCTGCTTTTTAACAAGCGCTCCTTATTATAAAGGATTTTGTCCATTTTGTCTCATGAAGCTGATGACTTCATCATTTGTCGGCATGCCGGCTTGTGCACCTGGGAAGCCTATCTGCAAGGCTGCTGCTGCGTTGGCATAGCGGCAAGCTTCATCCAGCGGACTGCCGCTTGCCAGCTTAAGTGCAAGTGCAGCGTTGAATGTGTCTCCGGCTCCGGTCGTGTCAACTGGCTCGACGGAAAAAGCCGGTACACGCCCGCCGCTATACACAATGCCCTCTTCCCCTTTTGTGATGACAAGCTTATCGGTATATTCCTTTAATGCCTTTTGTATATCGTCAAAAAGAATGGCAGCCTCTGATTCATTCGGCGTGATGTACGCTGCCTGATCGATGACCTCGCGGGAAAGCAGCTGTGCTGGTGCAGGATTCAGTATGTATGGTACATCCGCCTCCTGACAGCATTTGGCTGCAGCTGCCACTGACTCGAGCGGAATCTCCAATTGAATCAGGACCATGTCGCTTTCTGCGATGACACTCCGTTTCGTTCCGATATAATCCGGTGTGAGCTGAAAATTGGCTCCCGGGATGACAGTGATGCTGTTATCTCCATCCACCACCTGGATGACGGCAACACCCGAAGAAGTGCCCGCTCTGCCAATATGCTCCGTCCGGACCCCTTCCCGGCGGAGAACCTGCGTGAGCTCATCCCCGAAAGGATCCCGACCGACCATACCGATCATGGCGACATCCGCCCCTAGCCTGGCGGCAGCGACAGCTTGATTGGCACCTTTACCGCCAGGGAAAGTTTCAAAGCGCTCCCCCAGTATTGTTTCACCAGCTGCAGGACGTTTAGCTGAGGTGGCAGTCAAATCCATATTCAGACTGCCGATTACCGTTATCTTCGGTACCATGCCCAGTCCTCCTTTTAAAATACGATCGTTTTATTGCCGAATACAATCACGCGATCATCCACATGCCATTTGATTGCACGCATGAGTACACTGCGTTCGACAAGACGTCCGACACGCTTCAGATCTTCCGCTTTATCCTTATGATTGACCCGATGGATATCCTGCTCGATGATCGGACCTTCATCCAGATCCGATGTCACGTAATGGCTTGTTGCCCCGATCAGCTTCACCCCCCGTTCAAAGGCACGCTCATATGGTTTGGCGCCGATGAAGGCTGGAAGGAAGCTATGATGGATATTGATGATTTTATTTTTATAATTCTCCAGGAATGCAGGTGTCAGGATCTGCATATACCTCGCGAGAATGACGGTGTCGATATCATATTGCGCCAACAGCTCAAGCTGCTGACGCTCTGCTTGCTGACGGATATCCTTATTGGCAGGGATATGGTGGAAGGGGATATCATGGGCTTCCGCCAGTTCACGCGCATCCTCATGATTGCTGACGATCACTGCAAGGTCGGCCATGAGGTTGCCGCTTTGATACTCCCAAAGAATCTCCTGCAGGCAATGCAATTCCTTCGATACGAACAGAGCCAGTTTTTTCAGGTCGCGTACACGCACAAGCTGCCACTCCATCCGGAAATGCTCCGCTATCTGCCGGAAGCCTTGCTCCAGCATCTGCTGCGTATCGCCGTCCTGTCGGCATTCGAATTCAATCCGAAGGAAGAACTCCCCTCCATCCGGATCGGTTGTATATTGATTGGATTCCATGATATTTGCTTGCTGTTTATAAAGGAACTCGGAAACTGCTGCGACAATTCCCGGCTGATCAGGACAGGAAATGACGATCCGATATCTGTTTTCATTCTGCTGCTGGAAAGCTTTGATTTTTTCTAGATAATGTGCGGACATGGCTAACCTCCTAATATTCTTCTATCTTAACGATTGTAACTTATTTCGACAACAGAAAATCATGACAAAAAAATACGATCCCAACTAGTCTGGAATCGTATGTATTGTATGGGGGATGCGTCTCTTTATACATCTGCGATCTGCTTCAAGGCCTCGATACAGAAATCCACTTCCGCCCTGGTTGTATTAAGCGGCGGCAGGATCCGCAGCACCTGCTCACCAGCTACCAGAACAAGCAACCCGAGCTCCCGGGCCTGATGCACAAGCTCGATCGCTTTCCCTGTCGTACCAAGGCCAAGCAGCAAGCCCTTCCCGCGCACATCCGTGAACGCACCGGACTCGGCAGCGATCGTTTCCAGCTTACCCCGGAAGTAATCCGCGGTCTCTTGCACTTCCCTCAAAAATGCAGGATTTGTGATCACTTCCAAGGTGGCCTTCCCAGCTGCAGCCGCCACAGGATTACCTCCGAAAGTGCTGCCGTGGCTGCCGGCTTCAAATGCTTGCGCCGCTTTCCCCGAAGCAAGCATAGCTCCGATCGGGATGCCCGAAGCCAGCCCTTTCGCGGTAGTCAGCACATCCGGCTCCACCTCATATTGCTCATAGGCATAAAGCGTACCAGTACGCCCGACGCCAGTTTGCACTTCATCCAGCATGAACAGGACATCGTTTTCCTTACAAATCCGTTCCACTTCCTTCACCCATGCAGGATCGGCAGGGATCACACCGCCTTCCCCTTGGACGAGCTCCAATAAAACGCCGCATGTATCAGGTCCGATCAGCTCATCCAGGGCTTCTACATCATTATAAGGAAGATATCGGAAGCCCTGTGCCAGCGGGGCGAAGTTTTTTTGGATCTTTTCCTGCCCCGTTGCTGCCAGTGTCGCGAGCGTCCGGCCGTGGAATGATCGGCTGAACGTGACGACCTCGAAAGCCTTGGTTCCCTTTACCTTCTGGGCATAGCTGCGTGCCAGCTTGATTGCTGCTTCATTCGCCTCTGCACCACTATTGCCAAAAAAAACTTGATCGGCAAATGTACAGCTCGCCAGCTGTTCTGCCAGCTGTTCCTGAATCGGGATATGATAAAGGTTGGAACAATGCCAAAGGGTATCCAGCTGCTCCTTGACAGCTTCTTTGACGGCTGCCGGGGCATGCCCTAAATTGCAAGTAGCGATTCCGGCAGTGTAATCAAGATATCGTTTGCCTTTATCATCCCAGACATAGCTCCCTGCCCCTTTTGTAATGGAAATCGGAAACCTGCTGTAAGTCGGCATGACAGATGAAATAGCTGTATTCGTTTCAGACATGATGGGCCTCCCCTGATAATGTGATGGTTGTTCCTGCGACTTTACCTTCCACCAGCTGCAACAAACTGTCTGCTGCAAGGCCATTGACGATGGTGACTTTCCCAGCCCCATGCACCAAAGCTTCCAATGCTGCACGCACCTTCGGGATCATACCGTCTTTGATGAGTCCATCATCGATCATCTGCTTCAATTCCCTGTCCGTTACATCGGTGAGCATTTGCTTCTTTCCTTGCTCCTGGCGATAAATTCCCGGAATGTCGCTTATGAAGCATAGCTCTGCATGCAGTGCCCGCGCGATGGCTGATGCCGCAAGGTCGGCGTTGATGTTGAAGCGGGAATTGCCTTCCCCTCCAGCCAGCGGTGAGATGACCGGAATATTACCCTGGGAAACAATCTGTTCGATCAAAGCCGTATTCACTTCTGTCACGGTGCCGACAAGGCCGAGCTTATCCGCATTCGCAACAGGTTCTGCATACAGCAGCTTGCCGTCCAGCCCGCTTACGCCATAGGCATCGGTCCTGGCCATCAGCTTTCGTACCAGATACTTGTTCACCGCCCCGCTCAGTGCCATCTCGACCACATCAAGCACCTCTTCGGTCGTCACCCGCAAACCGTCGACGAATTCCGTCTTTACCCCTGTCTGCTGCAGCAGGTCATTGATCAGCTTCCCTCCTCCATGCACAATGACAGGCTTCCAATCACCCTGCTTTTGAATAGCCGCGATATTATCATAGAAATTATCAGGCAGCTGATCGATGATGCTGCCGCCGCATTTTATAACCAGGAATTTCATCCAGCCTCCCCCTTTACGTCCGATAGGAAGCATTGATTTTGACATAATCGTATGACAAATCACAGCCCCAGGCAGTCGCTTCCCCATCTCCATCCTGCAGATCGATCGTGATCAGGACCGTTTCCTGTTTCAAGTGTTTGCTAGCTTCTGCTTCATCGAACACCACGGGACTGCCGTTCTGGACGACCACGCTATCTCCAAGCCAAACCGAGATCTTATCAGGGGAGAAGGAGGCACCGCTGTATCCTGCTGCCGTAATGATACGGCCCCAATTCGGATCAGCTCCATATACTGCTGCTTTCACCAGGCTGGAGGCGACGACTGCCTTGCCTATCTTTCTCGCCTCTGCTTCGGATTTGGCATTCTGTACACGAACCTCGACGAGCTTCGTGGCTCCTTCTCCATCACGAGCGATTTTCTTTGCTAATTCTTGCGAGACATATTGGAAGGCCGCGGAAAATTTCTCCCATTCTGGATGTGACGGGGTCAGCTCTTTATTGCCTGCTTTTCCGTTTGCCAGTGCAAGCACCATATCGTTCGTGCTCGTATCTCCATCAACCGTGATCATATTATAGGATCCATCCGTCGTTTTTTTCAGCAGCTGTTCCAGCGTATCACTTGGAATAGCGGCATCCGTCGTCACGAACGCCAGCATCGTCGCCATATTTGGATGAATCATGCCTGATCCTTTGGCAGCCCCGCCGATGGTGATCGGCATGCCATCTATTTCCACGCTGACAGCAATCTGCTTTGTGCATGTATCCGTCGTCAGGATGGCTGTGGCGAATTCATCTGCCTTGCCGGCCCCTTTTATCGCATGGATACCCGACATCACTTTATCCATCGGCAGCTGGACACCAATCAACCCAGTCGATGCTACCGCCGCATGCTGGGTTTGAATCCCGAGCTTCTCAGCAAAAGCTTTACGCATCGCATAAGCATTCGCCAAGCCTTCTTCTCCTGTACAAGCATTGGCAATCCCGCTATTGACCACAATCCCCTGCAGTTTGCCCTCGAAACCGATGCTTTCCTCCGTCACAAGAAGCGGAGCTGCCCGAAAAGCATTCAACGTATATACTCCCGCAGCAGCTGCTGGAGATTCCGAAGAGACCCACCCCAGATCCAGTTTGTTATGCTTGCGGATGCCGATGGCGACACCACCTGCCTGGAAGCCAGCCGGGCTTGTGATCGTTCCGTTTTCTATAACTGTGTAGTCCGCCTGTTCTGTCTTTATCATTTGATCCCTCTCCTTTATGGATAAACCGGCAGCATCCGTAGACCTGTTGTCTGCTCCCAGCCCTGCATGATATTCATGTTCTGGATGGCCTGACCTGCCGCTCCTTTTACCAGATTGTCGATGACTGAAACGATAGTCAGCCTATTTGTCCGTTTATCCAAGTGCAACCCGATATCACAGAAATTACTTGTTGCCACTTCCTTAGTCGCCGGCCATGTGCCCTGAGGCCTGATTCGGACAAATGGGTGAGCTTCATAATAAATTTCATATGATTCCAATAATTCTTCCTCTGATGATTCCGTTTGCAGATCGGCATAAATGGTTGCCATGATTCCGCGGGTCATCGGCACCAGCTGTGTGGAAAAACTGACAGGCTGCTGCGAACCACCCGCTTCTGCCAACAGCTGTTCGATTTCAGGGATATGCTTATGCTCGCCTAGCTTATAAGCTTTCATATTTTCATTGATTTCACTATAGTGCGCGATGGCATTCGGGGACTTTCCCGCTCCGGATAGACCTGACTTGGCATCGATGATGATAGATGCCGGATCGATCAGGCCATTATGTACAGCCGGCAACAAACCAAGCAAGGACGCAGTCGGATAACAGCCAGGATTGGCTACAAAGTCCGCTTCCGCTATCTCTTTTTCATTCCATTCAGGCAATCCGTAAACGGCCTTTTCCAATAGTGCCAGTGAAGCTGGCTTCACTTTATACCACTGTTCGTAAACTGCAGGGTCCTTCAACCGGAAATCCCCCGCCAAATCCACACAGCGGATACCCGCCTCGACCAGCTGCGGGAGCAACTCTCTGCTCACCCCTGGCGGAGCCGCAAAGAATGCAAAGTCCACTTGCTCTTTCAGGGCTGCAACATCAAATGCCTCCATTTTCCCTTTTATGAAACCGTCCGTGTGCGGATACAATTCCGTCAATGATTTACCCGCACTGGAATGGGAGATGATTGCCTTCACTTCTGCATATGGATGTATATGTAAAAGCCGAAGCAATTCCACCGCTCCATAACCTGTACCGCCAATTATTGCGACTTTCACGAATGTAACCTCCTGTGAACAAGTATGAATTAGTTAGTAATTATACTTTAGTGTGCATTTTTATTCAATGGGTAAGATGAAAATTTAACCTGTGCACCCTTCCTGCAATCCTTCCAGACTTCAAATGATGTTCTCATAGCCATCTGGTAGTTTCCATCAGAGGAAAAGATATTTCAGTTTTGATGGAAAGGGCAGTTTCTCCTTAAAATCATTGCACTTGCCATGCAATATGTTATACTGCTACCAAGCAATATTGTAAGCGTTATCATATATAACGCTTGCACTTTTCTGCTGCTGCTGTAAAATTTGGTATGGCAAATTGCTAGATAAAGGAGAATGGGCCTATGCGATCGAAAAAAACACTCATCCATGCTGCAGTAGATATCAATCAGACTGCGAATCAGTTTAAATCAAGCATTGTACTAGTGATGGATAATAAAGTGGTAGATGCCAAAAGTATGCTGGGGCTGTCCAATAGTGTACTGACGTCAGATTTCTTCCGCTTGGAGATATATGGTGAAGACGCCGAGGAGGCAAAAAAGGCGATGCGGGATGTATTTTTAAGTAACGGTCTGCCTGTGGAAATCAGTAATAAATAATACCGAAAAAAGACAGCTCCCGCATGCAGGGCTGTCTTTTTTCATTAAGGCCGGGAAGGCTTCGGAATGATGGTATTCCGCAGCTGACCAATTCCCTCGATTTCGATTTCGACAACGTCTCCCTCTTTTAAGAATTGCGGAGGGTCCATGGCGAATCCGACACCATTCGGCGTTCCTGTCATGATTACATCCCCAGGCTCCAATGTCATGATGCCCGAGATAAAGGACACTAAGTGCGGAACCGGGAAGATGAGGTGCTTCGTATTGGAATCCTGTCGTTTTTCCCCATTGACGAATGTCCGTATCGAGAGGCTGGATACATCCTCTATTTCATCGGCAGTGACTAGATGCGGACCCATCGGCGCACTGCGATCCAGTGTTTTCCCTTGCAGGAATTGCGGAGTGCGCCGCTGCAGGTCCCGGGCCGATACATCATTGGCAACCGTATATCCCGCTATGTAGTCCAGCGCCTCGCTTTCCGGTACTTCTTGCGCCCTTCTTCCGATGATGACAGCAAGCTCCCCTTCATAGTCAAGCTTTTCAGTCAGCTTCGAATGATATACACCTTGTTCATGTGCACAGACGGCATTGGAGAACTTTCCGAAAAGTACCGGATATTCCGGCAGCTCACGCCCCATTTCCTCGATATGATCCCGATAATTCAAACCGACACAGACAATCTTGCCAGGCTTGGGTACAGGAGGTCCGAGCTTGACTTCTTCCGCTCTGTACTGCACTTCCTCCAGTCCTTCCGCCAATGCAAATGCTTCTGCCCGAAAAGCACGTTTCATTGCATGGGGACCCATGCTGTAGAAAGCGTTCGGATCGGCAGGAAGCAGACTCTCGACCGTCATCGCCAAATCCGCCTCCTGCTCTGCCAGGAGATACTGACGGTATGCTTCTTGTAAATCGATGATACGTCCTTCTGCCCTGCTGCCGATCCGATACGGATTAAGATCTTTGCCAACTTTATAAGCTACCAGCCTCATCCAAATCCTCTCCTTTTTTCGAATACTCAAAATTGAATCTCTCTTTCTATGATATAGTAAGAAAGTCAGACAGCATAGAAGAAAGGGAGTCATACTAATGAAAAACGTTTATTTGAATCACGATGGCGGAGTAGACGATCTGATTTCACTATATCTTTTATTGAAAATGGAGAATGTGCGCCTCATCGGCTGTTCTGTCATTCCGGCAGACTGCTATTTGGAGCCTGCTCTGTCGGCGAGCCGAAAAATCAATGATCGCTTTGGCAGTGCCGAAACACTTGAGATTGCGGCATCTACTTCACGAGGCAAAAACCCATTTCCGAAAGATTGGCGCATGCACGCCTTTTTTGTCGATGCCCTGCCGATTCTCAACGAGCATCTGCCAGTTCGTACAAAGGTTGCCGAGAAACCAGCCCATCTGGATATGATAGATAAATTGAAAGCCCAGGAAGAGAAAACAACCCTTATCTTCATCGGACCGCTTACTGACTTGGCTCGTGCTTTGGAAATCGATCCCTCCATCGTGCAGCATATCGAGAAGCTTGTATGGATGGGCGGCACATTGCTTCCGACAGGAAACGTCGAAGAGCCAGAGCATGATGGAACAGCAGAATGGAATGCTTTTTGGGATCCGGAAGCGATGGACATCGTTTGGAAAAGTGACATACTAATTGACATGGTAGCGCTGGAAAGCACCAATCAAGTACCGTTGACTGTGGATATCCGGGAAGAATGGGCACGCAACCGCAAGCATGAAGGTGTGGATTTCGTCGGTCAAAGCTATGCTGCCGTACCGCCGCTCGTACACTTTGAGACAAATTCGACGTATTATTTATGGGATGTGCTTACGACAGCTTCTGTAGGCAACAGTTCATTGGTGCAGAAAAAGGCTGTCCGAGTAAGCGTCGAGGCTAACGGCCCTTCGCAGGGACGTACATATGAAGATAAAAACGGGAAGGAAATCCAATTGGTGCATGATGTGGATCATGATGCTTTCTTCTCTTATATCCTCTCCTTGATGAAAGCATAATCGAGCCTTGTTTCATATAATTGGTATCGCATATATACAATAAATTTGTTATACTATTCCGTGGTTGTTATCCACATGTGGATAACCTAATATGTTCGAAACGGAAAGAAGGCAGATTAGAGATATGTATATGGATTACCATCATCACACGAATAACTCAATCGATTCCAAAGCTGTCATGCAGGATGTGTGCGAACAGGCGATCAGCAAGGGAATCAAAGAAATTTGTTTCACCGAGCATTTTTCCGTAAATCCGGATGCACCGACCTACGGGCATATGGATTTCGCTAAATATCAGCAGGATATCAGGGATTCCCAGGAATCCTACGGTGATCAATTGACCATCAAGATGGGGATTGAATTATGCGAGCCGCATTTGATGATGGATGTATACGAGAAAGAGCTTAGCCCCATTCCATTTGATTTCATCATGGGGTCTGTGCATAATATCAACAACCAAAAACTGAGGCTGCATTTGCGTGCGAATCGGGATACCTTCTATGATGACTACTTCGCGGAAATGTACAAGCTTGTTTCTGATGCGGATATCGACGTACTCGCACATATCGATTTGATGAAGCGGTATGCTGTCCAGGAAGGGCATGAGGTTTATGTATTTGAGCAGTATAAGGACCAGATTGCCGCTATATTGGAAAAAGCGATACAGCGCGGTATCGGTATCGAAATCAACACATCGGGCCTCCGGAGTACCCTTGGAGAAGCTCTTCCGACACCGCAAATTGTATCGCTTTACCGTGATTTAGGCGGACAGATCCTGACACTTGGCTCCGATTCCCATAAGGCCGAGACAGTCGGCGCCGGTATAAAAGAGGCACAGCAAATAGCGAAGCAATGCGGTTTCACCCATATATATCAGTTTGATAAACGCGAGCCAAAAGCTGTATCTCTAGGCTAATATTTTCTTTTCATTACGCAATTTTTGTTTGATGAATGCCTTGAATTGCTCATCCTGGCCATCCGGCAGCAATGCCGCATGGCCAGGATTTTGCATGTACGCCTCTTCATCGCTCCATAGCTCCCTTTTCAGGACCCGCAGCCTTACATAATAAAACATCAGTTTGAGATCAAGCCACATCTCTTCTTTGAAGAATTCAAATACTTCTGCCTGGCTTGCTGTCGTCTCCTCTTTCTTCTGCGCAATCGCATACTGCGCCTGTACGACTTTGTTTAGATGCTGTTCCATCAATTCTTGTTCTGCCGTCGTGAATGTACCCTTGCCGATCGTCTCATCCAGCAGTTTTTCCGCTTCGGCTGTATGCTTCAATATGGTCTGCTGTTCCTGCCGAATCGTATCCAGAAGCTCAAAGAATCTGGCAAATGCTTGCTGAATGATATCCGTTGCCAGATGCATGACGTTCTTTTCAACAGCCTCCAGCAGCTGACGAAAAGAGTGATAGCGATTATCCGTCAATTTGACGCCATTATCGGAAGTCAGTCTCCGTATCATCTGGACGCTGGTCATATACCGATAATAACGGGCTGCCAGTTCTTCCACTTCGTCCTGTGCAGGTATCCTGCCGTCCTCTGCTACAAGCAAATGCTCGTTGCTTGGCATGAACGTGAAATAATAATGGATTGGTATCTGGCTGTCCTTGCAGACTGCAGGACAAACGTCAATCCGTTCATCGTCCTGTTGGCGGCTGCGCTCGGATGCAGCAGCCACCGGCTCTGGTAGCGTTTCTTTTGTAATCATGCTTTTTCCTCCGTTCTTTCCTGCTTATAGCTAGTATTTCACAAATTCCCCTAACTCAATCCTACCTTATTTCCCTATTCTTTTGTAAGCAGTTTCATTTCATCCATAAAAAACGACAGCCCTATACGGGCTGTCATTCGGTTTTAGCAGTTCTCGGCAGAATCAAGACTTCGACTCGGCGGTTCTTCTCCCTGCCTTCTGCTGTATCATTCGATGCTATCGGCTTGTACTCTCCGTACCCTTTGGCGCTGAACCAGCGCGGATCAAGCTTATCATTCTCCAATACCAGCTTCATGAAGTTGACAGACCTCATCACGCTGAGCTCCCAGTTGGAGTTATACGATGACGTGCTGATCGGTACGTTATCGGTATGTCCGCTGATGATCACTTCCCGGGGCGGATCCATGACAAGTAAGTCGGAAATCTCTTTTGCAATCTCCTCATCCTTGACACTGACCTCGCTGCTTCCGGAGTTGAACAGGACATTATCATTGATCGTCAGCAGCAAGCCCTCGTCCGTCAAATCGGTCGAGAACTTATCACTAAGATCCTTATCCTCGATATAGGTCTCGATTTTCTTCTGGATTTTCTTCAGTTCTTCCCTCTCCGCTGCTTCCAAGTCAGCTTCGCTATCCTTCTCTTTTTCTGTATCCTCCGCAGCTTCTTTCTTTTCTTCCTCATCATTTTGATCGCTCACAGCAGAGCTCGTTTCATTTTCCGGTGTCATGTTCGTATTGGAATCCAATAACCCTTCACCGCCATGAACGATACTGCTGAAAGTATCAGAAATCTGATTGAACTTCTGCGCATCAATCGAGCTGCTTGCAAAAAGGACGATGAACAGCGCCAGCAGCAGGGTCAGAAGATCGGCATACGGAAGCAGCCAGGATTCATCCACATGTTCTTCATGCTTTTTGCGCTTGCGCTTACGGCTCATACTGCCACTTCCTCTTCGGCTTCGGCGAATTCAGCTTTTTCCTTGCCAGGCAAGTACGCCAGAAGTTTTTGTTCCAGCATGCGCGGCGTCTCCCCTTCCAATATGGAGAGGATACCTTCTATCATCAGCAGCTTATGCTGCACTTCCTGCTGGGTCTTGCGCTTCAGTTTGTTGGCGATCGGGTGGCAGATGACATATCCGGTGAAAATCCCCATCAGGGTCGCAACAAAAGCAGCGGCAATTGCATGACTCAGCTTATCGATATCCGAAATATCCCCAAGGGCCGCAATAAGACCGATAACGGCTCCCAAAACCCCCAGTGAAGGTGCATAGGTACCGGCCTGTGTGAAGATAGCAGCACCAATTGCATGCCGCTCCTCCAGCGCATCGACTTCTTCATTCAGCACATTGCGGATATATTCCGGTGATTCTCCATCGACAGCCATGCTCAGTCCATTACGCAAAAAGTCATCTTCTACATCACGAGCGCTATTCTCCAGTGCCAGCAGTCCTTCCTTCCGACTGATCTGCGACCATTCCGAGAACATACGTACAAGCTCTTTTGTGTCGAACTCCTGCTTATTCTTAAAAACTACGCCCAGCAGTTTCGGGAATCGTTTCAATTCATTTCCCGGAAATGCCAAAGTAACCGAGGCCGCTGTACCGACTATGATGATCAGTATGGCCGCAGGATTGATAAGAGCGGTTGGACTTACGCCTTTCAATACCATACCGACTCCGACAGCAACTAAGCCCAATATGACACCAATGATTGATGATTTATCCATATTTCCATTCTCCTAAAAATTTTTGATTACTCTTAATATCGGATACATTCATAAAATCTGTATGTTTTTTCATAAACTTTACGTTTCTTTTCCAGCCTAAGAGGAAATCAGTAACAAAAGTGTCATATTTAGATTCATCCGTATATACTCTACAGCTTTACCTAAGGCTATCTTGAGAGTGAATGGACACGATTGGCAGGAAGACAAGTGACAAAGGTAGTGTTTGTTTGTATTGTGTAATCGATTACATAGCGAGTAAGATAAAAACAAGCACTATATAATTCATCATTTGTCCACATATAAAAGGGGGAAAAAGCATGGCACAGGAAAAAACCAGTGTCCGCGCTCGAGTTCAAAAGTTCGGTTCTTATTTGAGCAGCATGGTCATGCCGAACATCGGCGCATTTATCGCATGGGGTCTTATTACCGCATTATTCATACCAGATGGGTATTTCCCGAATGAAACGATTGCAGCAATCGTAGATCCTTCGATCACGTATTTGCTCCCGCTGCTGATCGGTTTTACCGGCGGTCGTCTCGTCCATGATATTCGAGGCGGTGTCGTCGGGGCCATCGTCACAATGGGGGCGATTGTCGGCTCGCCGGATACACCGATGTTCCTGGGAGCGATGGCAATGGGGCCGCTTGGCGGATATACCATCAAGCTATTTGACCAGTATATCGGTTCCAAAGTGCGCTCCGGCTTTGAAATGCTGGTCAACAACTTCTCTGCAGGTATCATCGGCGGCGCTTTGGCAATCGGCGCTATCTACTTTGTAGGTCCGCTGCTTGAAGGATTGACAAATATATTGGCAGCCGGCGTTGACTGGCTTGTAGGACTGGGTCTCCTCCCGCTTGTCAACATATTGATCGAACCAGCAAAAGTATTGTTCCTTAACAATGCAATCAACCATAGTATTTTCACACCGCTTGGCCTGGAGCAATCGGCAGAAGTCGGCAAATCCATTCTTTTCCTATTGGAAGCCAACCCAGGCCCAGGATTGGGTATCCTGCTTGCATTCATCATTTTTGGAAAAGGAAGCGCAAGAGCATCAGCACCAGGTGCAGCTATCATCCATTTCTTCGGGGGGATCCATGAGATCTACTTCCCGTATATCCTGATGAAACCATTCCTGATTGTAGCGGCAATCGGCGGCGGTGTAACCGGAACGCTTATATTCTCCCTGATGGATGTCGGCCTTCGCGCCGCGGCTTCACCAGGCAGTATCATCGCCATCTTCCTGATGGGCAACCCAAGCGACTATCTCGGCCTGGCACTTGGTATTCTTGGTGCGGCTGCCGTATCATTCGCTATCTCTGCAGTCATCATGAAGAGCAGCAAAGCTACCGAAACAAATATCGAAGAAGCAACTGCAAAATCTAAAGAAATGAAAGGAACAAAACCTGCAGCCGCAGTCGGCATCAACCAAACTGGCGGTGCAGCGGATGAAGCTGCTGAAACATTGGATACAGCTGTACAGCACAAAGAGCAGGACGACGGTGCATTTGATTACAGTAATGTAAACAAAATCACGTTTGCCTGTGATGCCGGAATGGGATCCAGTGCAATGGGTGCATCCCTTCTGCGGAAGAAGATGAAGGATGCCGGATTGACTGAAATAACAGTCGATAATGCAGCCATTTCCAATATCCAGGATGATGCCGATATCGTCATCACGCAGAAGAATCTGACAGACCGCGCACGCAATAAACGACCGGATGCTGAGCATATCTCAGTGGAAAACTTCTTGAACAGTCCAAAATATGCAGAACTGATCGAGAACCTCAAAAAGCATCAAGCATAAGTAAGGAGTGATTGAATTGGAATTGGTCAGCAGCAGAGAAAGAAGAATGATCCTGCATTTGCTACGTTCCAGACACCAATTCATCTCCATCCGAGAGCTGGCAGAGCATTTGAATGTCAGCTCTCGAACCATTCATCGGGAATTGAAGCAAGTGGAGCGGACACTCGCTGAGAATAAGCTGTCCTTACTGCGTGTCACCGGATCTGGCATCCGGATAGAAGGAGAAAAAGCTCATATGGAAGCGATGCAGGAACAGCTGCGTGACGCCGTCGAAGTGGACACGACACAGGAAGAGCGGCTGCTCCATTTGCTTTATTTACTCGTTGAAGCTGCCGAGCCTGTCAAAGTTGCCTATCTGGCAAATGAAGTGCAATTATCCAAAACAGCGATATCTGTATATTTGGATGCATTGGAAGCCAGACTGAATGATTATTCGCTGTCCATCAAAAGGCGCCGGGGTGTTGGAGTTGAGCTGGAAGGCGAAGAAAATGAAAAGAGGAAGATCCTTGTCCAGCTCATGATGGAGCAGCTGGATCAAGCATCCATCTATTCCTTCACGAATGACTATGAAGAACAGACATTGCATCAGTTCCTGCAAAACATCATCAAGGAACAGAGTATGACAACGGTGGAGAAATATGTAATGGATCATTTGACCAAACTGTCCTATTCCATCGCAGATAACGCTTATGTTGCGCTTATCACCTATATCAGCATTACGATTCAGAGAATACGGCAGCATAAATTTGTGACCTTATCAGATCCTTTGCTTGAATCTTTACAAAAAACGGAAGAATATGCGATTGCCGCAGCGCTGAGCAGGGAATTGGAAACTACCTTCTCCATTGCATTTCCTGCTTCGGAAATCAGTTATATCGCGGTACAGATCCAAGGGGCGAAGCGGAATGAAACGATACATCGTTCCGACCCGCTGCTCGAGCTCCAGGTGCAAGCTTTCATCCAGATGGTCACAGATGAGATCCAGCTGCCCCAGCTGGAAAAGGATGAGACATTCACAGAAGGTCTGCTCGCCCATATCGAACCAGCGATCAGCCGTGCAAGAGAAGGCATCCAAACGTACAATCCGCTTACAGAAAAGATCGAGCAAGACTACCAGGAGATCGTGGCTGCTGTCCGGCAAGCCCTTGAGACAGTGTTCCCCACTTTTCGTTTTGGGCAAGGCGAGGTCGCCTTCCTGGCATTGCACTTTGCTTCTGCACGGGAAAGACAGCGCAGCAGACAGCGTCTGCATGCCTTGGTTGTATGCGCAAGCGGAATTGGCACTTCCAAGATGCTGGCCAGCAGATTACAAAATGAATTTCCCGAAATTACACAGGTCACATTATCATCCTTCCTGGAATTGAGGGAGATGGACTTGGAAAGGTTCGATTTGCTGATCTCGACGATCAGCCTTGATCAATTCCATCGGGAATACTTGCTTGTCAATCCGCTTCTGCCTGGTCCCGATGTCAAACGCGTAGATGCATTCATCCAGCAAGAGCTGCCGGCCATTTATAAAAAGAGAAAACAAACGGAACCAGCTGAATCCGTTCCGGCATCCCTTCCGGCCATATCAGCTTTTGAGTCCAAATTAGAGGAACTGAAGACTTTGACAGCTGTGATACGAAAGGTTTGGGATAATTTCAAGATCGACGAAACCTATCACCCGCAGCAGATGGACCTATTTACACATATCGATGAACAAGCTGCAGATCTTGGCATCATCGGAAGCCAAGGGCTACTCGCCCCTCTCCTTGAACAAAGAGATCGACTCGGAGGAATGGGGATCCCTGAAACTAAAATGGCCTTGTACCACAGCCGCAACAGCAAAATCGAACAGCCTGCATTTTGGATGATGGCGCTCTCCTCCCCTATCAGGATAAAGGGGATGGATAATAAAGCGATGGAGGCTGACCGCCTTTTCATCCTTGCTGCACCGGACAATTTGCCTTTGAGCTGTTATGAGCTATTCAGCAAGATCAGTATTTTCATTCTGGAAGAGCAAATTCAGCCTCTGATCCGCGCTGCAGACCAAGAAGCACTCAGCAAGGAATTGGCACAGCTGTTCACTGCCCACATCCAGCAATTCACAGATCATTTAGGAGGGTAATCATGCAAGTACTACAAGAAGCGAACATTTTACTGAACACAAAATTGGATAACCAGGAGGATGCCATCCGCAAGGCAGGGCAAATCCTTGTGGATAATGGCTATGTAAACGAAACCTATGTGGACAAAATGATCGAACGCGAAGCATTGACATCGACTTATATGGGAAATTTCGTGGCAATCCCCCACGGTACAGAAGAGGCAAAAGAGGAAGTGCTTGCTTCCGGTATCTCTGTGATCCAGGCACCTGAAGGCGTTACATTCGATGGCAATGAAGTGAAGCTTGTCTTCGGCATTGCCGGCAAAAATAACGAACACCTGGATATCCTTTCGCAAATCGCAATCGTTTGCTCAGAGGAGGAAAACATCGATAAGCTTGTCAATGCAACAAGCAAACAAGAGATCATGGACATGTTCTCCGAGGTGGATGCGTAATGAAAAGCGTACACATTGGTGCCGGCAATATCGGCAGGGGATTTATCGGCGCCCTTCTCTCCCATGCCGATGTCCAAGTGACTTTCGCGGATGTGAACAGAGACATCATCTCCGCCCTGAAAGAAAAGCAACAGTATGAAGTTGTCTATGCACAGGAAGAAGCGCATTCCGAAATGATTACCGGCGTTACGGGCTTGAACAGTGCCACAGAAGAGGAAGCTGTCATCAAGGCTATTGCAGAGGCGGATCTGGTGACTACAGCAGTAGGTCCATCCATCCTGCCGCACGTCGCACCTGTCATCGCCAAAGGACTTGTCCAGCGCGCCAAACAGCCCAAGCCGATCCACGTAATCGCATGCGAAAATATGATCCGCGGTTCGAGTCAATTGCGTGAGTTTGTCATGGCACATGTAGATGAACAGGATAAGGAACAGGTCGAAGGCTATACCGCATTCTGTGATGCTGCAGTTGACCGGATCGTACCAATACAGGAGCACAAGGACTTGCTGACTGTTCAAGTGGAGCCTTATTTCGAATGGGTCGTGGAGAAGAAAAACTGGCAAGGTGAACTTCCGGCAATAGATGCCATCACCTTCGTCGATGACCTGGAGCCTTATATCGAAAGAAAGCTGCTTACAGTCAACACTGGCCATGCCGCCATTGCCTACGCAGGGTATGCGAAAGGTTATGCCACCATCATCGAAGCAATAAAGGATGGGGAAATCCTCGGTCTTGCGAAACAGGCTCTGGAAGAGACAAGTTACTTGCTGCAGGAAAAATGGGGCTTTGACGAAGATGACTTGACCCACTATATCGCGAAAATCCTGCAGCGCTATCAAAATCCATACATTTCCGATAGGCTGACACGTGTAGGCCGCGGACCGATCCGTAAGCTTGGACCGAAAGATAGATTGGTTTATCCAGCACAGGCATTGCTGGATAAAGGCAAATCCGCTGATGCGCTGCTTACCACCATCGCTTATGCATTGGAATTCGATCCAGAAGGCGATGATGAAGCAAAAGAATTGCAAGAACGCATCAAAGCCGAAGGAGCAGCCTCTGCTTTATCCCATATCAGCGGACAGTCCAAAGACAGCGCGCTGGTGACGAAAGCGATTGAAAAATATGAACTCCAAAAAGACAGAGCATAAGCGCTCTGTCTTTTCATTTTGTTTTCAGCAGACGCTTATGCATCCAAATAGCTGCCTGCATACCATCCCCCATTGCGATGCTGACTTGCTCGGAATGGACTGTGATATCCCCGGCGGCCCAGACACCTTCTATACTCGTTTCCTTCGTACGGGGATTATTTTCGATATGTCTGTTCTTATGAAGCTCCACACCCAATGATTCAGCCAGCTTGCTGTTCACCTGGTTCTTTCCGAAAGCGACAAAGGCTTTCTCCGTCCACAGTTTCTCCCCATCTTGTAACAGGAAGCCTTCCAACTGCTCCTCTTCATCGAGCACGACTTCTTGCACCGGCTGTTCATAATACTCAATGGAGTGCTTTTTCAATTTCTCGAAGATTTCCTCAGAAACCGGCTCCTGCTCATGATTGATATAGACAATATCACTCGACCAATAGGAAAGCATGACAGCCAAATTCGCCCCGGCTTCCCCTGATCCAGTCACTGCTGTCCGCTTTCCGCTGATCTCATATCCATCACAATCAGGGCAAACATAAACATCTGTACCAAGCAGCGGATACAGTTCTTTGATCGGTATCCGGTCCGTCACTCCCGTGGCAAATAGCAGCAGTCTGCTGTCATATGTTTTGCCGTCTTCTGTTTTAACCGTAAAGCCTTGTTTCCAATTCTCCACTTCAACTGCTTTTTGATGCTCGACTGCGATACAGCCGTACGATTCCATCTGCTTCCTGCCAAGCTCCAGCAAATGATCACCCGAGACACCATCCGGCCAGCCAATCAAGTTATGATAGCTTTTACACCAATGGGACCTGCCGTCGTTCGGCTTATCCAGAACGAGGACATCCCGCTTATAGCGTCCGAATTGGATGGCTGCCTGCGTACCTGCAATTCCACCGCCTATAATGATTACATCATACATATATTCGCCTCCCATCATTCATGTTCCCGATGTTTACAGCAATGTTTCCGCCCCGTCAGCATAAAGGACACTGCCAGACATATGACCCGAAGCGTCAGAAGCCAGGAAACAGACAATAGAAGCAACATCTTCCGGCTTTCCTGGTCTCCCTTTCAATGGATGCTGTCCCTCAGGGAAAATTTTTGGAATCGTGATTTCAGCCAGATGCTCTTCATCCTTCTTCGTCCGTTCATCGATATTGGTCTCGATCCCTCCCGGACAGACGATATTCACCCTGATACGGTAAGCAGACAGCTCCAACGCAGCCATCTTACCGAAAGCCGTCTGTGCCGCCTTGGATGCACTATAGGCACTCATCCCAAAGCCGGAGAATGTCCGGTTCCCATTTATCGAACTGGTAATGATGATGCTCCCGCCCCGCTCTTTCATATGCGGTATGGCGAACTTGACGGTCAGGAAGGTCCCTTTTGCATTCGTACCAAGTGTCTTATCCCAGTCTTCATCCGATAAATGTTCAATAGGGGAGAGCATACCATTGATCCCTGCATTGGCAAAGACGATATCCAGCCGCCCGAACGCATCAAGCACTTGCCGGTATCCCTGCTTCAGCTGGCTGCTATCAGTAACATCGACTTTCACTGCCATAGCCGATCCACCCGCTTTCGCGATTTCAGCAGCGGTTTGCTCCAGAGCGCTGGTATCCATATCGAATAACCCTACCCGGACTCCATTCTCAGCGAGCATCCTTGCAGCTGCTTTTCCGATACCAGATCCTGCTCCGGTCACCACTGCTGTTTTCCCGTCCAATGATCCATCCATCCGGTCATCCACTCCTTATCTATTTATATAGTTATTTCCTTACTGCGCCCCAAGTAAAACACCCTTCTAGAAAAGGGGGCGACAAAGTGGAATCAGCCCGAAATAAAACCGAACTTGCGAGAAGGATTCACGCAAGTTCGGTTTTATTTCAGGCTGGACGCCGGGATAACGGCTGATCTGAAGCCCTGATTGCCCGGTGTATTTCCTCTATTGATTATCGTTTTCCAAGGCTGAACGTATATGTGCCAAATGATGCTTGCCATGCCAAGCATAGATGCCGATGTTCTCCTTCAAACTCACTTCCCCCGATTCCGGATGCCGGAATGTTCGTTCAAGCTGTTCAGCACGGAGCGAACACAGTAAAACAACCCATTTTCGATGGATGGCTGCAAGCAGATCCATAGCTGATCGAGGAGGCATTTCATAATCCGCAAGCTTCGCCCATTCCGATTCTTCGTAAGGTTTTATGATTGGATTTTCTTCTGTCAGCGCCAATTTGAAGCGGATGTAAGAATTGAGATGGCTATCCGCTAAGTGATGCAGCAGCTGCTTGATATTCCATCCGCCTTCCCGATATGTATAGAGGAATTCAGACTCTGACAGCCCCTTCACAAGCAGGTTCAGCTGCTCGGGCAGCTGGCTGATTTCATCTATCCATCGTCTTATCTGTGCTTCCGATATAGGTCCTTCCAAGTGAAACTTACCGATCGGATATCTACTGTCCATCAAACCCCTCCTTCATTGATTCTGATTTTACCATAAAAAAACTGCGCCCCATGGGCACAGTTTTATCAGGAAACCTGAGAGGCTGCGTTCGCTTCGGTGATTCGGCCTTCCGTCTCTTTATCGAAGAAATGCACCTGACTCATATCGAATAGCAGCTTGCGCTTATCCTTGCCTTTGATATCGGAACGGGCATCCACCCTGGCCACGAACTCCTGTCCAGCCATATCGGCGTAGAGGAAGCTTTCAGCACCCATCAATTCGACAACATTGATTGTCGCTTCCACTTCATGGGCATACTCCAGGCTTTCTTCATAATCGGCATCATGGATATGCTCCGGCCTGATTCCCATTACGACTTCTCCGCTGCCGTACCCAGCTTCCTGCAGCATCTTCTTTTTAGCGGGCGGAAGCTGGAAGGTGACATCCCCCAGTTTAGCTTTGCCGTCTTGAATGGTCACGTTGAGGAAGTTCATGGAAGGTGAGCCGATGAAGCCGCCGACGAACATATTATTCGGATTATCATAAACATCCTTTGGCGCCCCCACCTGCTGGATGATGCCGTCTTTCATGACAACCAGCCGGCTCGCCATCGTCATTGCTTCTGTCTGGTCATGGGTTACATAAATTGTGGTTGTCTGCAAGCGCTGATGCAATTTCTGGATTTCTGCACGCATTTGCACCCGCAGCTTTGCATCCAAGTTGGAAAGCGGCTCATCCATGAGGAATACTTTCGCATCCCGGACAATCGCACGTCCAAGGGCCACCCGCTGGCGCTGACCGCCGGATAGCGCTTTTGGTTTCCGATTCAGATAATCTGTAAGCCCGAGGATCCGACTGGCTTCCTGGACACGTTTGTCGATTTCATCCTTCTTGAATTTGCGGAGTTTCAAGCCGAAGGCCATATTGTTGTACACGTTCATATGAGGGTAAAGGGCATAATTCTGGAATACCATGGCGATATCCCGATCCTTTGGCGGAACGTCGTTCATTCGTTCTCCATCCATATAGAAGTCGCCGCCTGAGATTTCTTCCAAACCGGCAATCATACGTAAGGTGGTCGATTTTCCGCATCCGGAGGGACCAACGAAAACGATGAATTCTTTGTCATCTATCTCTAAATTGAAATCTTCTACCGCCGTCACGTTCTTATCATAAACCTTTTGGATATTCTTCAACTGTATCTTCGCCATGTAAGCGCCTCCTTTTTGTATATCTTTACTTTACCTCTTTTTGGATTTTCATACCATTTGGCACTTGCACAAAATGTAAGCGCTTTTATTGTGCGTTATGCCAAAGAAGCGCAGCTTAGCCACGCTTCATATCCCCATCTTCCAACAGCAGCACCTCATCGAGGAAGACTGTCGGGGCCTTCACTACGCAATCAATATGGACACCAGCTGCGACAGTCCCGCCAAATGTATTATTGCTTCCAAAGGCGATGTGGATCGTCCCATACACTTTCTCATCTTCCAGGACATTTCCTGTTATCCGCGCTTTATCATTTGTGCCGACACCGAATTCCGCTACATTGCGACCATCTCCGTCACCAAGCATTCGCAGCAGCATATCTCCTTGCCTGCCGGTAGCTGCCGTCAAACGGCCTTCCTCGATTGTAAGCAGAATCGGTTCCTCCACCTTGCCAAGTCCTGAAATGGAGCCATCAATCCATATCCGCCCTGAAGCAGTACCTTCCACTGGCGCGATGAACGCTTCACCCGACGGCAGATTTCCGGACTGTCCCTTTTTCCGGTATATGCCCGTACTGGGGACACCGCTGCGGCCCTTGATCGAGAATGTCAGCTCTTCTCCACCCTTGCTGATTATCACTTCTTTTGTTTGACTCAATTTTTCCGTAACTTCAAATGTCATTTTTTCGACTTGATCGTAGTCTGCACTGATGGCACCTTCCAGGAACATATCGTATGTAATCCCAGGCATCGTCGCCACACGGACCCCAGCGGCTACGGCATCCTTTTTCGCCTGTGTATGTGTCAGGGAATGCTCCGTGATGCATACAGCTGCATCACAATGCTTCATTGCTTCAGCAATGACGCTTGGCGGTTCCTGACCGGATTTCTCCCTGTCCTGCATGATAAGCAGCAATATTTCAGCGCCAATGGATCTGCCGGCTGCATAGAGAGCTTCCGCCAGCTCCTTTTTACTGTCATCCGTGACGATCAGCAATGTTTCTTCCTCTCTCAGTGCCAAGCTGCTGATCAAGGCATTCCTGCTATTGTCCACCAATTTACTTCCCATTCGGACATCCCTCCTGTTTCTCTCTATTATACACAAAGAAACCGCCCGCTTAAGCAGACGGTTCCAGATTCAGATAAACAGAAGCAAACTGATTGCCATCACCATCATGCCGCTGATCAATCCATAAATCGAAGTATGTCCTTCATCATATTTCTTGGCAGCCGGCAATAATCCATCGAGTGAAATGAACACCATGATCCCAGCCACGGCGGCAAAGATGATCCCAAACATGATATCGTTCAAAAACGGCATCAAAACGAGGTACGCAAGTATGGCTCCAACTGGTTCCGACAGACCCGATAAGAAAGAAAGACCGAAAGCCTTCTTCTTATTGTTTGTCGCAAAATAGACTGGAACAGCGACTGCAATCCCCTCCGGGATATTATGGATCGCGATGGCGATGGCAATGGCTACCCCAAGGGAAGGATCCTGCAAGGCAGAAGTGAAGGTGGCTATACCCTCCGGAAAATTATGGATGGCTATTGCCAGCGCAGTGAAAGTACCCATTTTAAGCAAGGCCTGATTTTGAACCAGGCTGTCCATCTCCTCGACTTTTTTGCCCTCATGCGGATTGGATTGCTTCGGTATCACTTTATCAATCAGTGCGATGAGGAGCATCCCGCCAAAGAACCCGCCTACCGTCGCCCAGTTGCCTGCTTGGATGCCGATGGCCCCGGTCAAGGCATCCTTTGCCTTGACGAAGATTTCCACCATCGACACATAAATCATCACCCCAGCAGAAAACCCGAGACTGAGTGATAAGAATTTTGTATTCGTTGTGGAAGTGAAAAATCCCATCAGACTGCCTATTCCTGTTGCAAGCCCTGCCATCAGGGTCAAACCCAAGGCCAGTAATACATTTTCGTCCATCGTTGCCCTCCTCGTCCTGCTACAATCTACTTCCTTTTATTATGCATCATAACAATAAAGTTTCCTAGTGGAAACTTATAAACATGGAAGTTCCGATTCCTTTCCTACTATATGGCGGTGACTTGCTTAAGTTGACAAGAAAAAAAGCTGGCAATTGGATTGCCAGCCCTGCCTATTCCAATGCCTCGACGAACTCCATATTGACTAGCTCTTCGTATTTATAATCTCCTTTGTATACACCGGTCTTCGTCACTACATCCATCGTTTTATCCGTTGCTTCCTTTGTGATATAGCCATCCTTGCTCCAAAGTTCATCAGCATAAGCCCGGTCCAGTGATGCTTGCAGACTCGCTTCCTCTGTTGTCGGGAACTCCTTTTTCAAAACCTCCATAGCCATTTCCTTATCCTCATCTACCGCTTTTAAAGCTTTCGTGATAGCTCTTACAAACTTCTGGACTGTTTCAGGATCCTCTTCAATCGTGGATTGCTTTACACTGATGACGCTGTATGGGTAATCTCCCAAACTAGGAAATCCATAGAACGGTTCATTCCAGACTCCCTTTTCAATGCCATCGTATATTTGCGGTTCGGCTCCATTGGCAATATCTGCCTGGCCATTCTCCACCAAGGATACAACGGCACTTGCATCGGCAGGCTCTTCAAGGAATACGTCTTTGCCTGGCTCCATCCCCAACTCCATGATCAAGTAACGTGTCAGCAAGTTCGGGCTGCCTCCATAGCGCCCTGCTGCAATTGTCTTCCCTTCGAGATAAGCTGCCAATACTTCCTCCGATGCACCTGCCGGAGGTGTATCGCCGCCAGCCATCAAGTAGACATTGGCCCGATTGACGACATTGACGACCGATACAATGGGATCATTCGAGTCGATATTGGCGAGTGCATTGGAATCCGGACCGGCGATATTCCCCCAGGCATCCCCGCTTACGACAGTCGTTACATGCGCTCCGCCAGTTGCAGTGACCACTTCCACATCCAAACCTTCCTCTTCAAAATACCCTTCATGTATAGCTGCATAGAGCGGCAGATAGCCAGTCAAATGCACCGGTTCTGCAATGGTTATTTTCTTCAGCTCCTCTTTCTCACTGCCGCCACCTGCACATCCTGCCAGGATACCAAGCAGGACAGCCAAAAAGAACACGCCAAACCACCGTGCTTTTTTCATGGGACACCTCCTATTGTTTTGGCTCTTGACCTCGAAGCAATAATTTTTCCAAGCTGACCGTCCCTGCATACATGAGCAAAGACAATATCGACAATACGACGACACCGACCCACACAAGGTCGATATCCAAAATTTGACCTGCATATAAGATCATCCTGCCAATTCCTTGACGGGAGCTGATGAACTCCCCGACGATCGTTCCCGCAAGCGCCAATGCAATATTGATGCGCAGACTGCTTACAATCCAAGGCATCGTTGTCGGAACGACCACTTTCGTAAAAACATGTCTGCGTTTGGCTCCTAAGGAATACAGCAGTTTTTCCAAATCCTTATCGACTGCTTTGATGCCGCTATGAGCAGCCAGTGCTGTGACGATGACAGTCATCAGGAATGCAAGCATCACCTTGGAAAAGAACCCGATGCCAAACAAAATGACAATGACCGGACCAAGCGCCAGTTTCGGAATCGCATTGAAAGCAATCAAGTATGGTTCTGATATTCGTGAATAGTAAGCGGACCACCAAAAAGACAGCCCGACCAGTGAACCGATAAGCGTCCCGGACGCAAATCCAGCCAAAGTAGCAAGCGATGTATAGACCAAATCACTCCAAAGCGTGCCTTCCAGGAAAGCAACCTTGGCAGTTTCATAGATTGTACTCGGACTGCTCCAATAATATGGATCCATCACTTCATATCGTGTCAGGACCTCCCATAAGATAATCACGAGCACACCGAGACCGATCTGACCTCCAAACACTATCCGCTTCATTCGCTGCTGGCGTTTTTTCTCATCCTCGATGTAGCGTTTTTTTTCAGGTTTTGCCATTCTCTTTCGGTTCCTCTCTAAGCAAATCCAGCAATGTTTGCTTTAATGATATGAATTTATCCGATAACAATGTTTCCTCTGTACGAGGCCGCTCCAGTTCCACATTGATTTTTGCCTTCAGTTTTCCTGGCCGCTGAGACAAAACATAGATGTCATCCGATAAGAAAATCGCTTCGTCTATATCATGTGTGATGAAAAGAATCGTTTTCTGGAAATCCTCCCAGATACGAAGCAGCCACTCTTGCATCTGCAGCCTAGTCTGTGCATCCAATGCTCCGAATGGTTCATCCAGCAAGATGATGTCCTGGTCATACAAAAGCGTCCGCAGCAATGCGGCCCGCTGACGCATACCTCCTGATAACTCCGGAGGATAATTGTTTTCAAAGCCTTGCAACCCATACCTTTCAAGTAATGGCTGCGCCCTTTTCCTCGCCTCCCGTTTCGATATACCCTTTACTTCCAAGCCAAGAATCACATTATCCAAGATCGTCCTCCACGGCAGCAGCAGATCCTTCTGAAGCATATAACCGACATAGCCACTCTTGCCGACGATATTCTCTCCATCCAAAAGAATCTTTCCAGTGGTGGGCTTGATAAGCCCGGCAATCATATTGAAGAGTGTCGATTTGCCACAGCCGCTGGGGCCAATGATACTGACAAAACGTCCTGCAGGTATTTGCATTGTCGTCTCCTGCAATGCAACCACTTCCTGACCGTCGCGTCTGAATATCTTACTGGCATCTATGACTTTTAATTTATACATGGCGCCACTCCTGTCATTTCTATAGACCCATCATACGCAGGAGGGTGCTGAATGATTACAAATTATTGGCATGTCCAGCATAAATTCCCTTATTTCAGCAAAAAGCACAAAAAAACAGCCCGCACAGTCGGATATGCCACGCAACATATCATCTGTACAAGCTGTAAGACAAGCCGAACAATGCATTCTGCTTGCAAATGAGAGGGATTAACCGAGAACATGACGAATGTTTGGTTACAGTTCGTTAGTTACCCGAAAATCTTACCCTTACTTTAGCATAGGGAATATAGGATGACAGCAAATTTGTAAGATTATATGACACCCTTTTTACAAGAAAACAGCCAGCGCATGTTTGCACTGGCTGTAAATGTCATAATACTTTACTCAAGAAAGCCTTCGTCCGTTCTTCCTTCGGATTGTTGAAAATATCCCCCGGTTTCGCTTCCTCCACGATATAACCGCCATCCATGAACAAGACACGATCACCGACTTCGCGAGCGAAGCCCATTTCGTGCGTGACAACGATCATCGTCATCCCTTCCCTGGCGAGCTGTTTCATGACCTCCAGCACCTCCCCGACCATTTCCGGATCAAGTGCAGACGTCGGTTCATCGAACAGCATCACCTTCGGCTCCATGCACAAGGCACGGGCAATGGCAACCCGCTGCTTTTGTCCGCCGGATAGGGACTCAGGATAAACACCTGCCTTATCTTCCAGGCCAACCTTTCGCAGCAGCGCCAGCGCCTTTTCTTCCGCGTCCTTCCTTTTCCACTTGCGGACGACCATCGGGGAAAGCATGATGTTCTCCAGCACCGTTTTATGAGGGAACAGATTGAACTGCTGAAATACCATGCCTACGTCTGTCCGTACCTTATTGATATTCACTTTTTTATCAGAGATGTCCGTTCCTTCTATATAGACGTGACCATCCGTAATATCCTCGATGCGGTTGAGACAGCGAATGAAAGTGGATTTACCGGAACCGGAAGGACCGATGACCACGACTACTTCCTTTTCCTTGATTTCGACATTAATGTCCCGCAGCACCTCGAGATCGCCGAAGGTTTTTTTTAGGTTTTTTACGCTGATCATCTGTCGCATACTTCCTTTCTAAAAAGCCCTGTACATATGATAATACTAAACAAACGACAAAATACAA
The DNA here is from genome assembly GCF_037977385.1 of Terribacillus sp. FSL K6-0262. Classification (NCBI taxonomy): domain Bacteria; kingdom Bacillati; phylum Bacillota; class Bacilli; order Caryophanales; family Bacillaceae; genus Terribacillus; species Terribacillus sp. FSL K6-0262. Next base: position 2,156,189 of record NZ_CP150277.1, on the reverse strand, counting down.
AACCGCCACTGCCAAATATGGCTCCCAGACCCGGGAATATGCGCCAACTGCCACCCTGCCCCAGTAAAATAGCTCCGGCGCTGCAATGACCGCTCCAAGTGAAGAATCCTTCACCAAGACGATGAATTCGTTGCCCAGCGGCGGAATCATCCGCTTGAATGCCTGTGGCAGTACAACATGCCGCAGCACTTGTGCGTGATTCATTCCGAGACTGTATGCAGCCTCACGCTGCCCCTTATCTATCGAATTGATACCGGCACGGAAAATCTCTGCAATGTAAGCAGCAGAATTCAATGCCAATGCCACAATCAAGGATATCAGCGGCTCTGGCGGCTTGATGAAAATAGGCATCACCGCAAAGTGAATCAAGAAAATCTGTACGAGCAGCGGCGTGCCCCTGAAAATATTCACATACCAAATGAACGGCAGGCGAAGAATCGGATTGGAAAGGCTCTTCCCCATTCCGATCAGCAAACCGATGACAGCCCCGATGAGGAATCCAATCAATGATGCCAATATCGTGTAGCCAAGGCCTCTCATGAAGAAAGGCAAATACTCTCCAATAATTTCCCATCTAAAATCCATTTTTTTCACCTCAGTATAACTGATAAAACAAAACGTAAATATAGCGTAACGGATATGATCGTTACGCTATATGATCCTCCTTATGGCTGCGCACTCTCAAGAGCTTCGATATCCGGAGTGCCTTCAAACCATTCTTGATAGATTTCCTCATACGTTCCGTCTTCCATGATCGTTTGTATAGCTTCGTCTATCTTTTCCTTATGCTCGCTGTCTTTCGGAAGCAGCATACCGTAATATTCCTTCTCGAAATTATCTTCATCTTCAATCAGTTTAAGATTGGCATCAGGATTGTTTTTCGCATAATGCTGTGCTACGGCAATATCCGTCACCACAGCTTCCACATCACCGTTCTGCAATGCCATCATTGTTGCTGCAGATGAATCGTATTTTGACAGATCACTGCTGTTATCCCCAACCAGTTTCTGTGCTGCCTCATCACCAGTCGTACCATTCTGTACGCCGATTTTCATTCCTTTGATATCTTCAGCAGACTGGATATCCGTTCCCTCCGGTACCGCGATGACTTGTGTTGCTTCGAAATAAGGCACAGAGAAATCATACGTTTCTTTTCTTTCATCCGTTATTGTTATACCAGCCATCCCTGCCTGCAGCGTTTCATCCTCCACTCCAACAAGCATCGGATCCCAGCCTGTGTTTTTATATTCATAATCCAGCCCTGCTTCTTTCATGATTGCATCCAGCAAATCGGCATCAAATCCGACGATTTTATCTCCTTCCATCGATTCAAAAGGAGCGAATGTCGCTTCTGTACCGATCGTGAGCTTCCCCTCGCCGGATCCGCTTGATTCTTCATTGGATATACATGCACTTAAAAATAAAACACAGATAAGGCCAGCCGCTGCCATGAGCTTCTTTACTGATTTCATAATCGATCTCCCTTTTCTATCTATATTGTAAACTTGCAATAAAATCTATAAATATTCATTCTGGTTCATTTATTTTACATAACATCCTATGTCTTGTAAATATAAAAATAGAACTAATCCTTCCTTTTCGACTATTCCCGCATTTTAAATTATCAGTAAATTGTGATTTTATGTTACAGTACAGATATACCAAAGGAAAGCGGGGAGACATATGACAGCGACCAGCGACACTTTTGCCAAGGAATTCGAGTGGCTGATAGAACTTCAGCAAGTCCGTGATGCACTTTATTTTCTCAAACAGGATAATGAACAGACAACCAAGGATCAAATAGAGGTGACCGAAGTGGAGGCCCCTCCATTCCATGAGGACACACGCGCCGCCTTTTTTAAAGAGAAAATGGCTGCATACGGCTTGGAAAATTTGAATACAGATGCCGAAGGAAATGTATATGGTATACGAAAGGGCAGCGGCAGCGGACCTACAGTTGTCATTGCAGCCCATCTGGATACCGTCTTCCCTGCCGGAACGAAGGTGAAGGCAACTATCGAGGATGGCATTGTGCATGCCCCGGGGATCGGAGATGACGGCCGCGGTTTGGCTGTATTGCTGACATTGCTGCGCAGCTTGGAAGAAAATAAGATCGAAACAGAAGGCGACATCATCTTCCTGGCGGATGTCGGGGAAGAAGGTTTAGGGGATTTACGCGGGATGAAGGCATTTTTCCGCGAAAACACAAATGTGGATGGCTTCATCTCCGTGGAGCCGGGTGCTCCTGGCGACTTGATTTATTGCGGTGTCGGAAGCAAGCGTTATAATGTCACCTTTAAAGGGAAGGGCGGTCATAGCTTTGGGGACTTCGGCACGTCGAGCGCCATCCATGCAGCCGGGAGAGCTATCGCTGCATTGGCGGATATGACTGTTCCCGAGGATCCAAAGACGACATACAATGTCGGAACAATCCATGGCGGCACATCCATCAATACCATCGCCCAGCATGCCGGCTTCCAGCTTGATTTACGCTCTGTATCAAGCGAGGCTCTGGCTGAATTGGAGGAAATTGCATTGGCACATATCGAAGAGGCTGCCCAGGCAGAGGGCGAAGCATGGCAGCAGCCTGGCAGTATCTCGGTGACGATAGAACTTGTCGGGGACAGACCTGCAGGCAGCCAGCCAAAGGATGCTCCGATTCGTCAGATCGCCCTGCAGGCTGCCGATGCCCTGGGCATCGAGGTCGAACGGGAAGAGCCATTGAGTACCGATGCAAATGTGCCGATCAGTCTTGGCATCCCCGCCCTGACACTCGGCGGAGGCGGTACAAGCGGCGGACATCATACGCTCGAGGAATTCTTTGATCCCACCGATGCTTTTTATGGACCGCAGCGAATTCTGCTTTCCTTACTCGGTATGGTCGGCATCAAAGATACCATTGCTCCATTACTGCCTATCCGGGAACAAAAATGAGCAAGGACCGCTAATGCGGTCCTTGCTCATTTTTCAATTATGCGGAGGATATTCATATTGGATATCATCCCATTTGCGTGAATACTTGACATTCAAGTCCACCCCTTCGAAATACCACGCATCCGAACGTTCGACAAAGTACGTAATCCCTTGCACTTCTTCACTCGCAATCGGATCATTTGGCATTTCAGCTGTAATGCCGAGTGAGAACCCTTCTTTAATGCCACCGAAACCGCCATAGCGGACATAAAAACGCACCGCGCTGCCTGGTTCAAGATCCATTTCCTGAACGAACCAATTCGATGCAGGCTTTGTAACGGAGATTTGCATAATTTCACCCCTTCTATACAACTATAACAAATAGTGACAAAGTGTACCTCATCCGACAAAAATCACGTGAAATCGTTGATAAATATTAATAAAAAGTTTACAATCTCTAGAGGGAAGTTTACAAAAAATTATCATTATATGTTCCCAGGAACGACCTTATTCAAACACCATTCGGAGGTTTTGTAATGTTCAAGAAGAAACAAGACAAATTCTCTTTGCTTTTAGCTGATATAGCAAAGAATATTGATGAGACTGCAGAGTATTTTGTTACTTATAAAGTAAAAGATGAGTCTACATTATCTGAGTTCTCCAATAAATTAAAGGAATTCGAAGTAAAAGGTGATAAGCATGTACATACAATCATCAAAGAACTGAACCATGCCTTCATAACACCAATCGAACGGGAAGACATCCTTCAGCTTACGAACAGCTTGGATGATGTCCTGGATGGGATGGAAGAATTCTCAGGTATGATGGATACTTACGGCATCTATTCTTCCGACAGCTTCATCGATCAATTTACAGATGAAATTCGTTCCTGTGCCAAGGAAATCTTGATCACCGTCGATCTGCTATCCCATAACAAGCTGAAAGAGATCCAAGAACACGCAATCAAAATCAAGGCGCACGAGCAGAATTGCGATACGATTTTCCGTAAATCCTTGAAACAGCTCTTCCAGAAGGAAAAGGATCCTATCAAAGTGATTCAGTACAAGGAATTGTACTATATCCTGGAAGAAATCGCCGACAGCTGTCAATCTGTTGCGAATAATCTTGAAACAATCATCATGAAGAATTCGTGAGGCATAAACAATGGATGTATTATTAGTACTGACCATTCTAACCGTCATCTTTGCCCTTGCATTCGACTTCATCAACGGATTCCATGATACAGCCAACGCCATCGCCACTTCCGTTTCGACAAAGGCTTTGAAACCAAGGCATGCCATCATTTTGGCTGCGGTCATGAATTTCGTCGGTGCCATGACTTTTACCGGCGTGGCGAAAACAATCACAAGTGATATTGCCAATCCGAACGAAATCGTCAATGGCTCTGTCGTCATCCTTGCTGCACTGATCGCCGGGATTGCCTGGAATCTGATTACCTGGTACTACGGTATCCCGAGTAGTTCTTCCCATGCGATCATCGGTTCCCTGGCAGGTGCTGTCATCGCGTCGAGCGGCTTTGCCATCTTGAATTTGGAAGGGTTCCTGAATATCCTGGAAGCATTGATCCTTTCCCCGATCCTGGCTTTTGTTGTAGGTTTCATTCTTTATAACATCATCAAGCTGATTTTCAGGGAAAAGAACTTGCCGAAGACGAATAAGAATTTCCGTCGTGTGCAAATCCTGACTGCAGCATTGCAATCATTCACCCATGGGACAAACGATGCCCAAAAAGCAATGGGGATCATCACGATGGCATTGATCACAGCCGACCTGCATTCTTCGACAGATATCCCATTATGGGTACAAGCAGCCTGTGCGACTGCAATGGGGCTTGGTACTTCCGTAGGTGGTTGGAAAATCATCAAAACAGTTGGCGGAAAAATCATGAAAATCCGTCCAGTGAATGGTGTTGCTGCCGATTTGACTGGTGCGTTCATCATTTTCGGCGCCACTTATATTCATCTGCCGGTAAGTACGACGCATGTCATCTCCTCCTCCATCATGGGGGTTGGTGCAGCACATCGCCGCAAAGGTGTAAACTGGGGAACAGCGAAACGGATGGTCATCACATGGTTCATCACGCTGCCGATCACAGCTTGCCTGGGCGGACTGATGTATTTCATCTTGAACATCTTCTTCTGATACAGCAAAAACACGCTTGGAGATAACCAAGCGTGTTTTTTTAATCTTTTCGCAACCGTCTTGCCAAGACATTTCCCAGCGTCTGCATTGCTTGTACAAGTATGATCAGGATGATGATGACTACATACATGACTTCAGGCTCAAAACGCAGGTGGCCATATTGATAGGCCAAATCCCCAAGGCCGCCGGCACCTACCAGGCCAGCCATTGCCGTAGCCCCGATTAAACCGATTGTTGCAATGGTCAATCCCAAAATCATCGTGGAACGTGCTTCCCTTATGATGACACTCCAAATTATCTTGCTTGTGGAAATGCCCATGGATTCATACGCCTCGATGACACCTTTATTGACCTCCAGTAATGCCGATTCCATCAAGCGCGCAATATAAGGTGCTGTATAAACAACGAGCGGCAGGATTACGCCCTGGACTCCGATCGTTGTCCCAACCACCGCTCTCGTCAAAGGCAGGAGCAGGAACAAAAGGATGATGAAAGGGATGGATCGGATAATGTTGATGACCGTGTTCACAATCGAATAAAATACGCGGTTCTCAGCTTGTCCGCCTTTTCTTGTCATGACCAGCAAAATACCCAATGGAAGTCCGATCACGATGGAAATAGCCAATGAAATACCTGTCATCAGCAATGTCTGCCAAAACGCCTCCGTGATGTCCGTACCCCATTCCGTCCAGAACTCGGCGATCATGACGCCACCTCCTCAACCGTTACATGCTGTGCTTCCAAATACGCAATCGCCTTCTCCACTTCCGTTTTATCTCCCTGCAAGTGAATAAGCAATTTGCCGACGGAGCTCGCTTTCAGCTGATCGATTCCTCCTGCCAGTATACTCGGAACGACATCGAATTTCTTTGTGATGGCCGCAAGGAACGGCTCATTCGAAGCTTCCCCGATGAACGTCAGTGAAACGAGACGCCCTGTTGCAGACAGCCCTTCCTTCACACTATCAGGAATTTCGAAGTTCGCTTCATCAAAGACAAATTTCCGGGTCTGCGGATGCTTCGGCTTGGTGAAGACATCGATGACGGATCCTTCTTCCACCAGCTCTCCTTGATGCATGACACCGACACGGTCACATATGCGCTGGATGACATCCAGCTCATGTGTGATCAAGAAGATGGTGATGCCAAGCTCCTTATTCACGCGGAGCAATAATTCAAGGATGGAAGACGTTGTATTCGGATCCAAAGCACTCGTCGCTTCGTCACTCAGCAGCACTTCCGGCTCTTGCGCAAGTGCTCTTGCAATAGCCACCCGCTGCTTCTGACCGCCGGATAATTGAGCTGGATAGACATTCTTCTTTTCCTCAAGGCCCACTATCTTCAAATATTTATCAACGCGCCCTTTGATTTCATCCTTCGGCACTTTACTCAGCTTCAAAGGTCTGGCAACGTTCTCGTATACCGTAGCCGTCGTCAGCAGATTGAAATGCTGGAATATCATACCGATTTTCCCTCTTGCCTTACGAAGCTGAGCCTTCTTAAGCGTCGTGAGTTCCACGCCGTCGACGAATACTTCCCCTTGAGTCGGACGTTCCAATAAATTGGCACAGCGGATCAGGGTGCTTTTCCCTGCTCCGCTGAATCCGATTATGCCATAGATTTCACCTTTATTGATTTTCAAGGAGACGTCTTTCAACGCCTCCACTTTTTTCTTGCCGGTGGTAAAGGTTTTCGATACATTCTTCAATTCAATCATATTGCTTCCCCCTTACCAGCTTGGAACGACAGATCCCTGGAATTCATCTTCCACAAACTGTTTTACTTCATCGGACTGGTAGATTTCTTGAATCTTCTTCACAATTTCATCGTCCTTGTTCGCTGATCTTACAACAAAGTAATTGGACCATGGATTGTTTTCCGATTCCTCTGCAAAGATAGCATCATCATTGATATTCAAATCAGCTCCCATTGCAAAGTTTGTATTTATTGCCGCTGCCGCCACTTCCGGAAGCTGAGCCGGAAGCTGGGAAGCATCCAATTCGACGATTTCCAGATTCAGCGGATTTTCTACGACATCTTTAGCCGTTGCGGAGTTTTCCGCCTCCGGATCCACTTTCAATACGCCTGCCGACTCAAAGAGTTTCAACGCACGATATTCGTTGGCAGGGTCATTCGGTACAGCGATTTTGTCTCCCTCTTTCAACTCGGAAATATCCGAAATCTTATCTGTATAAATCCCCATCGGGAAAGTCAAGGTCTTGAATACTTCCTCTAATTCATATCCTTGATTCTTCACTTGATCTTCCAGGAAAGGAAGTGTCTGATAGCTGTTCGCATCCAGACTGCCATCATCCAGCGCACTGTTTGGTGTATTGTAATCATTGAATGTCTTGATTTCGACATCGATTCCTTCATCCGCTGCCAATTCTTTTACTTTTTCCATGACTTGCTCATGCGGTCCCCCGCTGACACCCACCAAAATTTTATCATTTGCCAGCGCAGCAGATTTATCATTGCCGCACGCTGCTAAAAATAACGCCAATAATCCGATAAGTCCAAAACTTAAGATTTTTTTCATGTTGCTCTCCCCTTTTTCCTTCGCTGTTATCAACTACAATAAAAAAGCGCCTCTCCGGATTAAGAGAGGCGCATGGTATACATATGCACTAATTCTCTTATCTCTCAGTACGGCTTTTCGCCGTCTGCAGGAATTAGCACCTGATCACTGATCTGGTTGCCGGGCTTCATAGGACCTGTTCCTCCGCCACTCTTGATAAGAATTTCATTATACTTTTGTTGTTGATCTGTTTGTTACTTTACCTCCCAATCCAAACGTTGTCAATATAATTTCAAAAATAATAGAAAAATTATCCCGTTTCCCTGGTAGTCCCGTCATCCGAAAAGATAATGGGATTTGTTTGGCTGTATGGTTCCGCAACGATTCATGTACGGCATCAAACGAGCGATTGATCAATTCCCAAAGAGCGACAGGATCCCGCTTCTTTTTCATGTCCATCCTGAAATCCGCTCTCCGATATGACTACTATTATCATAAATTTGATATATTTGCGGAAGAGCGAAAAGGCAAAAGAATCACCCCTGAATTCCTGCGCGAATGGTCGGTTCATCCTAAATATGCATCAGCGTCAAGGAGCGCATAAAAAATTCATCCATAGCCGGAAAAGATGAACAAGAGCCGGATGTCAGACATCCGGCTCTCCTGTGTACAAGGCCTCCCAACACATACGTACACACAGCTATTCTCTTTGTATGCCAAAGCGGGCATTGATTTGACCACGCAGCATTTGCTGGCGGCTTTCCCGTTCCGCTTCCTTCCTCTTGTCTCTCAGCATCTGCTGACGAATTTCGAAGGTTTGCACACCCTCTTCCCTTTTGTTGGCGATTTCGATCAATTGCTCTACATCCGAAAAAGAGTACTTGCGATTTCCCTTCGCTGAACGTTCCGGAAAAATGAGCTTGCGTTCCTCGTAATAACGAATCTTGCGTTCAGTCAGACCAGTCAGCTCGCTCACAATGCCGATTGTGATCACTTTCCTGTTCTTATAAGAAGGCTCATTACTCATCTGTTCACCTCATCACCATGTGCTGTTACTTAACATTATACCGCAACTTTCCATTCATCCTAGTATTATGTAAGGAAACCTAACAAACAACAAAAAAAGTTCGTCAGCATCGCTTACATGTTTGATGCATGGCAATTTGGATATACGTATACTGAACGTAACAGCAAAAAGAGATACCGGAAAGGAGCGTCTTGCACGTGGCATATGATCAGGAAGCCCTTGATTTAGCCAAACAGATTGTGGAACTCGACCTGAAGCGCGATGAGTGCTGGGAAGATCTCGCAGCACTCGCTGGGGATAAAGCATTCGAATTGCTTCGACTCGTTCAGAATAGATGATACATGCAAAAGGAGACCCGTAAAATGGTGTGCCCCCCAGAAGTTACCAAAACTTTTGGGGAGGCAGTTCAAAATAGGTCTCCTTTTCTCATTTCACATAATTCGGATAATCTGTGATGATACCATCGACACCTGCTCGGATCAGCGGCTGGACTTCCCCCGGTGCCCGGACCGTCCATGGCATGATACGCATTCCGCGTGAATGGATCCTACTAACCAATGTATCGTCCAGCGTCACATTGGTGAAATGTGTATTCACATAATCTGTATAAGCAGCAAGCTTATCAAGTTTGCGATTGGTAAGATCGGCACTTCTTGACGTCAGCACGCCAAGCGGCACATATGGCAGCAGCTGGGAAAGATAAGCAACCGATCCAAAATTGAATGACTGCAGGATTACCTCTTCATGCAAGACATTGGCCAATTCATATCGCTCCAGCAATTCTGCGCAAGCTTCCTCTATTCCGTCATAGAGTTCAGGGGACTTCAGTTCAATGAGGAACTTTGTCTTCCCCTTATACCGTCTGATCACATCCTCCAGCAGCGGGATACGCTGCCCTTCATATACAGAATCATATCCTGCGCCCACATCATAATTCTGCAAGGAAGCAAAGGTAAGGTCCTTAACAAATACAGTCTCTGACGGTGCATTGGCTGCTGTACGATTGATGGATGTATCATGAATGACGACAAGCTGGCCATCCTTTGTCATTTGTACATCCAGCTCAATAAAGTCAGCGTTCATCTCCAGAGCCAAATCGAAAGCAGCAATTGTATTCTCGGGCGCGAATCCAGAAGCACCGCGATGTGCGATAACAGGCATGATACTTCGGTGAACGGACTGACTATCGAGGGATTTAGTGGTTACGGACTCGTACGATGGACTAAACTGATTTGTCATTCGGATCATCTCCCTGGGGTTATCTGGATTGTAATCTTCGTAAGATCGTAATCTTCGAACTTTGGACAGTGATCTTTCCTTATTTTCTTGTACTTTCAATATAAAGGCTTTTTATTAAGGGGATGTTGAGCTGCTGTTTAGAATGATGCAGCTTATCTTAAGAACATGTAAACATACAAAGGCGCCACAAGCCACGTTTGCAGATTGCATACTTAGGGAATGCTAGTAGTACAGCACAATACAACAATAATTCTGGAGGTAGTTATCATGAGTTTCATCTTATATCTCATCGTCGGCGGTATCATCGGCTGGCTTGCCGGATTGATCCTTGGACGTGATGTTCCGGGAGGCATCATCGGAAATATCATCGCCGGTATCATCGGAGCCTGGTTGGGCGGACTGATTTTCGGCGATTTCGGCCCTGACTTGGCGGGTATGGCCATCATCCCGGCCTTGATTGGCGCCATCATCTTTGTTTTCGTGTTGAGCCTCATTTTACGCGGAATGCGCAAAAAGTAACAGAACATGAAGGGACTTGCAGGTCATATGACCTGCAAGTCCTTTTTTCATTGCCCGAATGTATGAGCTTTGTAAAAACAAAGCTCATTTCCTGCCTCCGTGTAAACGCTTTTTTATTTCCACTTCACAATAGCTCAATTTTCACTCGTTATAGTATAGATGAATTTTCAGAAAGGAGCAGATTATGACACATGTTGAGCTGGCGGGATTGAAGAAGTCATACGACGGAAAGAAAAATGTAATCAATCAAGTGGATTTGCAGCTGCAGCAAGGAGAGTTCTTCGTCCTTGTCGGTCCCTCTGGCTGCGGGAAGAGCACCATACTGCGCATGATTGCCGGTCTGGAGCAGATTACAGGCGGGGACTTATTCGTGAATGGCAAGCGGATGAATGAGGCCCCACCGAATAAGCGGGATTTGTCCATGGTTTTCCAGAATTATGCCCTCTACCCCCACTTGAATGTGGAACAGAATATCACTTTCGGCTTACATACAAAGAAGATTTCACGCGAGGAACAAAGGCGCCGCTGTCTGGAAGCTGCTGATATGCTTGGCTTGACAGATTACCTGAAACGCAAACCGCGGGAATTATCCGGCGGTCAAAGACAGCGGGTCGCTTTGGCCAGGGCCATCGTGACCCAAGCCCCTCTTTGCCTGATGGACGAGCCCCTATCCAATCTGGATGCAAAACTGCGTACCAGGATGCGCTCGGAAATCAGACAGATACAGCGGAAACTGGGAATCACGATGATTTATGTCACACATGACCAGACCGAGGCAATGACGATGGCAGACCGGATGATGATCCTGCATGAAGGCGTACCGATGCAAATCGGCAAACCGCTCGATATTTACAATCATCCTGCCAATACCTTCGTCGCGACCTTCATCGGATCACCTGCCATGAATGTCATGGAAGCAAATGTGTCACCAAGCAGGATCACGCTGTCCCCGCAATGCATCTTGCCGAATCCGATGAAAGGAAATACAAGTACCTCAGGGAAAAATGTCCAAATCGGAATAAGGCCCGAGCACATCCTGTTTTCCGCTCCGGAACAAGCAGACGCCGTAGCGGAGGTCGTCAACACCGAAATACTCGGCACAGAAACCCTCATAGCATTCACGCTTGATGATGCCGATGAACAATGGATCGCCAGATGGAACGGACAATGGCAGTTCTCTGTCGGAGACAGGATTCCTATCCGCTTTGACTTGGACGCAATTCATCTTTTTTCAAAGGACAGCGGCCGGCTCCTTTGGGCAGCGAATGACGGACAGCCGAAGCAAGCTGCTCGGGAGGTGCTCAGATGAACGCCGCGCGGGACCTGCAGCCAGTTCCTTCTCATGAGGAACGTCCCAAACGGAACCCTTTCGCCTTCCTGGAAGGCTGGCTTTACCTGCTTCCTTCCATCATCCTGTTCGGGGTATTCGTTTTCTACCCCATGTTCCGAACCATCTATCTGAGCTTCTTCCTGGCTGACCAGATGGGCCCATTCGAATTCGCCGGCCTTGGGAATTATCAGTATATCCTTGGCTCTGACAGTTTCCGCAGCAGCGTCAAAGCAACGATCCTTTTCGTCCTGTACACCGTCCCCGCCGGAATTCTGCTGGCGCTGTTCCTGGCATTGCTGACGAATGAAAAGATGAAGGGAATCGGCTTCTTCCGGACCCTTTTCTCCTCGACAATGGGAATGAGCGTTGCAGCATCCAGCGTCATATGGATGTTCATGTACAATCCCTCGATCGGTGTATTCAGCAGAATTGCCGAATGGCTGGGCCTTCCTGCAATCCAATGGCTCCAGGATCCCGATTATGCTCTGCTGGCAGTTTCCCTATCGACGATCTGGATGAATACTGGTTTTGCCTATCTGATCATACTTGGCGGATTGCAGAATATCGACCCACATCTTTATGAGAATGCGAAAGTAGCCGGCGTAAGCTATTTTTATCAGCTCCGCCGCATTACACTGCCGATGTTATCACCTACACTGTTTTTCATCGTGACCGTATCACTCATCAATGCATTCCAGACATTCGGACAAATCGATATCCTTACAAAAGGCGGTCCGGTGGAATCGACGAATGTCGTCGTCTATTCCATCTACAAGGACGCATTCATCAATAATGATGTCGGGGCAGCGAGTGCCCAGGCAGTCATTTTGTTCTTCTGTGTCCTGCTGCTTACAGTCCTGCAGTTCAAGCTGGGTGAAAGGAAGGTGCATTATCAATGATCATCGCAAAACGCATCAGCCTGTATACCGTCCTTGTCATCTGTGCCGCCGTGATGATGTTTCCGATATTCTACGCCTTCAGCATTTCCTTCATGGAAGGCGGAGAAGTACTGGACGGCAGGCTGCTCCCAAGCAGCCTGTCCCTGGATAACTACTTGGAAGTATTCGAAAAAGTGCCGCTGCTGACATATCTGATCAACAGCTTCGTCACATCGGCCATCGTCATGTTCGGGCAGCTCTTGGTAAGCAGCCTGGCAGCATTCGCCTTTGTTTTCATGAAATTCAAAGGCAGGGACTTTCTATTCTTCCTGTTCATCTCCACGATGATGATCCCGTGGGAAGCGACAATGGTACCAAATTTCATGACCGTGCAAAATCTTGGGTGGACAAACAGCTATATAGGTTTGACGGTTCCTTTCTTTGCCTTGGCATTCGGAACCTTCCTATTGCGCCAGCATTTCAAGACCATCCCCCAGGAACTGTATGAAGCTTCCCAGGTTGCCGGTATTTCAAGATTCCGCTTCTTCTGGAATGTCATCCTGCCGGTCAGCAGATCCAGCTTGATCACTTTGGGCATCTACAGCTTTCTCACTAACTGGAATATGTATCTTTGGCCGCTCCTGGTCACCAATACTGAATCGTCTAGAACTGTCCAAATCGGCCTTAAGCAGCTGCAAACACAGGAAATAGCCTCTGATTGGGGAATCGTGATGGCCGGCGTTGTCATCGTGATCCTTCCTACCCTGCTGCTGTTGTTCGCTGGACAGAAAAAACTGCAAAAAGGTCTGACGCAAGGTGCAATCAAATAAAAACGAAAGAGGTTGTATGATGAAAAGACTATTAGCAGGGTTATCTGTTTTATTCGTACTATTTCTCAGCGCTTGTTCCGGAACCGATTCTGCAAGCAGCACAACGGAGGATGGCAAGACAGAAATCATCTTCTGGCATGCCATGGGCGGGGAATTGGAAACCAGCATCAATGAAATCGTGGATGAATACAACAGCTCACAGGACAAATATACGGTTAAACCGGTCTATCAAGGCTCTTATGAGGAGTCACTGACAAAGCTGAAAACCGTGGCTGGAACCGCAGATGCCCCGGCGGTCACACAGATTTTCGAAGCTGGTACGAAACAGATGATCGACAGCGGGAATATCCAGCCCGTCCAAAAGTTCATCGATGAAGAAAACTACGACACATCCCAATGGGAAGAAAATATCTCCTCCTATTATCAAGTCGGCGGCGAGCAGTATTCCATGCCTTTCAACTCCTCCACCCCGGTCCTTGTCTACAACAAGGATGCATTCAAGGAAGCAGGCCTGGACCCGGAGAAAGCTCCTCGCACGTACAGCGAATTGAAGGAAGCTGCCGAAAAGCTGACAATCAAAGAAGGCGATAAGACAACGCAGTATGGTCTATCCATTCTGAACTATGGATGGTTCTTCGAGGAATTGCTTGCAACGCAAGGCGGTATGTATGTCAATAACGAAAATGGACGCGAAGGTGAAGCAACGAAGGCTGCTTTCAATGATGAAAAAGGGCAGAAAGTTTTTGAATTGATCAGTGATATGTACGAAGCAGGCACGTATTACAATAGCGGTCAGAACTGGGATGATATGCGCGCATCCTTCCAGGCCGGCACAATGGCGATGATGCTGGATTCCTCGGCAGGTATCAAAGGGCTTGTCGATAACGCTGATTTCGAAGTGGGCGTTGCATACCTGCCTCACCCTGACGATGTCAATCCGCAAGGCGTCATCATCGGCGGTGCTTCCCTCTGGATGGCAAAGGATATCGATGAAAATCAGCAGCAAGCCGCCTGGGACTTCATGAAGTACCTATCCACACCGGAAGTACAGGCAAAATGGCATGTGGAATCAGGCTACTTTGCTATCAATCCAGCAGCTTACGAGGAAGATATCGTCAAGCAGGAATGGGAGAAGTATCCGCAATTGAAAGTTACAGTGGATCAGCTTCATGACACGATTCCGAGCACAGCTACGCAAGGCGCTTTGATCTCCATTTTCCCTGAGGCACGCCAGCAAATTGTAACCGGCATGGAAAGCCTTTATCAAGGTGAAGACCCGAAAACCGCTCTGGACAAAGCTGCAGCTGAAGTGGATACCGCACTCGAGAAAGGCAGCAGGAGCAGATAAAAGAAAACGTGAGAGCAGATGCTCTCACGTTTTTTAATATGAAGCCCTGCCTGAGCGCTTGGCTTTCCTTTTATTGATTATCTTTTTGACGATTGGATAGACGACCGGTCCATACTTAATCGCTTTCCGAACAAGGTTTTTCATATTGAAACGCCTCCATTCTTTGGTTCTTATTTCCCCTTCTTGAACACTCCCTAAACATGCGCAAGAGAGAAGGCGACAAACATTCCCACTGCTGTCACGATACCCACAGCCGGGCCTCCCTCTTCATATGCCTCGGGCGCCATCGTGGAAGCAACCATTGCAATGATCGCTCCTCCTGCAAACGAATTGAGGATTGCTCTTGTACTGGAGCTGGTATCCTGCAGCAGCACTGCTCCGACAAGTGCACTGAGTGCTGATATCATCATTACGGCCAACCACATCAAAAGGATTCGGTTTCTTGAATAACCGCTGCTTTGCATACCGGAAGTGCTGGAAAGACCTTCTGGAAAGTTACTGATGAAAATCGAAACAATCAATGCTGTACTGGCACCCCCTCCACTTGCCAAACTTAGACCGATCATGGCTGATTCCGGAATGGCATCCATCACGGTTCCCGCAAAGATCGCCAATCCCGAACCCTTATCCTCTTTATTATGCGTCTCATGCAAACGTGTCCGCTTGCGATTTTTCCCGCCTCTTCGCGAAATGACTATATCCAATATAGTGAAGATGATTGCTCCTCCAAGAAAACCTATTGCCTCTTCTTGCAAGCCTCCGCTGATTTCATATGCTTCCTCCAGTAATTCATAAGAGGTGGAACCAATCAATGCCCCTGTACCAAGGGCCATGATAAAGCCGATGATCCGCTTTTTTACCGGGATGAGCATTAGCAAGACAGCTCCAATCAAACTAGCTGAACCTGCAATGGCGCCCCAAAGCAACGCTTCCCACATAAGCATCCTCCTTTCCATGTCATGTTAGAGGCATTGCCTAAATGATTGAAAAGTAAACACAAAAAAGAAGACCGCACAGACGGTCTTCGTTCAAGCAGCAGCTTGCTGTGGTTCATATTTCTTCAAAAGGCTGGAGAATACGGCAGCCAAAACCTGCTGGAACAGCATTCCGATCACTACCGGTATGGCGACAGGAGCCGGGAAGAAGCTTACAGCCAGCACCACACCTGCACTGATATTCCGCATCCCCCCGATGAAGGTGACACTGACTATCTCCTGCCTCCCATACCCAAATGACTTTCCGAGAAACCAGCTAAGCAGATAGCCGCCAAAGGACAAACAAAAAACGAGCAGCACAATTCCCATGACAGTCAAATCCATCTCTTTTAGTTGAGGAGCCACTACGGACGCATTAATGGATACCACCGCTATCAGGCCTATCTTTGAGAATGGAGCAAGATTTGTACTTAACGTGCTTGTGAGCTGCTTGCTGCAAAATTGATTGACAAGCATGCCTGCTAGCGAAGGAACGACAATCATCCACAGCAGATCCTCCATCATCGGCAGTACCTCAAGCTGTACATCACCGCCAACAAGGACATGCAGAATCATCGGCACCAGCATAGGGGAAATCAAGGTCCCGATCAAGATGGTCGATAAAGTGATACCGATATCCCCTTCCTGCATTGCAACCCAAACGAATGCGGTGATACCAGTGGGTATGGCTGTGAGCAGCACAAAGCCTGTAATGGTGTACACATCCCCCGGGAAGAAAAGATGTCCAAGGCCAAAAGCCAGCAAAGGCATGATGAAATGAAGAACGGCAAAAGCTAGCAGCATCGGTCCTGGTTTTTTAACTGCATGCAGCAGGCTGCCGAAATCGGCTGATAAGCTTCCGGCAAAGGTCATGCCAGCAAAAATCCAAGGAACCAGTGATTCCCCGTGATGCAGGATATCAGCGAGAAGGATGCCTGCCACTACGCTGAGCGGAGTCAGGAAAGGCATATATCGTGCGAGTACACGATTCAGATGATTCATGAAGGATATCCTTCTTTCTTATTTTATCTCCCTTCAGTATATCAATATTATGTAAAACTGCATGATAAAACCGCAGCTTCACAGCTGCGGCCCTGATTATTGGATTTCCATGCGCAGGTCGCCGGCCTTGGCCCATCCGATTGATTTGATGACATGATAAAGTCCAAGCGAGATGATCAGCGGCAGGATGACACCTGTTGCCAAGTAAATCAAGAAAGCTTCCACGCCTTGGCTTGCCAGAATATTAAGCGGCGCAATGAATGAATTTAAGCCCAAACCTGCCAGTTCATAGGATGTCGTAAAACCTAGCAGCACTGTCGCAATCGGAGCACATACGACAGCAGCGACGAATGGCGGGATGACAAGTGCTGGATTCTTGATCAAGTTAGGGAATTGTACTTTCGGTGTAATGACAAACTGTGCCAGGAAACCACCGAGATCATTCTGACGGATACTCATGAAAGTGAATCCGACGAATTGGGCAGTACAGCCAATCAATGCTGCAGCACTGGATACCGGATCCAGCTGCAAGGCGATCGCCAATGCCGCCGATGATGCTGGTGTCATCAACAGAATGCTCCATACCAACGAAATGACGATGGATGCAAGCAATGGTGAACCAGAAACAGAGTTGGCAATCTGTCCGCTCATCCATGTCAGTAACGGTGTTGTCACAGCTGCAAGACCCGCCCCTGCAATACCCCCCACAAATACCGCCGCAAATGGGATGGCCATCATATCAAGTGGTGTCTTCCCTGCTACCCTCTTTCCTACAAAGGTAGCGACCACCGCCGCAAGGACAGCACTGATCGGCTGACCGGACACCATCGATGTCAGCAAGCCGTCATCGCCGACAGTCATTGCAGCACCGCCGATTGTCGCACTGATCATCGCACTGAAGACGACCAGTGTATTGCCGCCCAGCTGAACAGCGATTCCCGCTCCTAAAGCTGGTGCCAGCAATGCTTTCGCGACTGTACCGACAGCAATCAATGTCGGCCAGTTCAGAAACTCACCAAAGGTTTCCATCAATAAACCAATACCGAGGGTCACGAGGACTGCATTTGCCATTCCTTGTGATGCTTTGTACATTCGCTCGATAAAATATTCCTTCATTCTTCCCGCTCCCTCTCCTGAATAGTCATTCAATTCTGACTACTCAGCTTTGCATTCTCTCTTTTCACATAAGGGCGTGACTCCTTATGTGCTAGTACATTTTTAATGAGTACATATTAGTATTTAGATATACTACCACCCTTTTTGGGGAGAAGTAAATATATTTTTAGTAATATTATTTAATTTTCAGTTATTTTAAATTTCATTAAGCCAAGTCCCCGCCTTCTGTCGAACAGGAAATTCCTTTATTTAATACCCTCAGCCATCCCTAAGGCTGTATTCCTCTTATTTCCTCTTCAATGCTCCGTATTATAAGTTGAACCAGCCTTTGTAATGGCTATACTTTCATGTTAGGATGTTGGTTTATCTGGGTATAACAATAGGTAGCAAAAGCCTGACAAGAGCTTTTTGCATGACAAATTCAGGAGGTGCCCTCCCATTACAGATTTAATCGATTATTTTACAACTAATTTTACATTCATACTCGGATATACATGGGACCATATCAAGCTTGTCGGTTCAGCAATCATCATTGCCATTGTGATTGGCGTCCCATTAGGTATCTATTGCTCCGTCAATAGATACGCAGCCTCAACCATTCTTCAAATTGCTTCCATCATGATGACTATTCCAAGCCTCGCATTATTTGGAATCATGATTCCAATTCTTTCACTCATCAACGAAGGAATCGGTACTTTACCGGCTATCATTGCACTTGTTCTCTATTCACAGCTACCGATCATCCGGAATACTTACACAGCAATCAGCAATGTAGATCCCAATATACGGGATGCCGCCAACGGTATCGGCCTGACTACTTTCCAGCGTCTTTACAAAGTGGAGCTTCCAAACGCCCTGCCATTGATCATGGCCGGAGTCCGCACTGCCACTGTCCTGAATATCGGTGTCGGTGCCATTGCTACGCTGATTGGTGCAGGGGGTCTTGGAGGTATCATTTACCAAGGGATACTTCGCACCAATAATACAATGATATTGGCAGGTGCCATCTCGGTTGCGATTTTGGCATTGATTGCCGATTTGTTCCTGCGTCTGATCGAAAATCTATTTACGCCTAAGGGTGTAAAAAAATAATAAGGGTGACATTATGATTCATTTCAACGATGTAACAAAGGTATATAACGGCAATGTAAAGGCTATTGAAAATATGAATTTTACAGTCGAAGATGGTGAACTGGTTATCATGCTGGGTCCTTCCGGCTGCGGAAAGACGACCTTGCTTCGCATGGTGAACCAGCTGGAGAGCATCACGGATGGCGACATCATGCTCAATGGCAAAAGCGTACGGCATTCCAATAAGATAGAAATGCGTCGTAATATCGGGTATGTCATTCAATCCAATGGACTATTCCCCAACATGAATATCGAAGACAATGCCATGATTGTGCCCAACCTGCTGGGCTGGGACAGAAAGAAAATGCGCGATCGCTTCAACATGTTGATGGAGCTCGTCGGCTTGAAGCCGGATGAATACCGGAAACGATATCCGCATGAGCTTTCCGGAGGTCAGCAGCAGCGCGTAGGCGTAGCCCGCGCCTTGGCTGCCGACCCGCCGGTCATGCTCATGGATGAACCGTTCGGAGCCCTGGATCCGATCATCCGCACACACCTTCAGGAGGAATTCCTGCAAATTCAAAAAGAGCTCAAGAAGACGATCCTTTTTGTCAGTCATGACATTGATGAAGCCGTCAAGATGGCAGATAAAATCGCCTTGCTCAAAGGCGGGAAGATGATGCAGTACGCCGAACCAGCAAGGATGCTGAACAAACCTTCCAACAGCTTTGTCGCAGAGTTCGTCGGTCAGGACCGCGTGCTGAAAAGCATGAGCCTGTATACAGTGAAAGACTTGGCTGATGCCTTGACATTAAAGCCTGTGCTGGAGTCTCCTGATTCTCAGAATATCAACGAGAATCTTTCCCTGCGTGTGGCCATCTCGAAAATCTTAAACCAGGAAGCGGATCAATTAATCGTGGAAAACGACAATGGTACGCGTAAAGGCAGTATCACTTTGGACTTGATCGAGCAGTTCCTGCACCGTGAGATCAAGGAGAGCGTCTGAGGGGGCTTTGATCATGGAACGGACAAATAAAACCATCGCTTTGATCATCAAGCTTATCTTTTGGGCGCTCCTCATCGCCTTCTTTGTTTGGGCATTCGCCAATGATATGTTCCGTAAGATTGCGGAACAGCCGGATACTTTCCTGCGCTTGCTTGGTGAGCATATCACGATCGTACTCCTTTCAGGAGCTGCTGCAGTGCTGCTCGCTGTACCACTGGGTATCTTTGTCACACGTCCTAGATTCCGCAAATCGGAATGGCTGATTGTCGGCATTGCGAATCTTGGTCAGACGATTCCGAGCCTGGCTGTGCTTGCACTTGCCATGGGGTTTCTGGGTATCGGAATCAGCGCAGCCATCGTTGCCTTATTCCTCTACTCCCTGCTGCCAATCTTGCAAAACACGATTGCCGGCATCGACTCTGTCGATGACAATATGAAAGATGCAGCCAAAGGGATGGGACTAACGAATACACAGATTCTTTGGAAAATCGAGCTTCCAAATGCACTCACCTCGATCATAGCGGGGGTTCGGACCGCATTGGTCATCAATATCGGAACCGCTGCACTTGCTTACCTAGTCGGTGCAGGAGGCCTGGGTGTATGGATTTTCACAGGTATCCGCCTTTTCGATAATGCATTTTTGATGTCCGGAGCCGTTCCCGTCACACTGCTTGCCATCGTGATTGATTATCTATTCAAGTGGCTGCAGTTCGCCTTGGTGCCAAAAGGACTCCGGCTTGCCAGAAAAGCACAAAATCCGTAAAGAAAGGATACCTGAATCGATGAAAAAAAGATTGACCCTATTCGCCTTATTGACGGCTTTATTAGTCGTGCTAAGTTCATGCGGCCCTGGCGGGAAAACCATTACCGTCGGAGCGAAAACGTTTACTGAGCAGCTCGTGATAGCCAAAATGACAGCCTTCATATTGGAGGATAACGGTTATAATGTCGAAGAAATTCAAAATCTAGGCTCCTCTGCCATGCGTCAAGCAATCGAGACTCGACAGGTGGATATGACATGGGAGTATGTTGGTACAGCACTTGTCACCTATTTGGATCAAGAGCCGATAGCGGATAAAGACGAGGCGATGCAAAAGGTTAAGGAATTGGATAAGAAGAACGGCGTGGCTTGGACAAACTTGACCGATGCCAACAACACTTATGCACTCGTCATGGAGCAGGAAGAAGCCGATGAATTAGGCATTGAAACTTTAAGTGACTTGGCAGCTTATGCGAAAGAAAATCCTGAGGATCTCCGATTCGGCATGGAGACGGAATTCAGGAATCGGAGAGATGGGATGCCTGGATTAGAAGAATATTATGGATTCGATGTGCCTCCTTCCAATATCCGCGAAATGGAAATAGGTCTTTATTACACAGCATTGGAAAACGATGAAATCGACGTCACCCAAGCATTTGTAACGGATCCGCAGATTAAATCAATGGATCTGAAAATATTGGCAGATGATCAGAAGTTTTTCCCTTCCTACAATTATGCTGCTACCATCAACCAAGAAACGCTTGATGAATATCCGGAGCTGACGGAATTGCTGGATCCGCTCCAGAAGGCCCTGACAGAGGATACCTTGCGTGAATTGAACTACCAAGTGGATATTGAGCAAAAGAGTGTAGAACGTGTAGCCAAGGACTTCCTCGAGGCAAATGATCTGCTCAAGGACTGATGAAACGACCCTGACAAGGGTCGTTTTTATTTGATTTCAGCTGCGGTATGGGTATTACATACAAGGGGATAAAATCATCTTCTTATCTATCATCATTTTGCAGGACTTGCCGAAATTGGCGCGGTTACTTGATCTGGATGTAGCTGCGAGACAGATCGGGACTGGTTTATGTATAGCAGGCGTTGCTGTCATGATGCGCCATTAAAAAAAGCTGCCAGGACTAGCCGGCAGCTTTTGTTTTATATGATTGTCGAGCCATCGGAGCTCAGGAGATTGCGGTACATCGACGGACGGCGGTCACGGAACAGACCCCATTCCACTCGCTGCATCGCGAGTTCATCCAGATCGAATGTTTCCATTAGGATTTCTTCTTCTGTACGTCCTGCTTCCTTAAGCAAATTCCCCTGCGGTCCAGCAATGAAGGAAGAACCATAGAATGTGATGGACGAATCATCATCCGACTCTACTCCGATCCGATTCGATGCCAAGACAGGCACCAAATTGGCTGCTGCATGACCGCGCATGCACATTTGCCAATGATCCTTCGAATCGATGCTTGCATCCTCCGGCTCTGAGCCGATCGCTGTTGGATATAGCAGGATTTCCGCTCCCTGGAGCGCCATGCTGCGAGCAGCTTCCGGGAACCACTGATCCCAGCAAATACCGACACCGATTTTTCCGAATCTCGTATCCCATACCTTGAAACCAGTATCCCCAGGTGAAAAATAATATTTCTCCTCATAGCCTGGTCCATCGGGAATATGTGTTTTCCGGTAGATGCCAAGTACAGATCCGTCTGCATCGATCATAGCGACTGTATTATAGTTTGCATTATTCTTTTTCTCATAAAAGCTGATCGGGAGTACC
Source organism: Terribacillus sp. FSL K6-0262 (assembly GCF_037977385.1). NCBI lineage: Bacteria > Bacillati > Bacillota > Bacilli > Caryophanales > Bacillaceae > Terribacillus > Terribacillus sp. FSL K6-0262. Next base: position 2,133,707 of record NZ_CP150277.1, on the reverse strand, counting down.
ACACCAAGCTCTTTTGCCACCTGTTTGAAATGCTGCACCGCTTTGTTCTGGTCCAGCTCTGTTGCATACGCATAATAAGCAGGCTTTTCCTTCTGGCAGAAGTAAGGTGTCTCGAACAACTCCTGCAGCAAAATGACATTCGCGCCTTTTGCAGCAGCTTGGCGGACAAGCTTCTCGGCATTGGCGATATTCTCTTCCACTGCACCAGAACAAGCCATCTGTGTGGCAGCCACGGTTACTTTTCTCAATCGATTCACTCCTTTATTGCGGGCATTTGCTGTGTCGTACAATGCACATTTCCGCCCTCTTTGATGATAGCCAGTCCATCAATCGTACGGATCCGGCGATCCGGGAATTGCTCCTGAAGCAATTTGATCGCCCGTTCATCTGTTCCTGCGGCAGTATTGCCGAACACAGGAAGGATGATGCCGCCATTCACAAAATAGAAATTGATATAGCTCAATGTCAAACGCGTGTCATTCCAAGTGGCCTTCGGCGGCTGCTGGACTGCGATGACTTCGATTTGACGGCCTTTGGCATCCTTCGTCTCATCAAGGATCCGCAGGTTTTCCTGCGTAATCTCATAATTTTCATCGTCTGGATCATCTGTCACCTGCAGCAGCAGCTTACCAGGTGCCGCGAAGCAAGCGATATTATCGACATGTCCGTCTGTTTCATCTCCAGCAACACCGCGTTTAAGCCAAATCACTTTTTCAATACCAAGATATCGACGGAGATAAGCCTCGATATCCTCTTTGGACAGATCAGGATTGCGGTTCGGGTTCAAAAGGCATTCCTCGGTAGTGATCAGGGTGCCTTCCCCGTCCACATGAATGGATCCGCCCTCCAATACCAATGGAGCATCCAATTGTTGAATGCCTAAGTGGCTCAAGACCGCAGGAGCCACCGCATCATCCAGATCCCATGGGAAATACTTCTCTCCCCATGCATTGAAACGCCAGTTCACACCTGCCAGCTTGCCCGCTTCGTCCCGGACGAATGTCGGACCATTATCACGCAGCCATGCATCATTATGGGAGACTTCAAGCAATGTCACATTCTCAGCTTGTCCCACATAAGAAGACGCTGCATCTTGATCCTCTGCGTTCACCAATACCGTAATCGGTTCGAATTCCGCGATAGCCAGGATCAGTTCCGCATAACCTTTACAAACAGCTTCCCAATCCTCCGGGTACACCATGGAATCTTTTACCGGCCAGCTAATCAGTGTACGCTCATGCTTCTCCCATTCCGGAGGCATCGTATATGTCAAATGTTGTTCCATTCATCATCACTCTTTATCATAGATTCTTTAAAACAGACTTTCCGGAATATCATATAACAAAAGCACCTCAACAACAATCAGTAAGAAGTCTATTTATGATGAATTCCAGAAAATAACTGCTCGCATTCCTATAAGGTTGCTCGTAGATTCGAATAATCAGCGAAGCAGAAATACAAGCTGCGGATGCTTTCAAGCATTCTCCATCCATTCGCCCCCTCCCCGGCCAATTCAAAAAACGAAGGATTTCTCCTTCGTTCATTCGGCTGCTTGGGCAACTGGCGCTGTATTTGGCTTTGGCAAAGGCTTTGCAAACTTTTCCTTGAAGTAGCTGATGACAAATGATGTCACCGCAATGGAAGCAACGGAATAGATGCCTTTGACAAGACCTACCGAATAAAGGCTTACCATCACGACGCAAAAATCAAAAATGAAGTTGATTGTTCCTGGGTTTGTTCCGAAACGCTTTTGCAGGAACAAGGCGAGGATATTCGCTCCTCCCAGCGATGCTTGATTCATGAATAAAATAATCAAGCCGAATCCTACGATCAAGCCGCCCCCGACAGCTGCGACAATGCCTGGAAGTTCGATAGCGGGATATAACGGATGAAGGAACGAGAACAAGGTCAGGATCGATACGGATACGATTGTAGTCACCGTAAAGCGCCACCCCATATTGATGAATGAAAAGATGTAGAATGGAATATTGACGATAAAGAATACGACACCAAAGGGCAAGGCCAGCAGATAGGATAATCCCAATGAAAGTCCTGCCGTTCCTCCTGTCACCAGCTCTGCGTTTTTCAGCATATACAAGCCTAGGCTTGCCAGGAAGCAGCCAAGGACGATTTTCAAATACTTTTGCAGCAAATGATTTGCTCCTCTCCGAGTCAGAATCCATGTTGAAACAAGCCCACGATCGTGATATGGGCGGTCATAAATCACGACATCCTGTTAATTCACTTTCTATGTTAGAATAAATAACATGAGAAATGAATAGATTTTTGCAGGCAATACTTCATATTGAGATTCATAATGAAAATTATATGCAGGGATTACCTGCAATGTGAAAGGAAGGCGAATCATGGACCACATTGACCGCGCTTTACTGGAATTGCTGCAGCACGATGGCCGTATCACAATCAGCGAGTTATCCAAAAAGCTGGCCCTGAGCAGACCGAGTGTTTCAGAGAGGATGGCTAGGCTCGAGGAACGCGGTGTCATCGAGCATTATACTGCCCGTGTCGCGCATGCGAAGGTGGGCCTGGATATCCTGCTGTTCATCCAGGTCAGTGAATTGAAGATTTCCCACTTGGAGTTTGAAAATTTGATTGCCAAAGAAGAAGCAGTGCTCGAATGCCATCGGGTGACCGGGCCGATCAATTATTTATTGAAAGCAGCCGTCCCCGACATGAACGGCATGCGTGAATTAATCGACCGGCTGATTCCATATGGTGCTTTCAATACATCCACAGTACTGACCTCTCCGGTGGCTTATCGAGCCCTCCTGCCAAGAGATGATCAGTAATGCTTCCATTCCTGCTGGTAAATCTCGATCAAGTGCGGATCGACCAATGTATTCGGCCGCAGTGACACGGTTTCCCCATCTGAATTGGTGATTTCCCTATCTTCATCCTTGCCGAATTCAGTCATGCCTGGAATCATGGACGTTTTCAAATATTCCGTGGGTACCGTGACTTCCAGTTCATCCGGATCGATCGGGTTTCTGCTGGCCATGACAAAGCCCCAATTACCGAAGCTCGGCACATCCAAATGCAGATTTTCCGTTTCCAGTCCTGTTGCACGAATGGTTTCGTCTATCGTCCAGTAAGACTCGGTCGCAAACACCGGGCTGGTCGCTTGGACGATCATCGCTCCCTCGGGATTCATATGATTGCGTACCAATGAGTAGAATTCTTCGGTATAAAGCTTGTTCAAGCTCTCATCATTCGGATCGGGCAAATCCACGATGATGACATCATACATCCGATCTGTCTCCTTCAAGTAGTTGAAGGCATCCTGATTATGGATGGTCACTTTATCATTTAATAAAGATCTATTATTCAGATCTAGCAGTCTCGGCTCCGTCTTCGCCAATTCGGTCACTGCAGGGTCGAGATCGACCAACGTGATATCCTGGACGTCATCGTACTTCAAGATTTCATTCGCAGCCAAACCATCCCCTCCGCCAAGAATCAGCACATGATCATGCTGCTTGGCTTGGGACATGACCGGATGGACGAGTGCATCATGGTACCGATGCTGATCGAACGAGCTGAACTGCAAGCCGCCATTCAAATACAGCCGCAGATCATCTCCATCCTGGGTAAGGATGATATTTTGATACTGGCTTTGTTCCATATGAATGATCGGATCCTCGTACAGCTTCTGCTCGAAGGAAAATGCAGTCTCCTCCCCGAAAAAGACACCAAGGATGAGCATGATTCCAATGACGATCCCGACGGCGGCATGCAAGGCAACGCGCTTCACTTCCGCGCGAAACAGCCAGAGAACGATGAGCGCCACTGCCAAATTGACAAGTCCGACTAAAAATGCCGATTTGACGATACCGAATTGCGGGCGCAGCAGGAAGGCAAAAAGCAGCCCGCCGATCAGTCCCCCCGCATAATCACTGAATAGGACGCGTGCCGTACTTCGGCCGAGCGTCTCTCCGATCTCATTCGCTTTACGGATGAGGATCGGCAGCTCCACCCCAGTGAGCGCCCCGACGATAAGCGTCACGAAATATAGATAGAATGCATCTGTTCCATCAGGAGTATAGGCCGTGATTCCGAACATGGTAAAACTGGAGAATCCCCCGATCAAGGCCACGAAGAATTCGATATAAATGAATGCCAGGATCAGCCGCTTCGTCACCCGTTCGCTGACGCTGGCACCGATCCCCATACCAGTCAAAAACAAAGAGATGGTAAGTGTATATTGCTTCACACCATCTCCGAGAATATAGGACCCTAGGGCCCCGAATAAGACTTCGAAAATGATACCGCAAATCGAAACGATACCTGAAGCCCAATATATGAATGACGTTTTATTCGATACTTTCTCTTGCATCTCTTTCATCTCCGAACCGCTTTTAACTTACGTAATGGATGCACCGATGACGAATCCAAGTCCGACTGAAACTGCCAAGGAAATGATTCCGACAGCGATATTGTTTTCTTTCAGCTTGGATTGGACAGAGAAACGCCTCGTCACCCCTTCGAATACGAAGTAGGCTACCATCTGCAGAACGACACCATAAGCCCCCCAGATAAGCGTTTCCCAAAGCTCGCTGCTGTGATAAATGGAGAATGATAATACAAGACAGATCCCGATGACCTTACCGCCAATCGACAACGCCACCGCTGTGTTGCCCTTTTCTATTTCCTCCCAGTCCCGGTACTTATGCGTGATCAGCTCAAAGATGATAAGACCAATGATGACGATTACAACCGCAATGGCAAAATACAAAAACGTTGATAGAAATGGATTCATGAATCTATGCCTCCTTATTTATGGTTTATCTTTATTTACCTGCATCCGGCCCTCCGCCGCGATAGCCGGATGTACCGCGTCGTACAGTGCTTCCTGTGCCGCCGCTGCCATCATCCGACCGATATGTCGACGTATAGCCTCCGTAGCACCCGCCGTTCTGGCAAGTATCCATTCTGGTCTGGCTCCAATTGCTGCCAAAAAGGGAGTTCAACAGCGCAAATGTAAAGAATGTATTTAAATAGTTCGGTGAGTAGTTTTCGCGCACAAAGTTGCGGTCCGCGACTTCGATCAAGGTGACATCATCGTCTTCTTCACTAGGTTTCAGCGTGATGAAGACATCATCATAAACCATGATTTGCTGTCCGTTTTTCTTATCGCTGATCTCATCAGGACCTTCTGTTTGCTTAAACAGCTCTTCTAATTCGTCCACTGAATAAAGGCGCGTTGCATAGACATTTGCGCTGGTGCTTCTATCTCCTGAAACAACATCGAGCAAATAGAAGTTATTGTCTATCAATGTCTCGATCGATTCCCCTGCACTATTTTCAAATTCTGAGGTGACTGTTTCCTTATCCGGTTCATCAGGTATATCGCTGACAGAAGCAGACTGATCACCGGAACTACCGCAGCCAGCCAGGATGAGGACAAAACACAGGCAGATACCCGCCAGCCAATATTTCATGAAAGCTCCTCCCTTCTCCCTTTTTCTTATGTACAGCAGACAGACGAAAACCCTTGCTTCACGCAAGGGTCAGCCTGCCGATGGCTTTGGCTGCTTACTCTTTGCCCATTTTCTTTTTAAGGGCAGCTAACTCATCGTCGACGCCATTTTTCTCCAAAGCAGCGAATTCATCATCGAGGGAGCGATTCGATTTGGAAAGGTCCTCGCTGGTTTCCGCCTCTGCCTCATACTGCAGCACCTTTTCTTCCATACGCTCGAAGCCGCTGCGTGACTCATCACTGCCGATACTGGACATGGTGCGGTTCATCTTCGTGCGTGTTTTGGCAGATTCAGCACGTGCTTTCAAGGAATCCTTTTTCAGTTTCATTTCTGCGTATTCTTTTTTCATTTCATCCAGTTTCTGACGGATGGCAGCTGCATCGCTGGATGCACGCTCCCAGGATGCATAAAGTGTATCAGCCGTCTGCTGATGTGTCTGCTTATCCTCCAGGGCACGGCGAGCCAAATCATCATTACCTGCTTCGACAGCTGTTTCTGCTTGCTTCTGACGCTTATCAGCCATCGCCTTGGCATCATCATACTTGCGTTTAAGCATCTTTTCATTGGCTATCTGTTTTGCAACGGCAGTTTCCGCTTCCCTGATATCCGCTTCCATATCACGCATGAACTGATCCAGCATTTTCACCGGATCTTCGGCTTTATCCAGCATTGCATTCAATTCAGAGCTTACGACTGTCTTCACACGATTAAAAAATTTGAACATACTATTCATTCTCTCCTTTGATCTTTTAATTTGAACCCGCAATTATTTTGATTTCACGCGGTTTGATTTCATAGCCGTAGCTGACCTCTATTTCACTTCCCCAGCCCTCAAGACCAAGGAAATGCTCTTCATCTTCATCATAATAATCTGCAAAATGAACGATGGAGCCATTCACATTACGACTTCTTCCTTCCCCGACGACTCGCGCTTCACCTTGCTCATCAAGGTAGTAAGTCCGGCCCTCGTACGATAACTGCTTCGGATATGGTTTTGACACCGAAAGCGGGATTTTTTTATATATACCCAGCTCCAATTCATCATCCATTTCCGCGGAGAGCCACAATGTTGTATCCCCTTCCACCAGCTGATAGTCAAACCATTCATAGTTCCCTTGGCGGGATGTGATTTTGCCGACTACTTCATACGTGACCAAGTCATATTCGACAATGTCCCCCACTTGGATGGAAAGTGCATTACGTTCCCTCACAGCAGGACGCTCAGGAGCTTTTTTCTTGAATATACGGGAAAGAATACCCAAAACCTTTCACCATCCTCTTATCTTGTACCTTCTTATACGGGCAGGGATTCAAAAGGTTCCAAACTTTTTTCCTGCTTGTTTCTAATTATACAGGTGTACAGCCGGACATGCATGGACTTACTATTCCAAAACAGGATTATCGATGTCAAAAGAAGGGGAACATAGCTTTAGATCGTCACAAAGGAGATGATTGTATGATCATCCGCTTCGGCTATGCAGCAACTGCCTTGAATTTATATGAAGCATCCCCGGCGAAGACCATGACATTCGCCAGGTGGTCCAGACTCGGAAACGATGAGCGGAAAGCCAAACTGCACGCACTGACAAAGGAAAACCTGGAACGTACAACCCGGATCCTTCATTATAATATCGCCCATCAGATCAACCTCTACCGTTTTTCTTCTTCGCTTGCTCCGCTGGCCACCCATGAAGAAGCAGGGTGGGATTATATTTCACCCTTTACCGACTTGTACGGAGAAATCGGACGGCTGGTACGGGATCACGGCATCCGAGTGAGCTTTCACCCGAATCAGTTTACCCTTTTTACAAGCGATAAACCGCATATCACGGTAAATGCCATCAAAGATATGCAATACCATTACAATATGCTGACTGCAATGGGATTAGAAGAGGAAGCATATATCAATATCCATATCGGAGGCGCGTACGGAAACAAAGAGCTGGCGTTGGAACGATTCCAGGAAAACATCAAGCAGCTTCCTGAACCGATCAAAGCGCAAATGACATTGGAAAATGATGATAAAACCTACACAGCAGCCGAAACGCTGGAAGTGTGTGAAAGGCATCGGATACCAATGATGTTCGATTTTCACCACTACATGGCAAATCACACAGAAAGGGAGCCCCTGGAGGAAATCCTCCCGCGCTTCATGGCTACATGGCAAAACCGCAAGCATGTGCCGAAAATCCATGTTTCTTCCCCTAAATCAGAGAACGCATATCGCAGTCACGCTGATTATGTAGATGCGGAATTTCTGATGCCGCTGATCAAGCATCTGAAGGATATCGGCCAATCCTTGGATTTCATGATTGAAGCAAAACAGAAGGACAAGGCAGCACTGCGGCTGGCAGAGGATATTTCCTGTATTCGAGGCGTAAAGCGAATCGGCGAAGCAGCAGTTGAACTATGAAAGAAGGCATTCCATAGCGGAATGCCTTTTTAAAACTGATTATTGTTTCAGAAGCTGTCAATTTGCTATCCAGGTTATCCTTTGATCCTGAGAAATCCACTCAAGATCGCACTGCCGGCGGATTGTCAGCTTTGTCGTTCCTGTTACGCTATTTCGTATATCGGTTCCGTGCATACAGAATGAAACCAGCTGCAGTCAAGGTCAGACCTGCTGTCACTAGATTACCGATCAGAGAAGCTGTATCTGGCAGGCGTTGTCCTTCGGGATCTTGATGAGCTTGATTTTTCTCCGACCCTTGCCCCGCACTTTCTGCCGTCTTATATGTAAGCTTGATTTCTCCGGCGTCCCTTTCTGGTTCCTCGCCCTTTTGAGCAGGCACCACGTCAGGTTTTGCTTCCTCGGGAGAGCCTGCCGATACGTGTTCCAATTGCCTGCCATCGAAGGAAAGATCCAACAGAAATCCATCTTTAGTATCATACAATTCCACTCGCAGGGTCTGTTCACCAATATCGGCCAGCCGGGAAAGCTCCTCGGCCGTCACTTCCGTCTCCTTATCACCTTCAATAAGATGGAACTTTGCTTTGAGTTGGAATAGTGCAAGGAAGTCATGCCACAAAGATACCAGTTCACTTCTCTGTCCATCCTCCAGATCATCGAGGCTGCCCAAATCACCTATACCCTTTGCACGATCACGCAGTGACTCGATCCCCGCGATAGTGTCATCCGAAACGCTGCCCAGCACGGACTCCAGATGATCATATAGATTTCTGCCCTCCTCTTCACTCATGCCTATCTCTTGGAAAGCAGAGGATGCCTCCTCCCAAAACGCGTCAAAGTCCTTGCTGCCTGTAACGGAGACATAGTCCGCGAGTTCTTCCAAACTTGCAAAGTCGGCCAGCGTCACACTATCAGCAGCAAGCAGCCGATCAAGCTCCTCTCGCTTCAATCCGATTTTCTCCAATAGAAGATAGACAGAAACTTGATTAACGTCTTGATACATGACGTGATAGATTTCGCCCATGTTTTGGTAGCTATATAAATCCAAGCCGTTCGCCGCAAACAAATCTTCCAATTCTTCCAATGTCATGCCAACTTCATCAGCAAGTGCCTGTAAATCCTCAGTCGGAACATTTTCTTTCACATCATCTTGGGAGCTGTTTCCTTCCGTCCCTCCTGGTACAATTCCGTCATCACTTTCTGGTGCAGGGTATTGAATCATCCCATAACCATACAGTCCATCGCGGCCCTCCTGACCAAGATCCATGCTATATTGCTGAAGGAGCTGCCGCAATTGTGCATTAGTATCAGCCGGAAACTGCTGCTTCAAAATGGCAAGCATGGCGGTGACATGGGAAGTTGCCTGCGAGGTCCCGCTCATCATTCCGTAATCGGAGCCTGGTAATGTACTTGAGATATCTGCTCCCGGAGCTGCAAACTCCACTTCATCCCCGACCGATGAAAACGACGTGATATCGTTGTTTGGATCGGTAGCGGATACCGCAATGACAGGCTCATAAGCTGCAGGATAATCAACTGGATGTCCCGCTCCTTCATTTCCGCTTGCTGCCACCAACAAAATACCGGCTCGATAAGCTTTGTCTACGGCATCCTCCAGTGCGTCACTTTTATCCGCCGTTCCCATGCTCAAATTAATGATGTCCATGTTTTGCGCAATAGCCCAGTCTATTCCTTCCAAAAGATCGGAAAGATATCCTTCACCGTTCTGGTCCAGCACCTTGACCGCATAAAGATCCGCATCGGGTGCTATGCCGTCTATGCCTTGTCCATCATGCTTTGCTCCGATGATGCCGGCTATATGGGTTCCATGGCCCTCATCATCTTCATAAGATGTTGTATAATCGACAGCCGAAAAACCTCCGGCAATTTCTAAATCGTCATGCGGATAAATACCGCTGTCCATGATGGCTATCTTCACCCCATTGCCCGTCAGCCCATCTTCCCAAGCCATAGGAGCATGTATGGATGCAAGATTCCACTGTTCCAGGGCCGCTGCCTGCGAAGGCTGGCTTTCGCCATTATCCGCAATACGGATTTTACTATCTGGTTCCACATACTTGATATCAGGGTCTTTCTTCAATTCATCGATTGTTTCTGTATCTGCAGATATTGCAGCAGCTGATAAGTGGCCATATTGCTCCTCCACTGCAGCACCGCTGTCCTGAATGGCTTTTTCACCTTGTTCGTTTTCATAAACGACGACCATTTGCTGTTCTTCTTCTGCATACGCATTCCCAATTGGAATCTGGGAAATCAAACCTGCCAACAGCAAAGCACATACACTTTGCTTCAAGAATAGCTTCTTCATCTGCAATATCCCTCTCACTAGGTAGACTCTTATCTTTTATATCGGTAAGAATCCTAAAACATAAAGGAATCGGTATACATCGACCAATCCCCAAACTAACAGCTTATGCATCTATTCCGGCACCCTGCTTCTTCCGGTAAGGGAACAAAAATAAGCAAGCAGCCCCACAGGAAGGATGGGAGCCGCTTGCTTTCCGCTCTTTTTGCGATTTTTAGGAGGTACATATTCGGACCGCTTCCTCCCGTTTGCTCACAGTATACTCTTCCCCAACCTTGGCAAGCAGGCCGGTTTTATGAAGCAATCGTTCCGGCTGGCCATGCACACCGAGAAAGAGCAGTTGCTTATCGGCGGTTTCATAATGATCAACGAGCTTATGCAAAGCCGCTTCAGCTGATGTATCCATATAGGAAACCTTCTGTAAATCAAGGATGAGGGAGTCTGGTTCCTCCTCCATTGTCTTTTCCACCACTTCCTCCAGGATATCCGTGGATCCGAAAAATAAAGGTCCTTCGAATTTCCACATCCGCACACCGTCGGTTTCCTGGACATGGATTTGTTCATCTTTCACAAAGAGCACTGTGCTCATCCGTTTGACGAAAACGACAAAGGCAAGCAGCAAGCCGCAGCCGACACCTACTGTCAGATCGGCAAGCACTGTCAGCGCAAAGGTCACAATCAGGATGAATGAATCAAATGTACGCATCCGGATGATATGGGCGACCTCCTTGCGCTCGCTCATATTCCAGGCAACAACCATAAGAATCGGGGCCATGCTGGCAAGCGGGATTGCCGAAGCATACGGCGCAAACAGAAGCAGGATGACCAGGACAAAAATGCAATGCACCACTCCGGAGACAGGCGAGTAGGCGTTGTTCCTTATATTCGTTGCGGTCCTGGCAATCGCGCCTGTTGCTGGAATGCCACCAAAGAGGGGAACGGCAATATTCGCTATTCCCTGCCCGACTAGCTCGCGGTTGCTGTGGTGCTTGGTTTTGGCCATATTATCAGCGACTGTCGCTGACAAAAGCGACTCCACTCCTCCCAATAAGGCAATAGCGATCGCAGAGGGCAGCAGGTAAATGATCTTGTCCAATGTAACCTCAGGTAACTGAAGCTGCGGCAGCTTGCTCGGTATATCGCCATATACACTGCCGATGGTTGCTACCTGTCCCTGGAAAAAGAGCACAGCCACAATCGTCGATAAAATCAGCCCCACTAGCGCTCCCGGTACTTTCGGCAGGATTTTCGGCGTAAGGAGGATGGCAGCAAGGGATACGGCCGCGATAATCAGACTGTAGATATTGATTGTATCCGCGGCCGCAAGCAATGCCTGCATTTTTTGAAGGAATCCTTCTTCTTGCTCCGCTTGAATACCTGTGAAATTCCCTATTTGTCCGGTGAAGATGATCACGGCGATGCCGGCCGTAAACCCGACCACTACTGGACGCGGGATGAATTTTATCAAGCTGCCGAGCTTGAGCAGCCCGAATATGACAAGCAATATCCCCGCCATCATCCCGGCCAGCAGGAGATCCTGATAACCAAATTGAATGACAATGCCTAACAGAATCGGAACAAACGCTCCAGTCGGTCCTCCAATTTGGAATCTCGATCCGCCAAGCAATGAAATAAGCAGACCGCCGATGATGACTGTATACAGTCCATATTCAGGATTGACCCCCGACGCAATAGCAAAGGACATGCCAAGCGGAATGGCGACGATACCGACAATGATGCCCGCAATGATATCCCGGCGCAGCGCCTGCAAATCATAGCCGCTGTATCTTCCAAGTCTTTTCATTTCATCACTACCTCCCTTTTTGTTGTCACCTTGTTTTTCTTAATTGCATACATTGCAAGAAGCTCCCCGCTGCGACCTCCCTTCCGCAAATTCGTTGGGTATAAGTATTCGACAAAAACCGAAATTTGTATATCGTACCCATAGGCTATAAATCTTGCCATTCTCATAAAAGGATATTTACTTTGTTTAGTTTCTTAATCCTAACTATCCTCCTGCCTCTATAGAGCCGGATGCATAAGATCCTGGTAAACATCGCCGTATGGGGGTCTCTTTGTAAAATATTTGTAAGCTCCTTATCGGGGAGATACTTTCTTCCTGACTCTTTCTGCCTGTTACTTATCGCATGGCTTACAGCCAGCCATCATGCCATTTTCCTCTTTTGATTGATAGGATTCTTATATATGAAAGTAAGATTAGAATTTGCTTAGAGTATTTATATATGCTAATATATGCATATAAGCAAATAAGAGGAGCGTCTGCATATGAAGCATGATACACATTCGGAACTGACAGAAGAGAGGCTGACACACGTTTCGCAAATCTTCAAAGCCCTCGGTGATCCGACACGCATACGGATCCTGCACCTGCTGCTCGATCAGGAATGCAGTGTCAATCAGATAGCAGAGAAGCTTCAGCTGCATCAATCCACCGTGTCTCATCAGCTGAGCTCGATGAAAAAGATCCGGCTGGTCAAATCGAGACGGGAAGGTACGACAATTTATTATTCACACGATGACAAACACGTCATCGATTTACTGACAGAAGCCATCAGCCACGCCTGCCATAATTAATCTATCGGAGGAATATGTATGGGACACGGACATGCACGTGATCATGGACATGGTCATCACCATCATCACGGACACAATGCGAATAAAAAAGCCTTACTGATCAGTTTCATCCTGACGGCAGGATTCATGCTGCTGGAAGCTGTCGGAGGCTTCCTGACCAACAGCCTCGCCCTGCTCTCGGACGCCGGGCATATGCTGAGTGATGCGGTATCACTTGGCGTCGGTCTGTTTGCCTTCATTCTGGGTGAGCGCGTAGCCAATTACAGCAAGACCTACGGCTATAAACGGTTTGAAATACTTGCTGCGCTATTCAATGGCGTCACCTTGATCCTTGTTTCCCTTTATATCTTTTATGAGGCAATCCAGCGTTTCCGCGAGCCTGCAGAAATAGCATCAGGCGGTATGCTGATCATTGCCATTATCGGATTCCTTGTCAACGTTCTGGTTGCCTGGATCCTGATGCGCGGTGATACAAGTGAGAATCTGAATGTGCGCGCAGCTTTCCTGCATGTTATCGGCGATTTGCTTGGGTCAGTCGGTGCGATTGCTGCTGCATTGCTCGTACTTCTGTTCGGCTGGAATTGGGCCGATCCAGCTGCAAGCGTCATCGTTGCCGCCCTGGTGATCCTGAGCGGCTGGCGGGTGACGAAGGATGCCATCCATGTGCTGATGGAAGGTACACCTCGCAATGTAGAGATGCAAAAAATCATTGATTGTATCGAAAAGGCACCAGGTATCATCTCCATTCATGATTTACATGTATGGAGCATCACCAGCGGACAGAATGCCCTTTCCTGTCACGCAGTCGTACAAGGTGACTTGCTGGTCGAGCAGAGTCAGGTCATGCTGCGGAAAATCGAGCATGATCTGGAGCACCTTGGAATCGGTCATGTGACCATCCAGATGGAAACAGCTGCCCATACTCATGAAGAATCCCTCATGTGCCAGCACGATGCCGATTCCCATACACATATCCATGCGCACTGAAAAAGACGAGGAATGATCCTCGTCTTTTTTATGCGGAAGGAGCAGAACTTGAATCTGGATATGATTAAAAAACTAGCTGCCGAATAACAGTTCCGCCAAGCGCTTTCCAAATATCATGACAACGCCGGAACCAGCACCAAGCAGAGAAATGATACTGATTAAGATAGCACCTTTGACTCGCAGCTTCTCCTTTTTGAAAGTGGCATTCGATTCGAGTTCCTGTATTTTCCTTTCCTGTTCATACAGCTTCTCCATGATCTGATTCTGTGCATCCATTTGCTTTTCCAGTGTAACAGCCATTCTTGCTGTGTGACTGTCAATGTTTTCAAGCCACTTTCCCAAAGGCAGCAGTTTCTTATTGATGCTGACCAAATCTTCCCTGATGCCATCGATATCCCGTTGAAATTCCTCCCGAAGCTTAAGCTGCATTTCCAAGAGCTCTGTACGCGAGATGTAATCACTGTTCTTTGCGGGCTCCAAGCTCTCCTACCCCTCTCTGCGCGCCCTGCTCCTTCCTATTTTCATACTATGCATGTACTTTTCTGTCCGATTGTGTCCGCACTTGTCGTAATCATACTGCCTTTTGTTCTGCTTCAAGTTTCCGGATATCCAGCTGCGGAGTGATCATATACATGATGAAAGTCCCTGCCAGACCGATCAGGGTAAGCAAGATGCCCATCGCGATGGATGACACGAATCCGCTGAGCGTGACTGTCAACGAGACAATCAGCATGGATAGATTATATTGAAGTCCCCCGAAAGCCATATACGCACTGCGTTTATCATCTGGAGGGATCGCCGCCATATAGGATTGTTCCACAGGCACCCGGAACACTTCCCCGACGGTGAGTACTGCCATCATGATGAACAGCACCCAAATATCATTTGAGAATGTCAGCGCAGCATAACCCATCGTAAAGATGAGACAGCTGGCGACAAGTACCACTCTATCCTTCATCCCGGCAATGAGTTTGGCAGCAAATAAGGCCAGCAAAGCAACCAGGATCGTATTTTCACTCCGCAAAAGCCCCATCATTTTCACGCCATCCACTTCCCAGAAGAGAAATTGCTGTGTTGGCATTTCCTCTGCCAGCCGGATACCAATATAACTAGTCAGCTGGAATTCCATACTCAAAACCAAGATCCCCCCTGCGATGAACCAGACAAACAGCCGGTCGCGCATGACGGACTGATAAGTGCCAAAGATTTGGGTGATGTGCTGGAATGGCTTGACTTCCACTTTCTGCGGAAAATGTGTCTCCGCGATAAAAAAGTAGACCACGAACAATGTTGCCGCTGCCGTGATTGTCAGCGCCAGGAATAATTCAAATAAATAGTTCTCAAACATGAACGCACCGGCGATTCCGCCTAAAGCAATGGACAAGTTACTCGCCCAATAGCCGATGGAATAAATCAGCCGCCGCTGATCTGGTGTACTGACGTCAATCAGCATCGCATCATTGGCCGGCCCTGCCAGTCCCCAGCAAACACTGTTCAGCATGATCATGCCATATGTAATCTCAGGTGATTCGAACCACGGTGAATTGCTTACCATCATCATGAAAAATGCCACCAGCCTAAGTGTTTCAGCCAGCAGCATTATCTTGCGCCGCCCGAATAAATCACTGAAGTAACCGCCAATCAATGACATCCCGATTCCGACGAATACATTGACGAGCAGCAGCAGTCCAGCTACTTTCGCTCCGAAATGCATTGCCAGATAGATGGTCATGAATGGTGTCACCATACTGCCGATCAAACTGGAAACGAAGGATTCCACAAGCCTTATCTTTATATTTGGATGAAAATCCCGAAACCGCATCGTATCCCCCCCTTTTCTGTATTTTCTAATTATATAGATATTTTACAGTAAATTCCATAGGGTATGAAAATAAAAAATGACCACAAGGATTTTCCCTTGTGGTCATTCCGAATGCGTTCGAAGGAAATCGATCATATGATCGAAGCTGTATTGCGCTTCCTCCAAATATAATTTTCGCTGATATTCATGCCCGGCTGCTGGATGGGAAGCGTCGAAGAACATCCTTTCCACCTCTACCCCGGCCGCATCCAATTCATCTGCCATCTCCACACTTTGCGAATGCAGTTTATCGGTTTCACCGGATGAAATGAATGTCGGGGGATAATCCGGGGTAATCTGGAACACCGGTGACATATCCCGCAGACGCGGATCATCGATGAAGTCTTTATTACCAGTATAAGACCAAAGAAATGTCGTCATATTATTGAAGCCCGTCTGCTGTGCCTGTTCCAGATTCAGGACACCATTATACAGCAATGCCCCCTTAAGCTGGTCCGGCTGGAGCGCCGAATTCTCACCAATGACGGATTCCGTTGTCGGATTGGTTGCCATTGCCGCGACCATGCCGGCAAGATTTGCACCCGCTGAGCCTCCGCCGACGAAGACCCGTTCTGTATCGCCATCATAACGGGGGGCTTCCCGCAATGCAAAACTGATTGCATCATTCAATTGATAGAGCTGGGAAGGAAAAGTATATTCCGGCGCCAGCCCATAATTCACATTCACAACCAAGTAACCTTCGGAAGCTATCCACATAGTGAATGGATTCTGAGCTTCTTTGTCGCCGCCGACCCATCCGCCGCCATGAATATAGATGACGATTGGAAGTGCTCCTTGGGCATCCTCCGGATAATAGAAATCCAATCTGCCATCATAATTTTCAGTTGGATAGGCAATATCCTTCACTGCTGCGACATTATCCGGATAAGGCATATCCGGTTGTCCATCGCTTTGATCGATTGCCATAAAAGCTCTAATCTCAGGAGAAAAGAGACTGCCGATGAGGAGCAGGACACCACTCGCCAAAATGATGACTCCCGGAATCCATACCCTTTTTCTCCGCAACATGCTATCTCTTTCCTCCTCTCTGTACGCTCATACGCTGCTTCTTATTAGCTTATAACAAATAAGGTGTAATATCCATGCCTTCCGTCCGTCCAAGTATTGCCTCTGCTACCAGTTTCCCTGAGTATGGAGCAAGATTCAAACCAGCAGGGCCGAATCCGGCTGCCAGGTGAAGTCCGTCCACAGCCTGGACCGGACCAAGGATCGGATAAGGGTTCGGACCTGCAGGACGCAGACCGATGCGGAATTCTTCCACTTCCTCATCCGCGAGACCCGGCGCGACCTTCAGTGCCTCCCGCACCACTTCCTGCATACCCGCGGCTGTCAGTTTCGTATCATAGCCTGAGCCTACTTCCCTCGTGGCTCCTGCCACGACTTTTCCGTCGTCGAAGCCAAGCAAATAGTGGCTGCTTTTCGGCAGAATGACCGGCCAATCACTTGTATCTGCATCCACACGCATATGCATGATCTGACCCTTCTGCGGTTCGACTGGCAGCTTTAGGCCGATTGGTTCCAGCAGATTGTTGATCCAAGCTCCTGCCGCTGCCACGACTGCATCTGCCTCGATCATCTCCTCACCGACACGTACTCCAAGGACTTTGTTGTTTCCTTCATGGAGCAAGACAGCTTCCCCCTGCTTATACCGAACGCCGTGCTTTTCTCCTGCCTCAAGCAAAGCCTGCAGCAGCTGCCGTCCATCCACACGCGCCGCACCTTCCAGATAGAGAGCCGTCATATCCTCGCGCAGCGGCGGGAATTTCCCTCTGGCTTCTTCTGCACTCAACCTCTTGATTTCCCCGATTTCCGGTGTGTCAATCCTCTGTTTATAGGCGAGCTTCTCCAGCTCATCCAACCGCTTCTTACTGGCACTGACATATAATGCCCCTACTTGCTTGTAGCTGACATTTGCCTGGCCATCCTCCTTCAGCAGCTCCAGCAGGCTCGGATAATAAAGCGCACCCGCTTTAGCCAGGGTAAAATAAGGCTTGATCCGGACACGTTTGGACAGCCACGGGGAAATGATGCCAGCTCCAGCTGCTGTGGCCTGCCCTTTCGCTTTCGAATCGATGATCGTCACTTTCTTCCCGGCCTTTGCCAGATGATAGGCTGTGCTCGCTCCGGCAATACCTCCGCCGACAACTGCAATATGCATAGTACTTCCCCCAGTTTCTTTTTCTCCCTATTATACACAGATGCTGCAGCTGTTTCAGGATATACCTTTCGTGCTACACTAGAAGCATAAACTTCAAGGAGATGAAGATGATGAAACAAACATTGATCGACCGTCTTACTACATATGCAAAAGTGGATACACAATCCAATGAAGACATCGAAACGACTCCTTCCACCCCAGGGCAGCTTGAGCTCGCCAATATGCTAGTCGATGAGCTGAAACAGATCGGCATGGAAGAAGTGACGATCGATGACAATGGCTATGTAATGGCGACACTGCCGGCTACCACCGACAAAGATGTACCTGTGATCGGTTTCATGGCCCACGTCGATACCGCGACGGATTTCACCGGAAAGAATGTCAATCCGCAGGTGATCGAGAACTTCGACGGAAATGATATCACCCTCAATGAAGAGCTTGATGTAGTTCTGTCCGCAGCCGAATTTCCTGAATTGCCTGGCTACAAGGGACATACTTTGATGACGACAGACGGCACAACACTTCTCGGTGCCGATAATAAAGCCGGCATCGCCGAAATCATGACCGCGATGGAATACTTGATCCAGCATCCGGAAATCAAGCATGGCAAAATCCGCGTCGCTTTCACGCCCGATGAAGAAATCGGCCGCGGTCCCCATAAATTCGATGTGGAGGCTTTCGGTGCAGCATACGCTTACACTATGGATGGCGGTCCGCTAGGCGAACTGGAGTATGAAAACTTCAACGGCGCCCAGGCGAAAATCACGTTCAACGGCAACAATGTGCATCCAGGAACAGCAAAGAACAAAATGGTAAACAGTATGAAAATAGCCATGGAATTCCATGCCAAGCTCCCTGAGGATGAAGCTCCGGAATATACGGAAGGCCGCGAAGGCTTCTTCCACCTGCTTTCTTTCCAAGGAGATGTGGAACAGACAAAACTCCAATATATCCTTCGTGATCATGATCGGGACAAATTCGAGGCGAAAAAGGCTTTATTCGAAGAAATCGCCGCAGAGCTCCGAGCTGAATATGGTGACAAGAGCATCGAGCTGCATATGCGTGACCAATACTACAACATGCGTGAAAAAATAGAGCCTGTCATGGAAATCGTCGACATTGCATCCGATGCCATGAAACGCCTGGATATAGAGCCAGTGATCAAACCAATCCGCGGTGCAACGGACGGCTCACAGATTTCTTATATGGGCTTGCCGACCCCGAACGTCTTCACCGGCGGCGAGAACTATCACGGAAAATTCGAATACATTTCTGTCGATAATATGGAAAAAGCTACAAAAGTCATCATCGAAATCGCAAAACTGTTCGAGGAACAAGCCAAATAAACACAGAGCCGGAACCCCCGGCTCCTTCCTTGTTGACAACCTGACCATAATTGCATATAATTATCTCGAATTCGAGATAAAAGGAAGCGTGAACGACTATGGCGGCAGATAACGTAGGCTTATCGTTAAAGCTATTCATTGTATTGACAAGGGCTCTCCAATCCATCAAAAAGCGGGTCGAGGAGGATATCAAGAAGCAAGGAATCAATTTAACGGAATTCGCTGTGCTGGAACTGTTATTTCATAAAGGAGACCAGCCAATCCAGAAAATCGGCAGTAAAGTTTTATTATCCAGCAGCAGCATCTCGTATGTAGTGGATCGCCTGGTCCAGAAAGAGATGATCAGAAGACGTCCCTGCCCGGAGGATCGGCGCATTACCTTTGCCACTTTGACAGATAAGGGCCGCGCATTCATGGAGGACTACTTCCCTAAACATGAACAAGCGATCCACAGCATTCTGGCAGGTCTTGACGATGATGAAAAAGCGCAAGTCATCGAGCATATCAAAACACTGGGATTATATGCCGAGGGTGCTTCCATCAATAAATAAAAGGAGGAATAAAGATGATTCATGTTTTCAAAGCAGCCAAACAAGCAAACAAACCGACCTTTCTATTGCTGCACGGTACGGGCGGTACCGAAAAAGATCTGTTGCCGCTGGCTGATATGATCGATCCTGACGCAGCGGTTTTGAGCGTACGGGGAAATGTCTCCGAACATGGTATGCCCCGCTTCTTCAAACGTCTTGCAGAAGGGGTCTTCGATGAAGAGGATTTGATTTTCCGTACCGGGGAGCTGCGTGATTTCCTTGATGAAGCAGCTGAAAAATACGGATTCGACCGGGATCAGATAATCGCAGTCGGCTACTCCAACGGTGCCAATATTGCAGCAAGCCTCCTCTACCATTTCAGCGATTCGCTAAAAGGAGCGATCCTGCATCATCCGATGGTGCCTAGACGACATATCGAACTCGCCAAGCAGCAAGGAACGCCTGTCTTCATCACGGCAGGCGACAATGATCCCATTTGCCCGAGATCCGAGGCAATCGAGCTTGAGCAAATGCTTCGCGATGCTGGCGCTGAACCATCCATTCACTGGGAGAGCAATGGACACAGCCTCACCCATACAGAAGTCCAAGCAGCAGCGGAGTGGTATCGTAAACACTTCTGAGCGCCTGGAACCAAGCATTCTGATTACACAAAATGCCGAAACATGAGAAATTTGCCCATGTTCGGCTTTTTCTCTTGGCAGAATATCTCGCAATGGAACCCACACGACTCTTCCCCTTCCTTTGTTCAGCAGGGCATACCAGTTTATTTTGTGGTATAATTTAACTGAAATGAAAGAAATTATTTAAATATAGAGCTGTCTTGTACATGCTACTTCGTTTATGCAGAGGAAGGGACTAAAATTGAACAGATCATATAAGACATTCACCATAACCTTTAATAGCCTCCTAATATTATTCTCCATAGGAATCATCTATTCATCCTTGATAGGATGGAATGAACTGGACAGATCACTTCTTTATCTTCTGCTGGGGATGGCGATATTCATCAGTCGATTGACTTGGATTGTCAAAGTATACGTGCAGCAAAGACGTACACCGCATTGAACCTGCTTCAATGGTTTGCCTACTATAAAGGAAACAAAGCCTGCGCATGGGATGCGCAGGCTTTGTTCATTCCATTCCGATCCAAACACTTTTCACTTCGGTATAGTTATCCAAAGCATACGAACCCATTTCCCGGCCGATACCGGATTGTTTATATCCTCCGAATGGCGATGCCGCATCGAAGGCATTATAGCAGTTGACCCACACTGTACCGGCACGGAGGCGGTTGGCGATATAATGTGCTTTTGTGACATCCTGTGTCCAGACGCCGGCAGCCAGGCCGTATTCGCTGTCATTCGCCCGGCGAATCAGTTCATCGAGGTCATCGTAAGGCATTGCCGAAATGACCGGGCCGAAGATTTCCTCCTTGGCAATCGTCATTTCATCCCGTACATCGGCAAAGATCGTCGGCGAGACGAAATAGCCCTGCTCCTGCGGTTTGCCCCCGCCAGTGACGAGCTCCGCCCCTTCACTTCTTCCCTTCTCGATATAGCCAAGCACTCGTTCCTGCTGCTCCAATGATACGAGCGGACCAATCTCGGTATCTGCATGAATGCCAGCGCCCTGTTTGATTTTTTCTGCGTGGGAAGCCATATCGGCAATCACATTATCAAATTGCTTTTTCTGGATGAAGACACGTGATCCAGCGCAGCATACCTGTCCTTGATTGAACATGACACCGTTCAGCGTACCAGGGATTGCCTTGGTCAGATCCGCATCCGGCAAAACGATATTCGGGGACTTGCCGCCAAGCTCCAACGTCACTCGCTTCAATGTTTTCGATGCATTGGCCATGATCTGCTTCCCGACGCTGGTGGAGCCGGTGAAAGCAATCTTATCCACGAGCGGATGATCGACAAGCGGCTGGCCCGCTGTTTCGCCGAATCCAGGCACGATATTGAGAACGCCAGCCGGGAATCCTGCTTCCTCTGCCAGTTCTGCTAGGTATAATGCGGACAGCGGTGTCTGCTCCGCTGGCTTCAGTACCACCGTACAGCCAGTGGCCAGTGCCGCACCGAGCTTCCACATCGCCATCAGGAGCGGGAAGTTCCACGGAATGATCTGTCCTACCACACCAAGCGCTTCATGTCTTGTGTAATTGAAATATGGGCCGTTCACAGGTATTGTCTGTCCGACGATTTTTGTCGACCAGCCTGCGTAATAGCGCATATGTTCAATAGCCAGCGGAATATCCGCGTTTGTCGTTTCCCTGATCGGTTTCCCATTGTCCAGCGTTTCGAGCTGGGCAAGTGCGTCTGCATGTTCTTCCATCAAGTCGGCCAGCTTGTACATGATACGGCTTCGTTCCGCTGCTGTCATCGTCGACCACGGACCTTCATCGAAAGCCTGGCGCGCTGCTTTCACCGCACGATCGATATCCTCTGCCCCGGCTTCATAGACAGTTGCCAGTACTTCACCAGTAGCTGGGTTGTATGATTCGAATGTCTTCTCCGTTGCACTTGCCGTGAACTCTCCATTGATATACAATTTCTTCGTTCCATTCAAAAAACGCTCCACTTTCTCATGCACACCTGCTGCTAATTGACTCATAGAAATCCTCCTCAGATTGTATTCTAGTTTTGTCTAAGCGTCGTGATGCAAGATGACGATTTCGGGAACCGCTTACAATAGCTATGGTAGCACCTTGTTATCTTGGAAAGCAATTGATAGCATGGAAGAAAGGTACGCTAAATTTCGACATGGAAAAAGGCTCAGCCGACAGGCTGAGCCTCCATCCCTATCTCCTGCAGGAATCGTTTCACCACTCGTTCGTACTCCTGTTTATTCTCGGCCAAGGACATGGCATGATCGCCCTTTTCGAATAAATGCAGCTGCTTGTACCCCTTCTGTTTCCGTGCGTACAAGTCCCTCGTCATTTGCACTGGAATATACGAATCTGGCAGACTGCTGATAAAGAGGACAGGCTTTTCGATATTGGCTATGGCATTTATCGGGGATACATCCCGGAAGCGGTATCCATCCATTTTCCGGACAATCAATTCTGCTGCCGGCAAGAAAACTTGACGCGGCAAACGGAATTGAACTTTCAGCCGATAGGCAACCTGTTCTGCAAAATCACTGTAAGGGCAGTCAGCTATATAAAAATCGGCACCATCCTCCACTGTCCCTGCATAAAGCAGCGCGGTTGCTGCTCCCATGGATTCACCATGCACACCCAATTTCAAATCATAATCATACCGTTCCTTCGTCCACTGGATCACCCGAGCCAGATCATGTCTTTCGTGGTAGCCATACGTAATACTGCTGCCGTCGGAAAGTCCGTGTCTGCGCTGATCGTATAAAACGACGTTAAAGCCCAGCTCCAGGAATATGTTCATATATTTGATGGAATTATATTTAGTGACAGCCACTCCATGCGAGATGACTGCTACATGCCTGGAATCTGGATTCCCCACGTAATGCGTGCCATATATTTTCCCCTCATTGGAAGGGACATCGAACTCTTCCTTACGCAGTCTATCATAAGCTGCTTTGTCGTAGCGCCCGGCCTCCACCTCACGTTTGATCGTCTCTTCCTCCGTGAAGGCTTTCATATGGCGCAGCTCCTTATTGACGAGCTGTGTCACAAGCAGCGTATATCCTCCGAAAAGGCCCGCAGCAGAAAGTAATATACCTTTCTTTCCCATATCACTACCCCCTTATTTGTATTATATTTTACAATAAGCATATCAAGTGTTGCTTTTTAAAATAAAATGAGTTAACTTATCATTTGATAAGTTATTGAAGAGGTTAGACATATGGCGAGGAAAAAAGAAGTTTCCGCTGAACAGACGCAGCGGAATATTATCGGGACAGCTGAACGGCTTTTCATGACACACGGCTACAGGGCGATATCCACCCGCCGCATCGCAGAGGAATGCGGAATTACACAGCCTGCTCTATATCACCATTTCCCTAATAAACAGGCCATCTATTTGGAGGTTGTCCGTTCCACCATGGTGCAGACAGAAGAAGCGATGGCACATGTACTGCAGGATCATGCTGATAGTAAGGATCGTATACGACAAATAGCCTATTTTATGATCATGAACCATCAAGGTGATATGACGCAGATGTTTCATGATCTGCAATATGAAATTGATGAGGAACATCAGAAAACCATCCAGGATTGGTGGATGAGGAGCTACTTCAATCCTGTGATGCAGACAGTCACGGAGGGAATGGCCAAAGGGGAGATAAAATCAGTGACTTCTGCATCACCGATGGAGCTGAGCTTTTTCGTCCTCGAAATGATGAAATCTTCCCTCCCTCCTTCCAAGCAGGAACAGGAAGCAAGAAGAACGTTCGCCGACAAGAAATCGAAGATGCTCGCAGATATCCTTTTTGATGGAATCCGGAAAAAATAAAAGATTATGCACATAATCTTTTATTTTTTGGGTATAACTTATCGATCGATAAATTAATTAGGAGGGAATATGCATGCAAAAAATAGGTGCATTCATAAGCAGTAAATCCGGGCGATGGGTCATTTTAGCAGCCTGGATTGTCCTTGCACTTGCATTGAATCTTGCTTTGCCGCAAGCAAACTCACAGGAAGACGAACAAGCCGAAACATTCTTGAATGACACAAACAGCGAGGAAGCGGCGCGCATCATCGAAGAAGAATTCTCCGATAACAGCGGTCTGCCTGCTTTGCTGACCTGGTACCAGGAAGATGGCCTTTCGGATGAAGATCTGCAGGCAATACAGCAGTACAGCGCAGGTTTGCAGGATGCCGAGATAAAAGCTGCCGCAGTTCCCCCATTTCAGGATATCCCGCTTCCAGCTTTGAAGGAACAGCTTTCGGATGATGGGACCACACTCGTCATGCCGATTCTGTTTGCTGACGGAACAGCTGCGGATACAGTGGAAGCAGGGCTTGAAAAGATCCAATCTGCAGCAAATGATGCCTTTGAGCAGAATCCATTCGAACAAGGATTGGACAGCGGCAACTTACTCGTTCGGACGACAGGTCCAGCTGGTATTTCTGCCGATGCTGTCAGCCTCTTCTCTCAGGGGGATACCACACTTCTCTTTGCAACTGTACTGATCGTGCTTATTTTCCTATTGGTCATCTATCGCTCTCCAATATTGGCATTGGTGCCTCTTATCGGTGTCGGATTTGCTTATTTGGTCATCAGTCCGATCCTTGGTGCATTGGGAGAAGCCGAGTCGATCTCATTTGATTCACAAGGACTCGCAATCATGACTGTATTGCTCTTCGGGGCAGGTACCGATTACTGCCTGTTCTTGATCACCCGCTTCCGGGAAAATCTTTGGGAGATAAAAAGCAAGAAAACAGCACTTATCCGATCCCTTGCTTCTGCAAGCGGCGCTATTGCCATGAGCGGGCTGACGGTCATCGTCGCGATGCTGGTCTTGCTCGCTGCAGACTACGGATCCATCAACAGATTCGCGATACCTTTCGCGATATCCATCTTCATTATGCTGCTTGCGAGCCTGACACTTGTACCAGCGCTGCTTGCAATCATCGGCCGTGTCTCCTTCTTCCCTTTCATTCCCAGAACAGCGGAGATGCAAAAGGAGAGAGCACAAGACAAAGGAAAGCCTGTCCATACCAAGAAGCCCCATAACAAAATCGGTAATGCTGTCGGCAGCCTTGTCACGGAACATCCTTGGAAAATCGCCATCATCACCATCGTTGTACTCGGTGTGCTGGCCGGAATTTCCTCGCGCATCACCTATACGTATGATACGCTGTCTTCCTTTCCGGATGGCATGCCTTCAAAGGAGGGCTTTGAAATCCTCGAAGATCATATGAATGCAGGAGAGCTTGCCCCGGTATCGGTCATCACGGAAACAGATGACCCCGAAGCAGTGCATGCTGCTTTGTACGATTTACCTTATACGGCGGCTGTGGTGGATCCCGAGCAAGCAAAATCGAATGATCGACTGATCCGTATCCAGCTTGAATTGAATGAAAACCCTTATTCAAACGAAGCAATGGCTCACGTTCCCGACATCAAAGAAACCGTGGCAGCTGTCACCGGTGATGCCGACAGCGTTTGGATCGGCGGTCAGACAGCAGAACAATATGATACACAGCAAGTGACCAAGCATGACGAAAAATGGATCATCCCCATCGTTGTCGGCTTCATCACTTTGCTGCTGCTGACATATTTACGCTCCGTGACTGCAACGATTTATCTCGTTGCGACCGTCCTGCTTTCCTTCTTCAGCGCATTGGGACTCGGCTGGCTTATCCTGCATCATGGATTCGGCGTCGACGCAATCCAAGGATTCATCCCGCTGTATGCATTTGTATTCATCGTTGCGCTTGGGGAAGATTATAATATCTTCATGATCTCAAGCATTTGGAAACGCAGCAAAACGATGCCGCTTAAACAAGCGATTGCAGACGGTGTTGCCCATACCGGCGGTGTCATCACCTCTGCAGGTTTGATCCTGGCAGCAACATTTGCCGTTTTGACGACTCTGCCTATTCAAATTCTTGTTCATTTCGGGACGATCACGGCAATAGGTGTACTTCTGGATACCTTCCTTGTCCGTCCTTTCCTCGTACCAGCCATGACAGCCATTCTTGGCAAATGGGCATTCTGGCCTTGGAGGAAGCGCATACAGCAATCCGAACAGAATGAACAGAAGGCACAGGCTTGATTTGACACGGGAAGATGATGACTAAGAGCGGCGTGTGAAATCGAAATACGATTTCACACGCCATTCTTTTTGAATCTGTTTTTTTGTATTTGCGTAATGCAAACAGTCATAGAGCTGACAGTAAAATAAGCCCTATTGTCGATGATACTTCGATATCAAACTTTGCACTTAAAGCACATAGCAGGATACCAAAGCTGATACCTGGATAATCTTCCCCATGAAATTGCATAAAGCCACTTCATCATAGATTGGGCTTTTTCGCTCCCGGGCATTGTGTCATAGCAAGGCCCCTTTCCTTTTTGATAGGAACATAGCGAAAATCAAAAAAGGGATAAAATAAGAAAACAGACAATTGCTCCATTCACAACGACCATCCCTCTCCGGCCCTTATTCAAAAGTCCAAATTCATATGTCCAGGCAAACAACACTTTCTATCACATTACCAGGATCACTTTCACCCTATTCCCCTTCCATTCTTGTCCAAGCAAATCCTTTCCATATATGCACATGCATTTGCTAAAGTTAAGACAGACTAATGAAAAGGAGCTGAGCAAGAAATGACAGAACGCGTGCAGTTAGGCAAGTCAGGATTATACGTTAATCCGATTGGAGTCGGTACGAATGCGGTCGGAGGCCATAACCTCTATCCGAATCTGGATGAGGAACAAGGCAAGGAGGTTGTCCGCCAAGCGATCGAAAATGGGATGAATTTCTTTGATACAGCTTTTATTTATGGACCAGAACGATCCGAAGAGCTTGTCGGGCAAGTAATCAAAGAAAGCGGAAAACGCGACGATATCGTCATCGCAACCAAGGCTGCCCATAAAATCATCGATGGCGGGACGAAGATGGATAATTCGCCGAAATTCCTGAAGGATTCGGTGGAAAGTGCTTTGAAACGTCTGCAGACGGATTATATCGATTTATTCTATATCCATTTCCCTGATGAAGATACACCGAAAGCAGAAGCTGTCGGCGCTTTGAAAGAACTGAAAGACCAAGGTAAAATCAAAAGCATCGGTGTTTCCAACTTCTCTATCGAACAGCTTAAAGAAGCGAATGTCGATGGCTATGTAGATGTGCTGCAATCGGAATATAATCTTTTCAAACGCGGTGCGGAAAAAGACCTGCTTCCATATACAGCCGAAAATAATATTTCCTTCGTACCTTACTTCCCGCTTGCCTCCGGCTTGCTTGGCGGTAAATACGATGAGAATACGAAGTTTGATGATTTGCGTGCGAACGATCCACTGTTCCAAGGAGAAGCCTTCAAACAGAATCTTCAAAAAGTGGATCAGCTGCGGGGCATCGCTTCCAGGAAGGATGCAGAGATTGCTCATGTCGTGCTCGCTTGGTACCTGACTCGCGATAGCATCGATGCCATCATCCCTGGAGCAAAACGTCCGGAACAAGTACTGAATAACCTGAAGACATTGGATGTCAAATTGACTGCTGAGGATATCGAAGCTATCGATAAGATTTTCCGATAAGAAGAAGCGGATGCCCGGGCATCCGCTTTTTCTTCATTTTTGTTCGGATTGAACAAGTATTTTCACTTGGTTCTTTTCTTTGATCAGGCTTTCGAAGCCTTCTTCCACCACTTCATCAAGCTTGATTTTCTTCGTTACCAGCTTTTCAGCAGAGAAATACCCTTTTTCCATCAAGGATAGCACCTGAGGGAAAACATCGCGATAGCCGATGATGCCTTTTACGGAACGTTCCTGGATAACGATGTCATTCGGCATGATTTCAGCAGGTTTCTCCCAGATGCTGACGATCATCGTTTCACCGCCGATATCAGTAGACTGAATTGCCTGACGCAAGACTACTGGAACGCCTGTCACCTCAAAAGCAACTTCCACACCGCCATCAGTCAATCTCCTGATTTCCTCCACTGTATCATCCACCTTGCTTGGATCTACAACAATGGCACCCAGCTCTTCCGCTTTCGCCTGGCGTTCCGGTGAAAGCTCAACTGCGTAGATTTCAGCAGCTCCTGCAGCTTTCAATGCTTCAATGACAAGCAGGCCGATTGGTCCGCAGCCGAAGACAGCCACTTTATCCCCGGCTTTCACTTTACTGGAACGTACTGCATATAAAGCTACGGCAGACGGTTCTACCAGCGCACCTTGCTCATAGCTCAAAGAATCCGGGAGCTTGAACAGGAGCTCTTCGTCGACGGCTACATATTCACTCAAGCCGCCGCCACCGCCGGCAAGACCCAGGAAGCCCATTTGCTTGTCCAAATTATATGCCCCTTGATGTCCATGCGTTGCAAAGATTGGTTCCACGACTACACGGTCGCCAATCTGGTAATCTTTCACTTCAGGTCCCACTTCGACTACCTCTCCCGAAAATTCATGCCCCATTGTCACCGGAGCCACTTCCCCAGTCAGCGGATGCGGTTCATCGACGGGTATGAAAATCGGTCCGCCAAGATATTCGTGCAAGTCACTTCCGCAAATGCCGCACCATTTCACCTTCATCTTCACCTGATTCGGTTTGATGACAGGCTCATCGATTTCTTCCAATCTGACATCTTTCTTGTCATGCCAACGTAATGCTTTCATTTCTAACATCCCCTTTTATCAGCATTTCCGACTGCATTTTCAGTATAATACTGCTGAATGATATAATAAATTTCGGATCATTTAACTTAAATAAACGTTTGCTTAACTAAATGAGGGATGGACATGACAATCGAGCAATTGAAATATATCGTCGCCATTGCAAGATCAGGTTCACTGAAAGCAGCGGCAGCCGAGCAGCACGTGACATTGCCTGCTCTGAGCCAGGCATTGACCAACCTGGAAAGGGAGCTGAATATCAGCTTATTCAGCCGCTCCCGGACCGGCACGACACCGACAGAAGAAGGCAAGAAGCTTGTCCGGCATGCGGAGGCTGTGCTGGAGAAGCTGCAGGAATTCACCGACGAAGCGGAGACATATACCGAGTCCTTGAATGGAGAGCTCAAAATTGCCAGCTTCCCCGGACCGATGCAGATTCTCGTGGAATTATTCGCTAAATTCCGCAAGCGCCATCCGAATATCAAGGCATCCTTATTCGAGCATACCTCCCAGCACATCATGAGGAAAGTGGCAGCCGAAGCAGTGGATATCGGGCTGGTCATCTATACAGAAAAAGAAGTACAAAAATATCGCAATCTGGTCTTTAAAAGACTGCTGGATGGGCATATGGTCACAGCTGTCAATAATCGGCATCCGCTGGCCAAGGAAAAATTCATCACGGAAGAAATGCTCATCAAACAGCCGATCGTCCTTTATAATGATGCTTATATCCAAGCCTTCATGCGCCAGTTCAAGTCATTGCAATACGACATCCTGTTCACGACGAACAATGTCCAGACGATCCGGAATATGGTGGAAAATGAGACTGCAATCAATATCGGATTCGATTATGCCTTCCGGACCGATGCCGAATTATCGAGAAGCAAAGACATCACGCTGCTCCATTTTGCCCCTCCCTTTTATCAAACTTACGCTTTTGGCTATGTTTATCACGGAAACAATACACTTTCCCGTGTAGCCAAGACCTTTTTACATGAGCTGGAAGAGACGATCATCGCCAAGGAAGAGGCACATGCACATTCGGCCCCGGACTTATACACGCATATAAAAAACACGCCTGTCATTTGACCGGCGTGTTTCAAAATCAAGCGGAAGTTGTTCCTTGTCCGCCATCGATGCGGTAATAAGAGCCTGTAATGAAGGAAGCTTTCTCAGAAGCCAGGAACAGCATCAAATCGGCAATCTCTTCTGCCGTAGCATAACGGTTCATCGGTACGCTCGCTTCAAAGCCTTTTCTGGCTTCTTCTTCATGTCCTTTTGCCGCATTTGTTTCGATGGAACGCATCATTGCCGTATCCACTCCAGATGGTGCAACAGCATTTACACGGACGCCATAATCAGCCACTTCCAATGCAGCTGTTTTATTAAGGCCGATAAGCGCATGCTTCGAAGCGATATAAGCGCTCATGCCTGGAGCTCCAAGCAACCCGCCGTTGGAAGCTGTGTTCACCACTGCACCGCTTTTCTGCGCTGTCATCACTTTCAATACATGCTTCAATCCGAGGAAAGCACCGACTACATTGACAGCGAGCACCTTTTCCAGATTCTCCACAGAAGAATCGACGATATTCGCGAATTCCCCATTGATACCAGCGTTATTGACAAATACATCAATCCGGCCAAAATGCTCTGTTGTTTTTTGTACGTAATTCACTACGTCCTCTTCCTTCGCAACATTGGCTGACAGCAGTAATTTCTCTGCCTCGATGGATGCTGCAGCGTTTTCCAATGTTTCCCTGGAAAGATCCACCAAAGCCAGCTTCGCCCCTTCAGCAGCGAATTTCTTGGCAGCCGCAATTCCGATTCCGCCTGCCGCCCCAGTAATAAGTACCACTTTGTCTTTGAATTCCATCTCTTAAGTCCCCTCTCAGAATATGTACTTCATACTTATTATCGGTAACTAAATTACCTTTATCAATTGAATCACTTAAAAAAATAAACAAAAAGAGGCTGGGATAAAAGTGTTTTAGCCAAATAAAAACCGAACTATATTGCAAATCTTCATACGAAAATTTGCATAAGTTCGGTTTTTTGATTAGTTATCTCCTAGCGTAGGGAGAACACGGAGATTCCTGCGGGAACAGCGCGAGCTGAAGACCCCGCAGTGGTGACCTTTCCACGAGGAGGCTGAGGCCGGGCCCGTGGAAAGCGGAGTGTCCTGCCGAAGCAGGGCTCAAGAATAAGATTCGGTTTTAAGCACTGGAAAATTAGTTATTGTCCCAGCCTCTTTACTCTGTCGGATTCAATATCCGGTGCAGGAAGCGCTGTGTACGATCTTCTTTTGGGTTCGAAAGCACTTCTGCCGGCGATCCTTTTTCGACAATGACGCCGCCATCGATAAAGATGATTTCATCGGCGATTTCCTGGGCGAATTTGATCTCATGCGTGACGACCACCATCGTCCAGCCTTCATTGGCCAAATCGCGCATGACTCGGAGCACTTCCCCGATCAGTTCCGGATCGAGCGCGGAAGTTGGTTCATCGAACAGCATGAGCTCCGGTTTGATTGCAAGCGCCCTGGCAATCCCCACCCGCTGCTGCTGTCCGCCCGAAAGCTGGTACGGATACAGATCTTTTTTATCCTTTAGTCCTACTTTATCAAGCAATTCGATGGCTTCGTTCCGTACAGTCTGTTTGTCTCGTTTTTGGACCTGAACAGGTCCTTCCATGACATTTTCCAGCACCGTACGATGCGGGAATAGATTATAAGATTGAAACACCATGCCTGATTTGCGGCGCAGTTTGATCAATTCCTGCTGTTTGACCTTCTGGCTGAAATCCACTTGATGGTCCTCGAAGCCGACGATTCCTTCATCCGGAATCTCCAGTGCATTCAAACAGCGCAATAGCGTTGTCTTCCCGGAACCCGATGGTCCGAGGATCGCAATCACCTTGCCTTTATCCACTTGCAAATCGATGGATTTCAACACTGTATTTGTACCGAAAGTTTTCTTTAAACCTTTTACTGCTAGCATTGCTATCCCTCCTTACCTTGCTGTGTAACGGTCTAATCTGCGCTCAAGCTGATGCTGGACCAGCGACAGGACGAAACAGATGATCCAATAAATGAAGGCAGCCAGGATATAAATATAGACAATCTGATCCAGGTTGGTGGCACCGATTTGCTGTGATTTGCGAAACAGCTCGGTTACGAGAATCTGGGATGCCAGCGATGTTTCCTTCACCAAGCTGATGAAGCTATTGGATAAAGGCGGCACGGATACTCGCAATGCCTGCGGAAGAATGACACGAAACAGCGTTTTCCGATATGTCATCCCAATCGTAAAGCCCGCCTCCCATTGTCCTTTTGGAACCGAGAGGATGGATGCCCGGATGATTTCCGATGCATATGCCCCTACATTCAAGGAAAAGGCTATGATAGCTGTCGGATACGGATCGATCATAATATTCAATTCCGGCAGCAAGTAGAAAATGATGAATAACTGAACGAGCAGCGGTGTGCCTCGGATGGCAGATACGTAAACAGAGAAAATCCACCGCAATGGCTTGATCTTCGAAATCCTTACCAGTGCCGTGATGAGTGCGATGATGATACCAAAAAAGAATGAAATAAGAGTCAAGGGGATCGTGACTTTGATCCCCTCGATCAGTATCGGCCAGAATGACTGCTGCAACAGCTCCCAAGGGATGACAATCCCGCCGAATACCATATTACTTGTTAACATCTTCGCCAAACCATTTCGTTGAGATTTCAGCTAATGTACCATCTTCACGCATCTCATCAAGTGCTTTGTTGAACTGGTCCACGATCTCCCCGCTATCTTTGCGGAAAGTGAAGTATGTCTCGGATGGCTCGCCAGTCTCGAAAGCAATTTTCACTGGTGCATCCTCATCGGTATTATTCAAATAATCAAGGACAGCAAGTTTGTCATTGAAAGTAAGATCGACACGGCCTTGTTCAATCAGCTGAATGGATTGCGCCAGCCCTTCGACACCTTCGATTTTCGCTCCTGCTTCTTCGGCAAGTGCATTATAGTTACTTGTCAAAGACTGTGCGGATGTCTTGCCTTCCACATCCTCGATTGATTTTATTTCGTTATTATCCGCAGCTGTCACGACAACCGACTGGGATTTTGTATAAGGATCGGAGAAGTCATATTGTCCGACACGTTCGTCGTTCTGCCCTTTACCCACTTGGTTCGCGATAACATCGAAACGCGCGCTGTTCAAACCAGAGAACATGGAATCCCACTGTGTTTCTTCAAATTTCACTTCAAGGCCCAGATGCTTGCCGACTTCCTTCATCACATCTACATCATAGCCTGTAAGCTCCCCATTATCGTCATGGAAAGTGAACGGAGCATAAGTTCCTTCCGTTCCTACAGTAATTACACCTTTATCCTGAACTTCTTGCCAAAGATCGGAATTACCGCCATTATCACCTGAATCGGACGCGGAATCATCTCCGTTGCCGCAGGCGGCGAGAATTGCAAATATTGACATAAATAGTAGACCTAATAGTGCTTTCTTCATGTACCAAACCCACTTTTCTATAATTTTTAACTTCAACAGTGTACGTCCAACATCAGCAAAAGTAAAGAAAAAAGTCTGAGTGAACTAATCAGGATTAAATGACATGGCATCGCTTAGTATAAACGTAAATGCAGCGAGTCATTCAAAGTGATACAAGCCACTGGACAGTGCCGCCGTATCCTTCCTTCAGCATGCTCAATTATCTATTGAAGCAAAATATTCCACCACATTCAATGAAGAGGCACTATAACCTTACCCATAAAGCGGATAAGTGAATCCTATTAGGGATGTGTAAGAATCACCGGAATGGTCACATTAACAACAGAGAGAAATTTGGAGGTAACAATCATGCGCAATTTTAATAACACGATATTGGTGCCGATCGATTTACAGAAAGGGATCGTCACTTTCCCGGGCGAAGGATCTGCAGCTTGGTCTGCACTCGATGAGCGCCTGCAAGCTGGAAAGCCGGATTTTGCGGGGGCGCAGCGGAATGTGGGAGCTTTCATTGGCATAAAACAGATTGCCGCGGAGGATCATAGCAGGAAAGCACTGCTTCTTGCCGCTGGGGATATGATCAGCTTGTCATCACGGACACGATGCCGGATGAGACTGCCTGCAAGACCGACCTTGAAACACAGAATCCGCATCACAAAAGATTCCCTCGGTATGGTGAACATGCATGAATAAAAAACAGCGTGGTCTATTCCTGACAGCCATTGCAACAGGAACGATGCTGAACCCGTTGAACTCTTCCATGATTTCATTGGCTCTCCATGCCATCCAGCATGAATTTTCGCTGACCTTCGCTACCGTTTCCTGGCTTATCTCCACCTACTATCTAGCCAGCGCCATCGTCGTACCGATTGCAGGTAAGGTCGGGGATTTGATCGGGCGGCGCAAGATGCTGTTGGCCGGTCTGCTTCTAGTGGCTGTATCCGCAATCGGAGCCCCGTTTGCAGGCACGTTTTTGATTTTATTGGGAATGAGGCTCTTTCAGGCCATCGGCAGCAGTTCCATTTACCCTGCCGGAATGGCACTTGTGCGGACGCATATTCACGAAAAACAAGCATCGGCACTTGCCATCCTGTCGATTTTCACTTCCTCCATGTCTGCTTTCGGCCCGACTGCAGGGGGATTTTTGATTGACTTTGCAGGATGGCCGGCGATTTTTACCGTAAATGCACCGTTCATTCTGCTAAGTTTTTTACTGACATGGTCCGCAGTCCCGAAAGATCCAAAAACCAATCATTATACCTTGCGCGAATTTTGGAAGCAGCTCGATAGCATCGGCATCATCTTGTTTGCTCTTGGCATGAGCTTTCTATTGTATTTCCTTTTGTCTTTCGAGCACGGTATCCATTATATCCCGCTAGGTACGGGGGTCCTCTTTTTGGCAGCTTTCATTTATCGCGAACTGCATGCAGATCATCCTTTTATCGATGTACGACTTTTGCAGAGCAACAGAAGGCTGACCCTTGTCTACATCCAGTTCATCCTATTGAATGTCTTTAACTACAGTCTCTTTTTCGGGCTGCCGAGCTTTTTTCAGGACGCCTTGCACTACAGCTTGAAAACAAGCGGACTGATGATGATTTTCCTTTCAGGTGCAAGTACATTGATATCCTTCATGATGGGACGCTGGATCGACCGCTCCGGTACCAGTATCCCTACGATAGCCGGGGCTGTGCTTATGATCGGCGGTACAGCTGGTATGGCAGTTTTATCAGAACGGCTCACACTCGGAAATATCGGGGTCATCCTCATTTTTCTGGGTATCAGCTACGGTATCGGAAATGTAACCTTGCAAGCTTCCATGCTGAATGCCTCTCCCGAAAATATCGTCGGGACAAGCTCAGGTCTCTTTCAGACATGCAGATACCTGGGTTCCATTCTTTCTTCCGTTGTCTTGGCAATTGTCTTTGGTGCTGACCTTTCCCTCCCCGGCTTCCGGAGATTAATGATTGTACTCTCCATCACCGGCTTGGCTTTCTTGCTTACAGCCATTTATTCAAGGCAGCTGGAAAAAGCAGCGGTATGATATTCCGTTGCTTTTTCCAGCTGATATTGACATCCGCTTCTATTAGTCATACAATTAAACAAAATAACAATTAGCCCCATTCTTTTTTAATGCCCTTTTATGAAATCGTTTACAAAAGGAGGAATATGCATTGAAATCAAAAGCTGCGACAAACCCCTATTTTGTCAAAGTACATGCGCAGGACAATGTCGCCATCGCTGTCACCGATGGCGGCCTTGCTGCCGGCACTATCCTGGACGATGATGAAATTATCACGCTAGAACGTATCCCTCAAGGTCACAAAATTTCCCTTCGGTCCATCAAGACCGGAGAACCCATTATCCGTTATGGGGAGGTCATCGGCCATGCCACGACCGACATCGCTGCCGGAAGCTGGGTCCAGGAGCGTCATTTGCTCATGCCGACTCCTCCTCCGCTTGACGATCTCTCTCTGTCCCCGGAACCCACTGCCCCCATGGAGCCATTGGAAGGTTATACATTCGAAGGCTTCCGCAATCCGGATGGTTCAGTCGGTACCAAAAACATACTCGGAATCATCACCAGTGTCCAATGTGTCGTCGGTGTAATGGATCATGCAGTCAAAAAGCTGAAACAGGAAATCCTGCCAAACTATCCAAATGTAGATGACATCATCGGGCTTCATCATACCTACGGCTGCGGAGTCGCCATTCAAGCGCCGGAAGCTGTCATCCCCATTCGCACCGTCCAAAATTTAGCCCGCCATCCCAACTTTGGCGGGGAAACGCTGGTCATCGGTCTTGGCTGCGAAAAACTCATTCCCTCACGTGTGAATCCAAGCGGTGACGACAGTGATATCATCATGCTCCAGGATCAGCAGGGATTTCATGCAATGGTAAATAAAATCATCGAAAAAGCGGAAGTAATACTTGCCAAGCTGAACAGCCGGAAACGAGAAACCTGCCCAGTCTCCGAACTTGTCATTGGTACGCAATGCGGCGGAAGCGATGCATTTTCCGGCGTTACCGCAAACCCTGCCGTAGGTTACGCATCCGATTTGCTTGTCCGTGCTGGTGCAACCGTGATGTTTTCCGAGGTGACGGAAGTCCGTGATGCCATCCATTTGCTGACACCGCGCGCCGCCAGCAAGGAAGTCGCTGAAAAGCTGGTACGAGAAATGGATTGGTATGATCGCTATTTAGCTTCCGGTCAGGCTGACCGCAGTGCCAATCCATCACCCGGGAACAAAAAAGGCGGCTTATCCAATGTAGTGGAAAAAGCGTTGGGCTCTGTTGCCAAGTCAGGGCAAAGCACCATCATGGATGTCCTTGCTCCAGGAGAACGAGCCGGGACAAAAGGCCTGCTATTTGCCGCCACACCTGCCAGTGACTTTGTCTGCGGTACACTGCAGCTTGCTTCCGGTATTCATCTGCAGCTGTTCACAACCGGACGCGGAACCCCATACAGTCTGGCAATGGCTCCAGTTGTCAAGATATCGACCCGCACCGCCCTGCAGGAGCAATGGAAGGATTTAATCGATATCAATGCCGGAACGATCGCTACCGGAGAAGCAACATTGGAAGAGGTTGGCTGGGAGATATTCCATTTCATATTGGATGCAGCAAGCGGCAGAAAAAAGACCTGGGCCGATCATTGGGGCACCCATAATGATCTTGCCCTCTTCAATCCCGCACCTGTCACCTAAAAACAATAATCCCGATGCAGACTGCATCGGGATTTCTTTCTTGTCATCCAATCAATAAACGCAAGGCAGCCATCAGCACAACGCCAACTATGACTGTAAACAACAGACTCTTTGTCCAAAGTGCAAATAAGACTGTTGGAATGATGATCACGATGGCCTGCCAATCAAAGGATGCCGCCCCGCCCTCCCCCAGCACACTAGAGACGACAAGCGCAGTCAGGATGCATATAGGTATATAAGATAGCCATTTCATGACGACGACTGGTAATTTCAAATTCCGTATTATTAAAAATGGCAGGACCCGAGGCACTATTGTCACTGCCGCGCAAGCAGCTATCAGCAGCAGCATAGATAAAGAAGTGGTCATTTCTCTGTCACCACTCCAATCGTTGCTCCTATGATTGTAGCAAGCAGCACGGCCATATGGGAACTGACAAAGAATGAAAAGCCTGCCATCAAGAGGACAATGCACCCCATCAGCCGCAGATGATGCTTTAATTTTGCCGATTCAATGGCATCGAGCTGCAGCACAAGCAGCGCAATGAACATAGCTGTCAGGGCAAAATCCAGCCCGAATGCCTCTGGATCCGACAGCCAGTTCCCAAATAGTGCACCAGCAGCACAAGAGACAATCCAGCATAAATAAGCAGTGATGTTAAGTCCGTTCATCCAGCTTGCACTCATCCGCTGCTTTAGCTGAAGTCTGCCAGAAGCAACCCCAAAGGTTTCATCTGTCAGCAGAATGCCGATTCCGATGTTCCGCCAGACAGAATACTGTGTAAAATGCGGTGCAAGTGTCGCACTCATCAAGAAATGACGGAGATTCACAATGAAGGTCGTCAATATGATTGCAGCTGCCGGACTCCCATCCAGCACCAAGGCTGCAAAAATAAACTGTGCTGATCCAGCATATACCAGTAACGCCAAAAGCACGACCTCCAATGCACTGATTCCGGCCGCAACACCGACCACGCCGGCAGCAATCCCGATGCTGATATAACCAAGCAAGGTTGGAATGCAATCCTTTACGCCCTGCCTGAAAGTCATATCCCTCTTTTCCTCCGCCTCCATCGATACGCTCACATCTGCCATTCCTCTTCCTCCCAAATCGCTTCTATTGTTAGCTAGTATATCAAATACCGGGAAGAGCAGGAGGTAATGGAATGAAACTATATCGATAGGTCTGTATGCATGGCTCATAAGCAGCAGAAATCACAAACCAGGCTCAGCAGAACATCCGGAAGGTGAACGGACAAATTGCTCAGACTAAATCTGGTTTATATTGTAATAAAAACCTTAATATAGAAGGTTATCCTTTGTTCATGGGCTATAAAAGAACTTTATATCCATGAACGACTAACCCATAATCTGGGTAAACAAGAAAAGAGAACCAGAATGCTCGATTTAAAGAATTGCATGACAGCGGGCTTTGCTTTAGGAGAGGGAAAACACTAGTGCAATATACACTTATAAATTCCAATAAAATGGAACCCTTACAAGTGTAAAGAAGTGAAATGGTTAATTGACATAATTCGGCAAAGCTAGTACGCTTAAGCCCGTTAAGGAATGAAGTTTGGGGAGTAATTCAGTATGTACAAATTTGAAGTTGATGACAAAGAGAAGGTGCTTCGCATCACAGCGGAAGGGTTCTTTAAGAATAAGGAATCCACAGCATTCATGGAGACTCTTTATGAAACATTCGGGTCGATCCAGGCCTCGGAATATGATCTCATCGTTGATCTCATCCATTTGAATGTGATAAAGCAGGATCTGGTCTATCGAATTGCTGATGCTTTTAAGTTATATGATGAACTTGGTTTCCGTAACATCGTCATCATCAATCCTATTTCCATTTTAGCGAAAGTACAGCTTTTCAATATCGCAAGAAGTGTGCACTTCTCCGGCACCTTCGTAGATTCACTGGATGAATGGCAGGCGCATTAACGCACTGCCATCCTATCCGGCGTCTTCGCGATATGTACGAGCAGACCGATGATTGTCAGCAAAATGAGCGATGTCAAGGCAGCTCTGCTAGCCAAATCCCCAAAATCTTTCAACGCAAGCGTTATACTCCCATAAATCATCGGACCAATGATGGATGACACCTTTCCAGAGAACGCAAACAGCCCAAAGAACTGCCCCTGCTTTTCAGTTGGGGATAAATCCACAATCAAAATCCGCGATGTGACCCAGATCGACCCAAGGGCAATTCCGAAAAGACTGCCGGCTATCCAGAACATCCATTGGGCAGCAGCCAATACCCCGATGGTCAAAGCAATCACCATGATTACCGCAACCAAGGAAAATGATCGATGTGCCCCGATTTTATTGGCTATCTGACCAAAGCAGAAAGACCCGATGATTGCCGTGACCGTGGAAACAAGATAGAGGATGATGAACTGCCCGGAACTGAATCCTACTACTGTGACGGCATAGACACTCATGACAGCA